>CAZEMM010000068.1:0-10666 GCA_964513445.1 uncultured Butyricicoccus sp. | reverse complement strand
CTTCTTTTTTATAAATCCGTGAAGGGAAAGTGTCAAGTATTATGATACAACATCATTTGACATGACCGTGTAATCACGGGTCTTTTCTATGCGGAAAACTGCCATGCCTGATACCTCCTTCCTTGTGGTTTGAAAAAGTGTCGGTTTTCGGTGTTTTGTCCGTCTGTATCCCTCCCATATCCTCCGCATGGGAAAACATCCATGCCCCTTTCGCTTTGTGGCACACAGGGGAAGGAACAGCGGATTTTCCACCCTAATTGATACAGTTGAAAATGGGTATAGAAAAAGGGCGACCGTCTGAACAGTCGCCCAAAATGAAAGGTATTTTTTATGACGCTATGCAAGAAAAGAAGTTGTCCGATATCCCAAAACCGTTGATATTACTGGGTTTTGCAAAAAGTTCTGTATCGCCATTCGTACCATTGAAACCGCTGGAATTGTAAAATTCGGGCGGTTTTTCTGATTTTTCGCGTAGCAAAACTTTTACCTTGAACAAACCACCAACATTTTGCACCGTATTGTTCACCGTAAAATCCTCGCAGGGCGGCGGGATAGCCAAAACGACTGACCTGCCACCCTGTCTTAGCGCTTCTTCTGCCCGAATAAACCGCTATTCGTAAAATATATGCTGCTTGACACTTTTTTTGCCCTTTGATACAATGAGAAAAATAAATCCAGCACGCAAAGAGAAAGAGAGGCCGCTATGCACATTTTGATCGTAGTAGATATGCAGAATGATTTTATTGACGGCGCACTGGGCACGCCGGAGGCACAGGCGATCGTCCCGCGTGTGGTCGAGAAAATGGAAGGCTTTGACGGCCGTATTGTTGTCACACGTGATACGCATGACGAAAACTATATGCAAACACAGGAGGGCATGCGGTTGCCCGTTCCGCATTGTATACGCGGTACGCATGGCTGGGAGCTGCATCCGGCAATTGAAGCGCTTGTCTCGCGCAAGCCGATTGATAAACCGACCTTTGGCAGCACGGAGCTGGCACAGCAGCTGGCGCAGCTGCACGCAGAGCGTCCCATCGACAGCATTTTGCTGGTAGGCTTGTGTACAGATATCTGTGTGATATCCAATGCGCTGCTGCTCAAGGCATTTTTGCCGGAGGTGCCGATTGCTGTCGACGCGTCCTGCTGTGCCGGCGTCACACCGCAGAGCCACGCCAATGCGCTGGAGGCAATGAGGATGTGCCAGATTGATATTATCGGCACACCATAATGCAAAAATATCACGTAAGAAAGAGCTGTCCCTTGGCGAAATCGGTTCGCTTTGAGACAGCTCTGATGCATTTTGGAGATTTATTTGTTGTAATAAGAGTCAATCGCGTCAAAGAATGCGTCGATGTTATCCCAGGAGGACAGCGGCGGAATATCGCAGCCGGAGGAAATGACAAAGTTTGGATACTTGCAGCATTTTTCCATAACGTCCAGCGTCGCCCGGCGAACCGATTCCGGCGTGCCGCCACGGAACTCGGTGGCAGGGTCTACGTTGCCCATGCATAGCGTATCGGACGGCACCTTGGACATGATCTCTGCCATATCAACGGCATTGCCGAAGTGATAGGCGTTCGCGCCGCACAATAGAATTGATTCCAGCGTAACATTCGCCGTGTTGCCGCAGTTGTGATAGATGACCGCGAAGCTCTCATCACGCACGGCATCGACAATCTTCTTGCAGTAATCGCCGGAAAATTCCATTGCCAGAGACGGGGACAGCAGGCCGGCGAGCGGCTCTGCGATTATAACGCCGTTTGCGCCAACTGCCTTGTATGCCTTGATATAGTTGATGATAAATTCCGCAGACTTTTCCAGCACGATATGTACCATATCCGGCTCGTCATAGCAATAGATCATCGCGGAGGTGACGTCCATCAGACGGCCGGCCAATGAGAACGGGCCGATGACACCGGCAAATACCGGACGGTCGGTGATAAGCTCCATCGCCTTTTCGATTGCGTCGATGTAAATCTGTGTGCGTCCTGCACCGATCTGCGGTACCTCGATGGCTTCCGCTGCTGCAAGGCGTTCGTCCTCATCAATCTCTGTGTCGAGGATCGGGCCGATGACGGTCGGCACCTCGTCATCAGCAACGCGAATCGGCGCGCCAAAGCATTCCGCCTCGACAGAAAGATCCATCAGGCTGACGGCACCGCCGGATTTGGGCGTGCGATCCGCTACAGCCTTCATACCCTTTGCCTGCAAATCACTGCTGTTAATAAGATCCTTTACCGTGATTCCGAGCAGCTGGATAGATGGGAAGGACAGAACCGGAAGGCCCTTTTTGACAGGTGCATCAATCTGCTCCTGCGTCCACTGATCCATATTCATCTTCATAGGTCAATACTCCTTTATTTTAAAAATAACATGTCACGCGCTGGCGGCATTCGCCCGATATTTTCCGGGCGGCATACCGACATAACGCTTAAAAATACGGGTGAAATAGCTCTGATCATCAAAGCCGGTCTTATAGGCGATTTCAGAAAGAGAGAGCGTTTGATGGCGCAGATAGGTTTTGCTCCGCTCAATACGCAGGCGATTGGTATATTCAGTAAATGTACAGCCAAGCTCTTCCTTTAGAATGCGGCAGAAATATGATTTTGACAGATGAACCTGTCCGGCAACCTGCTCTAAGGTCAGCTTTTCGCACAGATGCTCCTGAATATAGCTGGATGCCTGTCGAATAATGGTCTGATGCTTGACGTCGGAAAAATCGAATACCCGATCGCAGAACCGGTGCAAAATCGACCCCAGCAGGATGTCCAGCGCGTCAAAGTCAGTAATATGATCAATCTGCACGATGCTTCGGTCGGTCATCGCCATGATTTCATCGACATCCGCGCCGCCGTCCATCGCCGCGCGCGACATGAGTGTAATAAGCTCGCGCACGCGGTTTTTCAATGTCAGCAGGTCGTTTCCGCTGTTCATATACAGGTCAAGCAGAAGCTGGTTGAGCAGCTGCTGCGCATTGTTTTTATCGCCTGTTTGAATCAGCTGACGCAGGCGGCGTTCCTCATCAATCGGGTAATGCATGCGATCCTCGCTGTCCTGCCGCATGATATCGTACAAGGAATGCAGCGTTTCATGCTGAAATTCTGATTCGACGACAGACAGTCTGCTCTCTGTGCTGAGGTAGCCGCATACCGCCTGAATGATCTCGCTGAGCGCGCGTATTTTCTCCTCGGTCAAAACCGGAACGCCGCGGCGTGACTGTGCGGCAGTTTTGTTGCCGCCCGCGACAAACGGACCTGCAAGCAGACTGTAATTTGTCGAGTTCAATCGGCGGAGTGGAAAAACCAAGAAGGAACAGTCCTGTGCACAGCGATACATATAGGTTTCATTCCATCGAATCGCGTGTGTACAGCCTGCACTGTGCAGCTGAAGGCAGCGCGCTGTCTCGCTTTGACACGGGAATAGCGGCTTGCACTGCTGTTTGCTATCCATTAGAGTACAATATACACCGGTCATCGTGCGAATATTTTCGCAAAGTCGCAGTGTCTGCTGCTGAAAATCCATATTGTACTCCTCTCTACTGAATTAACCGTAAACTCTTGCGATCTCCTCGCGGGCAATCTCAACCCAACGATAGACGTTGTTCGGGCTGTTGGCAATGGTGTGGTTGTCTTTCATAATCAGCTCGACATGGTTGCCGCAGCGCTTGCAGTCGGTCAGAACGGTGTGCAGACGGCCGCGGATATAATCCTCGTCGATCTGCGGAACTGCGATGTCGGTTGGGCTGACCTTATGGCAGAATACATAGTCACCGCCGAGCAGCTCGCTCATCTTCGGGATGTCTGCCCACTGCGAGACGGAAACACGGCGCAGGCGCGGAATCTGCTTGACATAATCCCAACGTCTGTCCAGACCCTCACAGCAACCATAATAGTTCAGGCCGAACCGCTCTGCCAGCTTGATCTGATGCGGCAGGATGAATTCACCGAACATATCCGGAGAAACCTCGCTGGTTTCCTGACTCTCGTGGAAGCCCCAGAGATCCATTGTGCTGGTTGGCAGTGCAGCCTCTGCATTCAGGCTGGTGGTGATACCCAGCCCGCCGGAGCCGACATAGCAGTTGCCGGTATTCGGGGTGAACAGTCGGTTTTCCTCCAAATAATCAATCATCGCGAGATATCCCTCAGTGAAGCGGCCCAGAATCTCGGTCAGCTTTTCTGGATAATCATAGAAGTCGGTCAGCATCTCCTGGAAGCCGCGCAGATCGACATACGGATGCGTCAGCTCCATGCCCCACCACCACCAGTGACGGCGCTCGACTTTCAAAATTCCGTCGAATACATCATGTGCAATATCGGTATACGCGTTGGTTGCCTCCCAGTCAATGGTGATCTGCGGGATTTTGATGACCTCTGCAACGTCGAAATCATCCTCCATCATGTCCTCAGTGATCGGGCTTTCCCAGGTATACGCTTCGCCGCCCTTGGCGTCGCCGATGACCTTTTTCTCGATGCCCCACATGGAATTGTGCGCCATATAGGGAATATAGAACGTTGCCTCAAGCGGCTTGTCGCACTTGACCTTCTCCGCGTAGATGATTTCCTTCTCGAGCCATATCTCCCATTCCTGTGCCATCACGCCCTCGCACTGCGGCGTAAACTCCAGCGGCAGCAGCTCATTCCAGCCGTTCTCCAGATCGACATAGATGACCGGACGAGTCTCCTTCAGGTCATTGTGATCCTTCCACAGCTGAATGCGGTCGGCCTCCTCCGGACGCTCTGCCAGCGCGCGCATTTTCTTCGCAAGCTCCTGTAAAACTGCCTTGTCATGCCCGCTCATGACGGCCTCTTCCTTTGTCCAGCCATGCATAAAGATATTGCCGTTTGTTGCCTGATCGAATCGCATAGATTCTTCCTCCTCGTATGATAATTGCAGTCCGTCTGCGTGGAGCAGAGAGCCGTTCGTTTTTTGATGTTGGCCTTAGTATAATCCTGTATAAAAAAATCCGCAAGTCGGACAAAATTGAACAATCGTCTGATTTGTGCAGTTTTACAAAGCAGCCGAAATCGAAAAAATGTTGGAAATTATCATGGAATAATTGATGGAATTTGCGAAAAAAATTACGCATTCATACGCTTTTTTCTTAAAATACTTTTGAAAAATGCGCGGATAAATCGGCAAAAAACCGATAGAATGCGGCCAAGAATGCATGGAAACGCGTAAAATAATTGCAGTAAATTCAAAAAACGGTAAAAGCTCAAAAAATAAAAAAAGAGATGTAGAAAAAGATGATTATTTTTCAAAAGAAGAATGTAAAATTAACACTTGATCAAAAAATGATTGTATGATAAAATTAATTATTTTAGATATAAAACAGTGCGAGCGGAGGTGCGGCAGTGCTCAAACAAAATGAAAATGGCGTCCTGTCCGGCTCGGAGATTTTCTATAATACGACAGATCAGGCCATACAGCAGCTGTTTTATTATACGGATATCTGCGGGCATTATTATTGTGATGAGCGATATCTGATCAGACGGCAGAATTTCAATAGCTTTTTGCTTTTGCTGGTCGAAACGGGGTCGATGTACGCTCGCTATCGTGACACAGAGCTGACAGCGCATACGGGAGATATCATATTTATCGACTGCATGCAGCCACATTATTATGCGGCAAAGGAGCTTATGGAATTTTACTGGCTGCACATTGGCGGCGCGAACTGCTACGAGCTGTTTTCCTACCTGACGCGGCAGAACGGCGGCGTACTGTATCGGGCAGATAGCTGTACGCTTGCTGCAGCAGCGATCCGACAACTGGTGCGCCAGTTTACCACAGAGCAACCGGTCAGCCAAATCGAGCAGTCGCGGCAGGTATATAACATATTATGCTATCTGATGCCTGCGGCGCGGCAGGAGCTGGCGCTGCAGGAGGACAGCCCGATTCAGCAGGCTGTCAAATATATCCAATCTCATTTGGGCGACGACCTCAGTCTCAAACGGCTTTCAGCGGAGGTGCATCTCAGCTCATCACACCTTATCCGGCTGTTCCGCGCGGAGCTGCAGCGTTCGCCGCATGAGTATATCGTGCTCAGCCGCTTAAACCGCGCCAAGTATCTGTTAAAGACCACGGATATGCCCATTAAGGCGATCGCGGCTGCGGTCGGCTATGGCAATGAATCCAGCTTTACCGGCGCGTTTACAGAAAAAATCGGCATTTCACCGCGGCAGTTCCGAAGTATGCCGCTGGAGTGATGGATATGGACTGGATACAAATGCGCGCGCGATGCCGCGCCTTCGGCATACAGGGACAGCTGTGCGCCTGTGAAACGCTGTGCGGCGGCAAGATCAACGCGACGTATCATGTGACGACGGATGCGCGCGGCGCGCCGCGTGAATACATTGTACAGCGGCTGAACACGCACGCGTTTCCCGCACCGCATCAGGTCATGCACAATATTCTGCGCGTTACCGAGCACCTGCGCGGCAAGCTGCAGCGGGACGGACGCTGTGCCGACCGGCTGGTACTGAACCTTTTGCGAACAGCGGACGGCTCCGCCTATCTGACTGATGCGGACGGTTCGGTCTGGCGCGCCTATCCGATGATCACGCGTGCGGTGTCCTATCCCGCGCTGACAGATGTGCGGCTGCTTGCGCGCGCAGGCGCGGCCTTTGGCGGCTTTGTGCGTGATCTGTTGGATGTTCCGACGGATACGCTGTATGAGACGATACCGGATTTCCACAACACGCCGAAGCGGTTGGACACGTTGTTTGCGCACGCAGAAGCTGACCCGCTGGGGCGTGCAGTGCTGGCGCAGGCGGAGCTGGAGAGCCTGCGGGCGGGATATGCGGCGGCGTGTTTCCCCTACCGGCTGATGCAGGCCGGGCGCATGCCGCTGCGTGTGACACACGGCGATACCAAATGCAGCAATGTGCTGTTTGATGTAGACAGCGGACAGGCGCTGGCGGTTATTGATTTGGACACTGTTATGCCCGGACTTCTGATATATGATTTTGGGGATGCGGTGCGCAGCGCGTCATGCGGAACGGGACAGGTCGACCTCGTGCGGTTCACGGCGTTGGCACGCGGCTTTTTGGGCGCGCTGGGAACCGCGATTACGTCCTGTGAACGTGAGCAGCTTGTGACAGGTATCTATGCGGTTACGATGGAGCTTGCCGCGCGCTATTTAGACGATTTTTTGACAGGTGACCGCTATTTTCAGACGACACAGCCGGAAGAAAATCTCCTGCGCACCCGCCGTCAGCTGGCGGTGGCGCGCGATGTTCTGCGGCATATGGACGCACTGCGCGAACAGATCGAAAGCATAGAGGAAGAAAACATATGAAGGATATTTTGATTATTGGCGGCGGCGCCGCGGGGATTGCGGCGGCGATTCGCGCTGCGCAGACCAACCCGCACGCGCGCGTTACCATCGCGGAGGGCCTGGAGCAACCCGGCAAAAAGCTGCTTGTCACAGGCAACGGACGGTGCAATCTGACCAACCTCGACATTCGTCCGGCACATTATCATTCCAGCCAGCCGGATGCGCTGGCGACACTGCTGGAGTCCATGCCGGCAGCACGGACGATGGATTTTTTTGCGTCGCTCGGTCTGCTGCTGGACGAGGAGGAGGGGCGCGTGTATCCTTACTCGCATCAGGCTGCATCGGTTCGGGAGACGCTGCTGTTTGCGCTGGAGCAATGCGGTGTAGTTGTGCGCGGCCGCTGTCGGGTGCGCGCTGTCCGTTTTGAGAGCGAACGCTTTGCGGTGCAGACAGACACAGGGATACTGTACGCAGACGCGGTCATTTTGACAGCTGGCGGCAAGGCCGCGCCCAAGCAGGGCACAGACGGGACGAGCTTTGCGCTTGCGAAACGGCTGGGGCATCACTGGGCGCCGCTGTTTCCCGCGCTTACAGCCATCAAATGCGCAAAGCCGGTGTGTAAGCAGCTGAAAGGCGTCCGTACGCGCGGAAAGCTGACACTACACAAGCAGGGAACCGTGTACGGTACGGACTATGGTGAGCTGCAATTTACCGACTTTGGCATTTCGGGGATTCCGGCCTTTCAGCTGTCCTGTCTGTTGGGCGCAAATCCGCGCGGCTTTGCGCTGTCGGTCGATCTGCTGCCGCAGCTGGACGATATGCCGCAGCAGCTTCACCGGCGCATCGCATGTGCACCTGACGCTCCGATCGGGCGATGTTTGAGCGGATGGCTGCACAGCAGGCTGTTGGGCGCCGCGTTGCAGCAGGCGCAGCAAGATGCCGGTACGCGCGCGGGGGCGCTGTCGGAGCAGGACATCCGGCGACTGTCCGATGTGCTCAAGGCATGGCAGTTTCCGGTCACAGGCGTGCTTGCATGGGACAAGGCACAGGCGACAGGCGGCGGCGTACTCCTGGAAGAGATAGACGCACGCTTCGCTTCGCGCGTCTGCCCTGGGCTGTATCTCGCGGGCGAGATACTGGATGTGGTCGGCGACTGCGGCGGCTATAATCTGCATTGGGCGTGGTGCTCCGGCATGACGGCGGGGGAATCCGCCGCCCGCAGCCTACTGTAACAGCGACAAAAAGGCAAGCGGCCACGCGGGCCGCTTGCCTTGCATTTTTGTGCGATTATACCACCGCGCACCGATCGGTACGCACGATAATGTGTGAGGGTCAGCTGCGCAATAAACGGATTGTCTTCCGTCTGATCCCAGCTGCTATTTCTTTTCCATATTCAGCTCGCTCTTGATCCTCGTTGTGGAGATTTCCGGTGTGCGCGGCAGATAGACCACCTCGCAGCCCTCCTCCTTCAGAAAATCAAACTTGCCCGCCCAATCGTCTCCGATCACGAAGGTGTCCACGTGATATTCATGCACATCCGTACGCTTCTGGCCCCAATTTTCTTCGGGAATAACCAGATCAACATACCGAATCGCTTCTACCAGCTGTTTACGCTCTTCATACGAAAAATAGCACTTTTTTTGTTTCTCATTCCAGTTAAATTCATCCGTTGATACCGCGACGATCAAATAATCGCCCAGCGCCTTTGCCCGGCGCAGTAAATTGATATGCCCGTAATGCAGAAGATCAAAAGTACCATAGGTAATCACTCGTTTCATAGTCCGGTCCTTTCATTGAAAAACACGATTTTATTATCATATCGTTTTCTATTATACAGAAAAGATTCGGACAACTCAACAGGAAAATAAGAAATGTCGCTTCAGCACCGCAAACGCCGTACGGTATTAGGGAATCAGTCCAAGTCTGTCCAATATCGTCATCATTCGGCATAAATCCTCGCTGAGGTACAGCTCTTTTCCGTTGCCCTCCAGCACGCCTCGATCGACGAGCTTTTTTACCGCGTCATGATACCAAACCGGCACGTCGCTCAACGTATTGTAATACTGCATCAAATCCTCCTCTTCTTGCGCAGATGTTTCTATGCTATCCGGCGCAATCAAATAATAGCTCGGCGCACGGTCGATTGTCGCCTTTCCGCACTGTGTCAGGCTGGTGTGAATAACGCCCTTTTCCAAAACGCTGACATAATTGCGGCGTATTGCAGACTGCGTGTATTTTCCACTGTACCAATAGCTGTCCAGCACCGTGATGGTCTGTCCGCTCACCGCAACCGCCGCAACAAAATGCCCGCTCGTGGAAAACAGCTTGTAGCTGTCCCCTGCATGCAGGATCGCGACGCCGCCGCGCTGCAAATGCGCCAGCAGTTCGGCATTTTTACTGGTCGTCGTGTAAGAAAAATGATATTTTTCGCCCGCTGCGCGGAGCAGAGGCGGCAGTACGGTTCCGCCCTCTACCCGCGCGCCGCTCGCAACCGCCAGCTGGCACATAGCCGGCAGATCCACTTTGGCAATGCCTGCCGCCGCGAGCGCGTTGCACAGGCTTGCCGGCCCGCACGCAGACGAATAAATGGTTCCCTGTCCATAGCGAATGGATTTATATTTCTGTTCTGTCTGAAATGTTACGGAATATCCGATGGAAATCACCTCATTTGTCTGCATTTTCCGATGCATCAGTTGTTTGCTTCTTTTCTTTTTGCTGCTGCCGCATCCATTCATCCGCCTGACAGGCAAGGCACGTAAAGCTGTTGTTTTTCCACCACGCGGCAATAGATGCCACGATCGTCCACAACAGCGAAACCAGCTGATAGATATCGCTTTCCGCAAACGAAATGGCGGAATGTCCCGCAATCGCTAAAATCTGATTGAGCAATGCCAGCACCAATACGACGGTGCGCGCAATGGTATCTGAGCTGATGCTTCGCTTTGATTCACTCACAATAATCCCTCCCTTCACGCCATAATAAATGATATGATGGTTCCGCAAATGGCAATACCAACTGCGCCTAAAACCGCCATAATAATATTCAGCTTGGTAGAAATCACCGCAAATTCAATATTGCCGCGCCCCAGACGCTCTTCATGCTTGGCAAGCTGTATGGTATGCTGCTTTGTCAGCTGCTGCAATTCCTCTACAGCATGGCAGCTGCATGTGTCCGATTCGTTCATGTCTATTCACTTCCATTCTGACTGTGCGCCCTTCCTGCACGTTTTGCTACATAATACCGCATATGTACACGTTGTCCACTGCAAGCCGTTGCAGCCTGTGGAAAACCATCTGTCCGTATACAAAAAACGGGAGCCTTCCCAATCAGAAGGTGCACCTGTCAAGCAAAAGTAGACAGCAAAAAAGGATAGTCATGGAAAGCCCAGT
>CAZEMM010000067.1:0-10696 GCA_964513445.1 uncultured Butyricicoccus sp. | reverse complement strand
TAATCTTAGGCAAAGATGAACGAGCCAAATTTGAAGCAGCGCGAAATAATTATTCAGAGCTTGTTCAAAAAATCTATGATGAAGCAAAAACTTATCGTGATGGAAAATGGTTGATGTTTGAGCCTATTGATACGTCTTTGTTTAGAGATTTTGTACAGATATTAGCCATCAAGCGGAAACCAAATAAGAAATAGCAGATGAACCTTGAATTCACAAGTAACAATTTGGACGATTTGTGTAAGGTTTAGGGCAACACCGCATAATGCGGAGCATGTCAAAATCTGATACGAGAAATCATCTGCCCGAGCCAAAGCGGAGCACGTCTTTGGCGTTGGAAAGGGCCAGTTACGATACCGAAAAAACGCGATACAGAGGTCTGCGAAAACAGACCGCGAAATTGAATATCCTGTTCGCGCTGGCAAATCTGATTCTGGCTGACAGACCCTGTCTGACGGCTTGAATCAGTGCGCGTATGCGGACATTTTAAGAGGCATCCTGATCGTTATTTGCGGTCGGGAATTCTTTTTGCTTTTAAAAGGGTATTTGCGCGGCGTTTCCTTTACCTTAAATTTCAAAAATAACTTGTGTGACGAACGATGTATGCTATACTTAAACTGTCAAATTATAGTTCACCTGTCTCTTCTCGCTTAGAGAGGCTATAAATGAGGAAAATTCTCTTTATCGAATTTGATTTACAGATTTTTCGATTGGAAACAATATCCGTGTTGCAACGAAGCTATGAGCATTTTCAGGCATTGGTGTAGCGCTCAAAAAAACAGCATTGCGTCTGATAGCAGAACGATTATCAGGCAGAAAGGATGTTATTCAAATGAAATACGACTTTACCTCTCTCATTGACCGCCATGGAATGGATGCCTATGCGGTAGACGCCATTGGTCAGAAGAACTGGGGAAACGAACCCGGCAAACCGAAGGATGGCTTTGACGCCATTCCCATGTGGGTTGCGGACATGAACTTCGCCACCTGTCCTGCCATAACTGAGGCTATCATTGAGCGAACCAAGCATCCCTTGTTCGGTTATTTCGCTCCTAGCGACAAATACTATGAGGATATTATCGGCTGGCAGACAAAGCGCAACCACTTCCAGGGTCTGAAGCGTGCATACATCGGCTATGAGAACGGCGTTCACGGCTGCGTTACCAGTGCGGTACAAACCCTTTCTGCACCTGGTGATAACATTTTGGTTCACGCGCCGGTCTATGTGGGCTTCTCCGCCGACGTGGATGGCTTGGGACGCACTTCTGTGTACAGCCAGCTCAAGAGGGATGAAAACGGCATCTGGCGGATGGACTACGAGGATATGGACGCGAAGCTGAAACAGTACAACATCCATCTGGCAATTTTCTGCTCGCCTCACAATCCGACGGGCCGCGTTTGGGAGCGTTGGGAGCTGGAAAAGGCTATGGAGATCTACGCCGCAAACGAGTGCTATGTGATCTCCGATGAGATTTGGGCTGATCTTGTATACACGGGCCACCGGCACACCCCCACCTTGATGGTCAACGAGTGGGCCAAGGCGCATACGATCGCCATCTATGCACCCTCCAAGACCTTCAATTTGGCGGGTTTAATCGGCAGCTATCATATCATCTATGACAAATCCCTACGGCATCGTATCTGCTCATATGCTGCCGCGACGCATTACAATAATATGAGCGTTCTTTCGATGCACGCCCTGCTGGGCGCATACTCAACTGAGGGAGAGGAATGGACAGATGAACTGCTCCAGGTCCTGGAGGGCAATGTGAGGTTTGCCTACGAGCATATTCGGGACAACTACGAGGGCATTTTTGCCGCCATGCCTCAGGGCACTTATATGATGTTTCTGGATTGCACAAGGTGGTGCAAAGCCCATGGGAAATCTTTGGATGAGCTGCTTCAGGCCGGCTGGGATGTGGGAGTCGCTTGGCAGGACGGCCGGGGATTTCAAGGACCCTGTCACATCCGCATCAATCTGGCTTCTCCGCTTTCCCGTATACAGGAAGCGTTTCACAGACTGGACAAGTATGTATTTAACGTCTGAGAAAGAAATCTCCTGTGCCGGAATTGGCGGCATGCGGGAAATGCATCATTTCTCCCTTTTAAAATTGAAGCGGCTACCGCTAAATAATAGCCATCTCAGCCTATCGAAAGCCCTAATCCCTGCCTGAGCGATTGTGGCTTTACCATTTTCCAAGAAAAATCAATTTCCGCCAAACGCCGCGGTGTTGTCAAATAATTCTGATGAAACGCCGAGGCATAATGTTTCATTGAAGCGAAATGGAAAGAGGAAGGAGAGTCGGTTCGTTCCTGACGGGGAGCGCTTTCCAAATGGCATATGAAGGGCATGATTCATTTTTTTTGCGCAAATAAAAGAAAATGAAATGCAAGTTGCATAAAGCTCTCATGCAATTTGTGCAAAATGACGCCGACGGCGATAGAAAGAAATTTTTTTTGTTCAAAGTATGGAAAATTTCAATTATGGTCTAAAACAAGCAGTTTTTGGTTGAAAAACGGGGTGTAAATGACTATAATATAAAAAGTTAACAAGAAAACAATTTCGCGGCAATTCGCAGCCGCAGCGGCGATTTCCACCAAATTGGACAACATGGCTTGGAAATTGCCCGGAAAGGATGATACAGAATGGTTAAACCGATTTCAAAAATTGCATGTGCCATTGAACCGTCCGCAACGCTTGCAATCAGTGCACTCTCTAAACAGATGAAGGCGGAAGGCATTGATGTTGTCAGCTTTGGCGCAGGCGAGCCGGATTTTGACACGCCGGAAAATATCAAGGAGGCTGGTATTCAGGCGATTCGCGATAACAAGACCAGATACACCCCAGCTGCCGGTATCATCGAGCTGCGAAAAGCGGTCTGTGCGCGCATGAAAGCGGATCTCGATCTCGAATATGAACCGAACGAGGTCGTCGTTGCATCCGGCGCGAAGCACAGCGTCTATCTTGCTATCATGGTTTGCTGCGATCCGGGCGACGAGGTTGTTGTTGCCGCACCGTACTGGCTGAGCTATGCGGAGATGATTCGCATGGCGGGCGCCGTTCCGGTTGAAATCCGTGCACAGGCAGAATCACACTTTAAGATTACAGCTGCTCAACTGGAGGCAGCGATCACACCCAAGACCAAAATGTTCATGCTCAACTCGCCGTCTAATCCGACTGGTATGATTTACACCAGACAGGAGCTGGAAGAAATCGCAGCAGTCTGTGAAAAGCACGGGATTTATGTTCTGACCGACGATATCTATTATCAGCTGGTGTATGATGGACTGGAGTACACCTCCATCGCGTCGATTTCTCCGGCGATGAAGGAGCAGTGCATCGTCGTCAACGGCGTCTCCAAGTCCTATGCAATGACCGGCTGGCGCGTTGGATATACGCTGTCCAACGCGACGGTCGCAAAGGCGATGTCCAGCTATGCCAGCCATTCGACTGGCGCGCCGGCAACCATGGCGCAGTGGGCCGCTGTCGAAGCGCTGAACAGCGACCAGTCGTCTGTCGCAATAATGCGCAGTGAATTTGAAAAGCGTCGCAACCATCTGGTTGCGCGCATGAACAAGGTAGAGGGCGTCTCCTGTATCTGCCCGCATGGTGCATTCTATGTCATGATGGATATGTCCAGCTTTGTCGGCAAGACGATGTATGGTCATACAATCGAGAGTGATGTAGATTTCGCCCAGCTGTTCCTTGAGCAGGGATTGGTTGCAACCGTACCGTGCACACCGTTTGCAGCGCCGAATTTCCTGCGATGGTCGTATGCGACCTCAATGGAGCAGATTGACAAGGGCATTGATCGCCTTGAGAAATTTATCGCAAACGCTTGACACGAATTCTTTTCTCATACTACAATAAAAAAATAATGCAGTAACGGTCGCGGCGCATTTATTGCCGCTGGGAAAGGAACTTGTTTTATGACCAATATTTATGAAAGCCCCTTCTGTTCGCGCTACGCCAGTCCGGAGATGCTGTATGTCTTTTCACCGGACATGAAGTTTTCCACATGGCGTCGTCTATGGGTTTCTTTGGCAAAGGCGGAAAAGCAGCTCGGCTTGCCGATCACGCAGGAACAGATCGACGAGATGGAAGCGAATATTGACAACATTGACTATGAAGTTGCCAGAAAGCGAGAAAAAGAAGTCCGTCACGATGTCATGGCGCATGTGTACACCTTTGGCAAGGCCGCGCCGAAGGCCGCAGGTATCATCCATCTGGGTGCGACCAGCGCTTATGTCGGCGACAATACCGATATTATTCAGATGCGTGAAGGTCTGAAGATCGTTCGAAAAAAGCTGGTAGCCGTCATCCGCAGGCTGTCTGATTTTGCGCAGAAATATAAAGACATGCCGACGCTTGGCTTTACGCATTTTCAATCCGCGCAGCTGACGACAGTTGGCAAGCGCGCGACGCTGTGGATTAATGAGCTGCTGATGGATCTTGATGAGATCGAATTTCGCATCGCAAACCTGCGCTTGCTCGGTTCGAAGGGCACGACGGGTACACAGGCGAGCTTTATGGAGCTGTTTGACGGCGACCATGAAAAGATTCGACAGATGGAGCGCATGATCGCGGATGATTTTGGTTTCCCGGGTGTAGTTCCGGTTTCCGGACAGACCTATTCGAGAAAAATTGACGCGCAGATCGTCGCGACGCTCGGCGGCATTGCGCAGTCTGCAAGCAAATTTGCAACGGACATGCGTCTGCTTCAGCATCTGAAGGAACTGGAGGAGCCGTTTGAGGCGCATCAGATCGGTTCCTCTGCGATGCCCTATAAGCGCAATCCGATGCGTTCTGAGCGCATTTGCTCACTTGCGCGTTATGTCATTGTTGATACGCTCAATCCGGCCGTCACCTCTGCAACACAGTGGTTTGAACGCACGCTGGATGATTCCGCTAACAAGCGTATTTCCGTGCCAGAGGCATTTTTGGGAATTGACGCGATTTTGAATATCATGATTAATATTTCGGAGGGCATTGTAGTCTATCCGAATGTCATTGAAAAGCGTGTGATGAGCGAGCTGCCGTTTATGGCGACGGAGAACATCATGATGAGCGCCGTCAAGCGCGGCGGCAACCGTCAGGAACTGCACGAGCAAATCCGTATGCACTCCATGGCTGCGGGCAAGCGCGTTAAGGAAGAAGGGCTGGACAACGACCTGATTGATCGCATTGCATCAGACCCGATGTTCGGTATGACCAAGGAGGAGATCCTTGCGGAGATGGATCCGAAGCAGTATGTCGGCCGTGCGCCGCAGCAGGTGGAGGACTTCATTGCAAACGATGTGATGCCGCGCATTGAAAAATATTTAAATGATGAGGAAATCCGGGTAGAGATTAATCTCTGATTGGTTCCACGGGCTATGTGAACTGTCTGCCTCGCGCAGGCAGTTCTCTTTCTTTGCAATTTTGTGGATATAAATTGACTTTACCTGCCAGTTCATATATAATGTACTGTGTTTATTGTCACATAGGAGGCGAGTAATTTGAAGAAAAGTATCCTGTCCTTTGTAGCTGTTATTGCAGTCATTGCGTTGCTGTGCTGCACGGCTGCATTTGGATTCACTGTGGGGCCGGTCTCGGTGCCAAGTGTATTGGATGAAGAAAACGGTATCCGTCGCGGCCTTGACCTGGTCGGAGGCTCCTCGATCACATTCGAGGCGGTTTTGGAAGATGGGTATGACACGAGCAATTTGGAGAGCGATATGGCGTCTGTACAGGCAATGCTGCAAAAGCGTCTGGATTCTCTGGGTTATACTGAGGCGACCGTTGAACTGGTCGGAGACAAGCGCGTTACCGTTGAAATCCCGTCGATCAACGATCCGACTGAGGCGGTAGCTGTTTTGGGTGCAACTGCACAGCTGCAATTTGTCGATGCGGACGGCAATGTGATTCTGGATGGTTCCGGCATTAAGTCTGCAAAGTCCGGATATGGTCAGTTGTCCTCGAGTGATATGGTCAGCCAGCACTATGTTGAGGTCACATTCAAGGAAGATGCAGTGAGCAAGTGGACGGAGGCGACAAAGGCCGCGGCAAATGCGGAATCCGGCTCCAATTACATATCCATTCAAATGGATGATGAGATACTGTCAGAGCCGACGGTCAGCAGCGAATATGCGCAGACTGGTATCACGGGCGATACCTGTATCATCTCCGGCAACTTTACGGCAGACACCGCAAAGACGCTGGCGGAGCAGATCAATATCGGTCAGCTTCCGTTCTCCTTGGAGGAGGTCAGCATGAGCTCTGTCGGTCCGCAGCTCGGTGAAAAGGCGCTGTCGTCCAGCATTCGGGCTGGTGCGATCGGCCTTGTTCTGGTCATGCTGTTTATGATTCTGATCTATCGCCTGCCTGGTTTGGTAGCGTCCATCGCACTGATTTTTTACACCGTGTTGGATCTTGTCATCCTGGCGGTTGCACATGTTAACCTGTCCCTGCCGGGCATCGCGGGTATTATTCTGTCCATTGGTATGGCGGTCGATGCGAACGTCGTCATCTTTGAGCGCATGAAGGATGAGCTGCGCAACGGAAAGACCATTCGTGCAGCGATTGATTCCGGCTTCCATCGCGCGATCTCTGCGATTTTAGACTCGAACGTCACGACGATTATTGCAGCCTTGGTACTTTATTTCCTTGGAACCGGCACGGTCAAGGGCTTTGCAATGACGCTGGGCATCGGCGTTGTTCTGTCGATGTTCACCGCTGTTTTTGTGACGCATTTTCTTCTCAATCGTATTGCAGATTTTCGGATTACCAATCTGAGGCTGTATGGCGTCAAGAAGGAGGGCTGAGCAAATGCTGAAATCAAGATTTGAAATCGTAAAGAAGTTCCCGATTTTTGCAATTATTTCCCTGATTTTTATCGCGCCTGGATTGGTCGGACTGGTTACACTGCCGTTTGGCATGAACCTGTTCAACATGGACGTTGACTTTATCGGCGGCACAAGCATGACCTTCGATATTCATCAGGAAGTCACAAGCGAAATTTCCGGCAAAACCATTCCGGATCTGGTTGAAGAGGCAGCAGGCGTTCCAGCCTCTTCCGTACAGCGCACAGGCGACAATGGCGAGCAAGTGCTTATCAAGTGCACCAAGCTGGACAACGAGCAGCAAAATGCAGTGGTCGCCGCGATGCAGAAGGAATTTAACATCACTGACGATGACACCGAGAGCATTTCGGACGTCAATGCAACGATTGGCAAGGAGATGCAAGCCAAGGCCGTTCAGGCTGCAGTGATCGCAGTTTTGCTGATGCTGATCTATATCACAATTCGCTTTGAGCTGACCTCTGGCCTGGCGGCGATCACCTGCCTTTGCCATGATCTTTTGGTTGTACTGTCTGCGTATATCGTGTTCCGCATCCCGTTCAACACAACGTTTATTGCGGTTGCGTTGACTATTTTGGGTTATTCAATCAACTCTAGTATCATTGTGTTTGACCGCGTGCGTGAAAACCGCAAGTACGCGCGCCGCGAGCTATTTGAGGATACGGTGGAAAAGAGTCTGTGGCAGACGGTTGGCCGTACTACTTATACGTCCATCACGACGCTGCTTGCCATTGTGGTTATTTTCATCGGAACGGTTACCAGCCTGCGTCAGTTTACACTGCCGATTATCATCGGTATCATCGCGGGCGCGTATTCGTCGCTGCTGCTTGCAGGTCCGCTGTGGGCAAAATACCGCGGCCTGCTGCGTAAGAATAAGCGCGAGAAGGCTCAGATCAAAGCACAGCGCGAGCGTGAAGAGAAAAAGCTGGAGCAGGCGCAGAAGGAAGCGTCTACTCCGGATGTACAGCCAGCTCCGCAGCAGAAAGCAGCGGTTCAGCAACCGAAGCCGGTTGCAAAACCGAATGACAAAAAAAGAAAGAGAAAACGCAGCAAACGCTGACCCGCTCTGTTCTGCATAAATCAAGAGAAACGCCCTGATGCTCCCACCGATTTTGGTTGAGGATATCAGGGCGTTTTCTATATTCAAAAGTGAACGAAAACAGCAGCACAGGCAATGAAGGGCGGAAATGGACGAAATTCTGCATCATATGCAATGAAATTTCACTTTTCCTACATGCAGTTATACTGCTTATATGATCATTTTCATAAATTCGCAAATGTTTTCTGCAAACTTTTCTGGTTGCTCCAAAGCTGTGAAGTGACCACCACGCGGCATCTCCGTGTACATTATGATGGGATAGTGCTGTTCCACCCACTCTTTGGGAGATGGAAGGACATCGTGAGGAAACACGGCAATGGCCGTCGGTACGCTGACCTTGCCGAGCGATGGCAAGGTAAAGGTGTTCCCATGATAAGCACGGACAGAGGTACAGGCCGTGTTTGTCATCCAATAGAGCGTCAGACAGTCAAGAATGTCGTCCATCGTCAACAGCGGCCAGTCGCTCCATGCGTGATACTTTTCCACAATCCAAGCGGCCATTCCTGCGGGTGAGTCGCTTAAAAAATACGCCAGAGTTTGTGGCTTTGTGCTGTGTATATTTATGTAGGCGCCCTCCATACGCTGCCATTCAATGGCCTTGCGTTTGTAGGAGCGTTCAGCAGGTGTCAGTTTCTCGTCCGGAGCCGTGACAAGTTCCTCCACCAATCCAACATCGGTGAGATGAATACCCTTGACTTCGTGCGGATGGCGTGTAGCGAGGTAGCAAGTCACGCCGCGTCCCATATCACCGCCTGCCGCCGCATACTCTTTGTAGCCCAACACTTCTGTCATCAATCGGTGCCATATTTCGGCAACCTCCGCATTGTTTAGAAAGCCCTTCGGTGGCAACGTTGAGAATGCAAAGCCTGGTAATGACGGCACTATCAGGTCAAAATCAGGAAGTAGTGGGAATACTTTGGCGTAGCGTAGAAAACTGTCGGGCCATCCATGCGTCAGCAGCAGCGGCAGTGTTTCTTTGTGAGAACCTCGGATGTGGAAGAAGTGAATGGTCATCCCGTCCAGTTCGCATGTGAACTGCGGATACTGATTCAGTTCTGCCTCTCTATGCGTCCAGTCGTAACCATTGCGCCAGTACTCAAGGAGTGAGGATAAATAATCATCATCCATTCCTAAATTCCAGTTTCCATCTTTTAATGCTTTCGGAAACCTTGTACAATCGATGCGGCGGCGAAGGTCTTCTATTTGTTCTTCGTCAAAATGAATGTTAAATTCCTTTATATTTTTTCTCATTTCTTCAGCCGGGTCCTTCCCGTTCCTCAAAAAGCTTTGATATATCAGGTAAATTATACTATCTAAAAAACAACAAGGGCTGCTTCCTTAGGTAGCATCTCCCTTGCGGCGACTTTTTTTCATAGGATAACCCCTCGATTGAGTGATCAATCGAGGGGGCTTACATCAATAATAGCGTCCGCAGGCAACATAATGCTGCGTGTAATAGGTACTGTTAATGCTGTCTGTGACAACACCGCGGCTGCTGTTCGCCGCATGGATCATTACTCCGTCGCCAAGATAGATTCCGACATGTCCAACAGAGGAACCGCCGACAGAGGAGGAGAAGAACAGAAGATCACCCGGCTGAAGCTGTGATTTCGAAATGATCGTCGGGCAGTTTGTATACTGCGCGGACGAGGAACGCGGAAGAGATATACCAAAGTTGGCATAAACATACTGTGTCAAACCGGAGCAGTCAAACGATGTTGGGCCATTTGCACCATAAGAATATTTACAACCGAGAAATGTCTTGGCATATTCTGCAATTTGCTCGCCCTTTGACGCATTGCTGTTCGTATCGGAACTGGAATCCGAAGAAGAGGAACTCGGCTGCGTAATCGTATCCTGCTTTGTCGAAGAGGAAGCAGAATTTGTCACTTCTGCATTGCCTGCATCAACAAGATAGTCGGATAAAACATAGCCAGTTTTGCCGTTTGCGCTTACCTTGGTCCAGCCGTTTGACGAACCAAGATCGACTACCGTCATGCCGGAACGCATAACCGTGATGACAGAATAATCCGTACCAGGGCCGGAACGGACATTGGTTGAAGTGATAGACGTGACATTTGCAGCCAATGCGCTGGTGCAAATCAGTGCCGCGGCAATGGTGGATGTAATGGCAATCTTGATCTTCTTCGGACTGATCATGGTGAGAAAAACCTCCTATTTGCGGATTACTTCGCAGACAAGGCTCTGTTGAGCCAGACCTCAGCGATGTCAAGCGCTGTGTACAGGCCATCCTTTTCCGTCTTTTTGACAATGCGATCCTTCGGGCGGACGCTCGGAGATGTCTGCTGTAATTGAACGGATACACGTGTCGAGACCTCCAGATCCTGAACCTTTTTGGTTTCAAGAATCTGTATCATAATAATATAGCGGTCGCTCATGCTACCGTAATAGATAATGTTGTCGTGCCGCATCAATGGATGCCCCTTGTATGTGAGGAGGCCACCGTCTGCACGCTTCTTAGAACTGTTACCTGCCATAATATGTTCTCCTTTGTATCAAAAAAAATATTTTGCAACAATACGCAATAGATGTAGTATACCATTTCAGAGATTCCATGTCAAACAACAGTGCTGTCTAAGATTACAAAACAGTCTCTTTAACATTACAATTCGGTAACACTGGGCTTAGTATATCACAACAGCCCGCTGTTGTCAACATTTTCGAAGATAGAGTGGAGAAATTTTTGGGTCAGTCCTTAAATCTATGTGATTTAGGGTTGCGAGTATAGCCGGTTCGGCT
>CAZEMM010000066.1:0-11322 GCA_964513445.1 uncultured Butyricicoccus sp. | reverse complement strand
CATACAGTCCTTGGAGAGGGACTATAAACACTACTACTTTATAATACGAGGAAAATCTACGATGAAATGTGTAAAACACGGAAAGAGATTCAGCGCGCTGACGCTGGCTGGCCTGATGCTGGCGGGCGTGCTGACGGGCTGCGGCACGTCGTCTGCGGACAACACGGCTGAGACGACGAATGGCTCTGGAGAAGCAGCCGAAGCGGCGATGAGCGGTACGATTGATGTCGTATCGCGTGAGGACGGCTCGGGCACGCGCGGCGCGTTTATTGAGCTGTTTGGCATTGAACAAAAGAATGGCGATGAAACGGTCGACAATACCACCGCGGACGCGATCATCGCAAATCAGACAGAGGTCATGATGCAAAATGTGGCGGGCGATGAGACGGCCATCGGCTATGCGTCGCTCGGTTCGGTCAATGATTCCATCAAGGTGTTGAATATCGACGGCGCGCAGGCGAGTGCGGAAAACGTGCGCAATGGCAGCTATGCCGTTTCCCGTCCGTTTTACATCGCAACGAAGGGTGATCCTTCGGATGCCGCACAGGATTTTATCAGCTATATTTTGTCCAAGGATGGACAGCAGGTCATTGCCGATGCGGGCTATATTGAGGTCGATCAGGAAGCGGCGGCATATACGTCGTCTGATGTGACCGGCAGCGTCACGGTTGCAGGCTCGTCCTCCGTCACGCCGGTAATGGAAAAGCTGAAGGAGACCTATGCCGCAGTGAACAGCGGTGTGGAGATCACCATTCAGGAATCCGACTCCACGACCGGCATGAACAACGCCATTGAGGGCATTTGCGACATTGGCATGGCATCGCGCAATCTGAGCGACGAAGAAGCCGCAGCGCTCACGCCGGTACAAATAGCATTGGACGGCATCGCCGTTATCGTCAATCCGAACAATCCGACCAACAATCTGACCAGCGAGCAGGTTCGTTCCATCTTCACAGGTGAAACCACCGAATGGGAGGAAATTGCATAACAGAGGAAACAGTTCCCGCCGGAGGTACGCTGTCCGGCGGGACAGCTCGATGTGAGGTTTATTGAAATGAAACATCAAAAACGGTTGGAACGCGGCATGTCATGGCTATTCCTGGTATGCGCCTGTATGTCCATTGTGGCGGTTGCACTGATTTGTGTCTTTTTGTTTGCAAATGGCATTCCGGCGATGAAGGACATTGGCGTGTTTGATTTCCTGTTCGGCACCAAATGGGCGCCAAAGAATCAGCCGGCATCCTATGGTATACTTCCGATGATCGTGGGCAGTCTGTGCGTGACGCTGGGAGCTGTTGTCATTGGCGTGCCGATTGGCGTGCTGACGGCGGTCTTTCTGTCGCGCTTTTGCCCCAAACGTCTGCATGCGATGCTGGAACCGCTGGTGCAGCTGATGGCGGGAATCCCGTCTATCATCTATGGCTTTTTCGGCTTGGTCGTCATGGTGCCGCTCGCGCGCACGCTGCCGGGCTGTACCGGTGTCAGCCTGTTGACCGCATCTGTGCTGCTCGGCATTATGATTTTGCCGACGGTCATCAATTTGAGTGAATCCGCGATTCGCGCCGTGCCGGACAGCTATTATGAGGGTGCGTTGGCGCTGGGCGCAACGCATGAACGGTCGGTATTTTTCGCCGTACTTCCGGCGGCAAAGTCGGGTATTTTGGCATCGGTCGTGCTGGGCGTCGGACGCGCGATCGGCGAGACGATGGCGGTCATTATGGTCGCCGGTAATCAGGCGCGTATGCCGAACAGTATATTGAAGGGCGTTCGTACCATGACGGCGAACATTGTGCTGGAAATGGGCTATGCGACCGGCCTGCACCGTGAGGCGCTGATTGCAACAGGCGTGATTTTGTTTCTCTTTATTCTGCTCATCAATCTGGCCTTTGCGGTCATCAAAAAGAGGGGTGAAACAACATGAGCCAGTCTGTTGGAGGCGCTGTATCTATGACGGGCGGCGCGGTGCACGGTATGCAGGATCGGCCGCATGCGGGACAGTCGCTGCAATCGCTGTTGCTGCGCGTGCTGGTTTATGGGGCGGCGGGCTTTACCTTTGCCGTGCTGCTGTTTTTGATCGGATATATTCTGGTGCGCGGCATTCCGTATCTGACGCCGGATTTGTTTTCGCTGGAGTACTCATCGGAAAACTGTTCCATGATGCCGTCGATTATCACGACAATAGAGATGACCGCGCTGTCGCTGCTCATCGCGATTCCGATCAGTGTGTTTACGGCAATCTATTTGGTAGAATATGCGAAAAAGGGCAATAAGCTGGTTGGACTGATGCGGCTGACGGCGGAAACGCTGTCCGGCATCCCCTCCATTGTCTATGGTCTGTTCGGCCTGCTGTTTTTTGTCACCCAGCTCGGCTGGGGTATGTCGCTGCTGTCCGGCGCGCTGACGCTGTCCATTATGATTCTGCCGCTCATCATGCGCAGCACCGAGGAGGCGCTGCTGTCCGTTCCGGATATGTACCGTGAAGCCAGCTTTGGATTGGGCGCGGGCAAGCTGCGCACGGTATTTTGTATCGTGCTTCCATCCGCCATGCCGGGCATTTTGGCGGGCATTATTTTGGCGGTTGGCCGCGTCGTCGGTGAAACGGCTGCGCTCATTTACACGGCGGGCACCGCGACTGAGCTGCCAGGCTCACTGCTGTCCTCCGGGCGAACGTTGGCGGTACATATGTATTGCCTGTCCAGCGAGGGTCTGCATACCGATCAGGCGTATGCGACGGCAGTCGTGCTGCTTATCATTGTTTTGATTATGAATACCGTCGCTGCGCTGATTGCAAAGAAACTGACGAAGCAATAAGGGGAAGCATATGAAAACAAAATATAACATTCGCGATTTGGAGCTGTATTACGGTTCGTTTCATGCACTGAAAAAGATCAATTTGGCGCTGCCGGAAAAGCAGATCACAGCATTCATCGGGCCGTCCGGCTGCGGCAAATCCACGCTGCTCAAGACGCTAAACCGCATGAATGATCTGGTGGAGGGCTGCCGCATCGACGGCACCGTCCAGCTTGACGGGGAGGATATCTTTGACAGCCGGATGGATGTCAATCTGCTGCGCCGCCGCGTCGGTATGGTGTTCCAGAAACCAAATCCATTTCCAATGAGCATTTATGATAACATTGCGTTTGGCCCGCGCACCCATGGCATACGCGGCAAGCGTCAGCTGGATGAGATTGTCGAGAGCAGCCTGCGCGACGCGGCTATTTGGGATGAGGTCAAGGATCGTCTGCATAAGAGCGCACTCGGCATGTCCGGCGGACAGCAGCAGCGTCTGTGTATCGCGCGTGCGCTCGCCATCAAGCCGGAGGTGCTGCTGATGGACGAGCCGACCAGCGCGCTCGATCCGATCTCCACGATGAAGGTAGAGGATTTGGTACAGGAGCTCAAGCGCGATTATACCATCGTGATGGTCACGCATAATATGCAGCAGGCGACGCGCGTCTCTGATAAAACGGCATTTTTCCTGCTGGGTGAAATGGTTGAGTTTGAAGATACACAGGAGCTGTTCTCCATGCCAAAGGATCAGAGAACAGAAAATTATATCACCGGAAGGTTCGGCTGATGGAGGGGACACGACATGAGAGAGCATTTTGACAAACAGCTGCTGCGCATGCATGAGGACATGGTTACAATGGCGGCGATGGTGGAAACGGCGATCAGCCGTGCCGTTGAAGCGCTGCGTCATCATGATGCGCGACTCGCACAGCTGACCCGTGAGGGGGATAAAAGCATAGACGAAAAAGAACGTGAAATTGAGAACACCTGTTTCAAGCTTCTGCTGCAGCAGCAGCCGGTCGCGCGCGATCTGCGCACGATTTCCGCCGCCCTCAAAATGCTTACCGATATGGAGCGAATCGGCGATCTGGCGGAGGATATCGCGGAGGTCACGCTGTTTTTATGCGAACGTCCGGATTATACCGTGCCGGAGCAGGTATCGCGCATGGCGGAGGCGACGATTCGCATGGTGCGAGACGCGATCGACGCCTACATTGCCTCCGATTTGGACAAGGCAAGGCAGGTCATAGCCTATGACGATGTTGTCGATAATCTGTTTAATGAGACGCGCGGCGTGCTCATCGGCACAATCCGCCGCTCACAGCAGGAGGCGGAGCAGGCGATGGATGCCATGATGATCGCCAAATATTTTGAACGAATCGGCGACCATGCGGTCAATATATCCGAATGGGTGGAATTTTCCATCACTGGCCGGTATAAAAATCAACGTATTTTGTAACGCTGCTCCTGCAGGTTGACAAATCGCCATGGTTTAGATACGGTAAGATCATGGGATTGAATACGACGGAGTGGAAGGAGTCCTTATGAATACGTTGCGAAACAAAACCGGATTCATCTGCGATATGGACGGTGTCATCTATCACGGCAATAATCTGCTGCCAGGCGTACAGGAATTTGTGAGCTGGCTGCATCAGAAAAAGAAAAACTATCTGTTTTTGACCAATAGCAGCCGCAGCACGCCGCAGGAGCTGCAACAGAAGCTGGCACGCATGGGATTGGACGTGGATGAATCGCATTTTTATACCAGCGCGCTCGCAACGGCAAATTTTTTAAAAACACAGGCGCCGGGCTGCAGCGCATATGTGGTAGGCGATCATGGACTGCAAAACGCGCTGTTTGCGGCGGGGATTACGTTTGACGATGTTGAACCGGATTATGTGGTCATCGGTGAGCCGGATTCCTTTGGCTATGATAACATTACCTGGGCAATCCGGCTGGTCAATGCGGGCGCGCGGCTCATTGGAACCAATTCCGACCTGACCGGCCCAAGTGAAACCGGCATTCTGCCCGGCTGCCGTGCGCTGATTTCACCGATTGAGATGGCGACAGGCAAAAAGGCGTATTTTGTCGGCAAGCCCAATCCGCTGATGATGCGCACCGGCCTGCGTATGCTTGGCGTGCACTCAGAGGAGACCGTCATGGTCGGTGACCGCATGGATACCGATATGATCGCCGGCATTGAAACTGGCTTGGACACTGTGCTCGTGCTGTCCGGCGTCACCAGTCGGGCGGATATAGAGACATTTCCGTATCGCCCGCGTCTGGTATTAAACGGCGTCGGTGAGATTCCGGGCTGACGGTTGCGGGTTCAACTGAACAAAAAAACGGGGCGCGCTGCATGGCCTTGCAGCGCGCCCTTCGTATTGTTATTTATATTTGTTTTCCAAATCTGAAAGATCGGGATCGGATTTACCAAAGGTATGAAGATCGGCATCCAGAATGCGTCTGGTCTGTTCAGCCTCCAGATTTTTCTGCTTTTTGGCCTTTTTCCACCAACGAAACGCGATGAAAATGACGAGTACGACGCAGATCGCGATAAGCACGAACGGGACGGGCGAGCGGGTGACGGTCATAATGCGGTCGGCCGCCTTTTCAAATGCCGTCGCGAACATTTCCTCGTCGCTCAAGTCGGAGGGATAGTATGCGTCAATGTAATCGAGCAGGATGCCACATGCCTCATCGTCCATGACAATTTTTGCCTGACTGCCGCATACATACCACATGCTGTATTCCGAAGGATTATACTCATGAAACAGAATGAGTATATGCGCTTCATCCTCAAACAGCTGGTCGTACAGCGCGTTTGCATACACGTCCATATCTTCGGAGGTGGGTGTATGGGTGCCGTTTACCGTGCTGGTGATGTACAGATAAGGCTGTACGCCGGTCTTTTTGTAAAACTTCTCCATGCCGCTGATCAGGACGGATTCATCGTCAATCCAGTCCAGCTCATCGGTATAATAATTGGTCATCGTCACAGCGGACGCATCCAACGGCTCCCGTTTGACGGTCGATTTGGCAATCGATGCAGTATTACCGGAGAATGCGCTGACCGTGATCATAACCGCCGCAACGATGACAATCAGCACCAGCAAAATGGAAAACGCCGACCGGCCAAGACATCCGCCTGCGCTTCTCCTGCCGCGCGGTCTGCGACGCGGCGGCGGGACATAGCCCCCGCCCCCGCTCCCGCGCGGAGGTCTGTGGCCTTGCGCACCGCTGCTGTAGCCGCCGCGTCCGGTATATCCTCCACGGCTGCTCGAGGCGCTTCCCATGCGTCCGCCGGAGGCGCGCCGCCCGCCTCCGCCGCCGGAGCTTCTTCCGCCTCCGGAGCTGCGGCCTGATGTGCCGCCTTTTCCTCCGCGCGGCATTACAGACCCATCTCCGCTTTCAGGCGGGCCAGCTCGTCATCGACAGCCGTATCGCCGCCGCCGGCATATTTTTCCGCCAGCGTCTCGGCAGAATCCTCCGGTGTCGATTGCAGCTGCGCCATCGCTTCGCTTTCGTCCAGCATGCGCTGTGCCTTTTCCTCCATACGCGTAAAACCGGAAAGCGCGCCGGACGCGCCGTCAAAGGCCGCCTGCGCCTCGTTGACGCGCTGCTGTGTCTGCGCGACCGCCATTGTCGCCTTGACGCTGCTGCGGCGCGCCTTCAGCTCGTTGATGTCACTGACTAGCTTATCATGCATCTGGCGCATTTTATCCGCGTTGGCATGCGCAGCGTCATAGGCCTTCTGAACCGCTGGCAGCTGCGCGTCATATTCCTGCTTTTTCGCGATAAAAACCTTTGCGTCCGCTTCATTGCCTGCGGAAAGCGCTTTTTTCGCCAGATCGTTGTATTTTTTGCTGTTTTCCGTGCATTCGTCCAGCAGACGCCTGCAGCGCGTCTCCTCCGCCATGACCGCCGCAGTTTGTTTCTTCACCTCCGCAAGATCCTCTGACGCGTTGCGCAGATATTGATCGATCATTTTAGACGGATCCTCGGCCTTATCGAGCAGTGCATTGATATTTGCAGAAATGATATCGCCAAAGCGTGTCAAAATATTTGCCATAATACTGAACCTCCGTTTTTCTCTGTGCCGTCACAGGTGGATTTTGCCAAAATGACGAAAATCTCCATAGTATGAGCCGTATTTATTATACCATATGCTGCCGTAATGTCAATTGTTGTCCTGTTCCATCTGCGTGAGAATACTGTGGTCAAGTTTGTCCTTCGGCCGGAATTTGGCAAACAAATCGGGCCGGTCGCGTTTGGTGCGCGCAAGGCTCTGCGCGCGGCGCCATGCGTCAATGTTGGCGTGATGACCGGACAGCAGCACGTCCGGCACAGTGCGGTCATGCCAGACTGCCGGCTTGGTGTACTGCGGATATTCCAGCAGGCCGCTCCAATGGCTCTCGTCTGTGAAGCAGACCTCCTCCGCCAGAACGCCGGGCACCATACGGCAGACCGCGTCGGCTACCGCCATGGCCGGGATTTCGCCGCCTGTGAGCACAAAATCACCGATTGAAATTTCCTCGTCCACGCATTCGTCAATAAAACGCTGGTCGACGCCCTCATAATGGCCGCATACAAGGATGACGTGCGTATGCAGCAGCAGCTCACGCGCCTTGTCCTGACAGAACGGCGCGCCCTGCGGGCTCATGAGTACCGTGTGCACATGCCTGCCGCCCGTCACATGCGCATGGCAGCGGTATAACGGATCGGCCTGCATCACCATGCCCTTGCCGCCGCCATAGGGCGTGTCGTCGACACGGTTGTGCTTGTCCAGCGTGTAATCACGGATGTTTTCCGTGTGGATGGCAATCAGACCGGCCTGCTGTGCGCGCCCGATAATACTGGTGCGCATGACCGCGTCGACCATTTCGGGAAACAGCGTCAGAATATCAAATCTCATCGCTCAACAGTCCCTCAATCGTGCGCACAGTGATGCGTCCGTTTTCCAAATCGACCGACTCGACAAACGGCACGCCGGGAATCATATGGCGTTTGCCGCCGTCCTGTACGATATACAGGTCGCCTGCGGGCCCGTCGCTGATCTCGCGCAGCACGCCGATCTCGCGGCCGACGCGCTCGTCATAGACTGGCAGGCCGATGGCATCCTGAATAAAAAAAGCGCCATCCTCCAGCTCGACATCGTCACGATCCATATACAGCGTACGCCCGCGCAGCAGCTGCGCTTGCTCGATCGTATCCACACCTTCGAGATGCATGAGCACGCAGCCCTTGTGCACCTTAGCGGACTGGATGACAACGGGGCTGTGGTCGTGTGCATACAGTGTATCAAATGAGGCAAGAAAGTCGGGGGAATCGCACCAGGGCTGAACCTTGATGTCGCCGCGCACGCCATGGGTGTTGACGATCTTTCCAATTTCTAAAAATTGCTTCTTCATAAAACCTGAACCTCCGGGGAAGAAAAAAAAGAGCCGCATAGCGGCTCTCAAAAAGCTTCAATCGACAATTTCGACCGAGACCTTTTTGTTCTGACGGTTTCCGGCCGCTTTCATTAACGTGCGAATTTCCTTCGCAATGCGACCATGACGGCCAATGACCTTGCCCATATCATCAGGCGCAACGCGGAGCTCAAAGACGATCTCTTCACCCTGTGTGGTCTCGGTTACATTGACAGCGTCCGGGTCATTGACAAGGTTCTTTGCGATGTAGGTCAATAGTTCTTTCATCTAAACAACCTCTCTTGCTTACAGTACGCCGGATTTCTTAAGCAGTGCACGAACGGTATCAGTCGGCTGAGCGCCGTTCTTGATCCACTGCTGTGCGCGTTCACCGTCAACCTTAATCTCGGCTGGATCGGTCAGCGGGTTGTAGGTGCCGATTTCCTCAATGAAACGACCATCACGCGGGAAACGGGAATCTGCAACAACGATACGATAGAAAGGAGCCTTCTTAGCGCCTAGTCTGCGAAGTCTGATTTTTACCATTGGTTTCACCTCCTGTGAGTTGATTTGAGTTGATTATTGTAAATTTCTTTACGCAAGGTTCATATACAGACGCGGCTGAACACGTGCTTTCACACAGCGTCTAAAACGGGAAACGGAAGCCGCCGCGTTTGCCTAAATTGCCCATACCGGGCAATCCCATGCTGCCGCGTTTTTTTCCGCGCTTGGCCATGCCGTTCAGCTGTCTGGTCATCTTCTGCATCATTTCAAATTGCTTGAGCAGACGATTGACATCCTCAATTTTCAGGCCGCAGCCTGCCGCGATGCGTTTTTTGCGGCTAAAGTTGATAATAGACGGATTGTCGCGTTCCTTCGGCGTCATCGAATTGATGATCGCCTCGACATGTGAGACCGCCTTGCCGTCCACCTGCGCGCCCGCAAGCGCCTTGCTGTCCATCCCCGGAATCATGCCGAGCATGTTCTGCATCGCCTCGGGATCCTTGAACTGCGCCAGCTGATCGGCAAAATCCGTCAGCGTAAGGCGGTTGGCACGCAGTTTTTTTTCCAGCTCCGCCGCCTTTTTCGCGTCGAAGCTTTCCTGCGCCTTTTCAATCAGCGTGAGCATATCGCCCATGCCGAGAATACGGGAGGCCATGCGGTCGGGATGGAACGGCTCGATATCGCCCAGCTTTTCGCCGGTGCCGATGAACTTAATCGGCTTGCCGGTCACCGCTTTGGTCGAGAGCGCCGCGCCGCCACGCGCATCGCCGTCCATCTTCGCCATCAAAATGCCGTCGATGCCGAGCGCATCGTCAAACGCCGTTGCGACATTGACGGCGTCCTGGCCGGTCATCGCGTCAACGACAAGCATGATTTCATGCGGATGCACCGTCGCCTTGATGTTTTTCAGCTCGTCCATCAGCGCCTCGTCGATGTGCAGCCGTCCGGCCGTGTCGAGAAATACCATGTCATAGCCGTTTTTCTTAGCGTATTCGACGCCGGCCTTTGCAATCTCGACCGGATCGCCCTGTCCCATGTCAAAGACCGGAATATCCAGCTTTTCGCCGACAACCTTCAGCTGGTCGATCGCCGCCGGACGATAGACGTCGCAGGCGACGAGCAGCGGACGCCGCTGCTGCTGCTTGCGCAGCAGACCCGCGAGCTTTGCGCCGTTTGTCGTTTTGCCGGCACCCTGCAGGCCGACCATCATGACGATTGTCGGGGGATTTGGCGAGATGTTGATTTTTGCGTTGGAGCCGCCCATCAGACGGGTCAGCTCCTCGTTGACAATTTTAATAACCTGCTGGGCAGGGGAGAGCGACTCGAGGATTTCCGCGCCGGTTGCGCGTTCGGTAACTGTTTTGGTAAAATCCTTGACAACCTTAAAGTTGACATCCGCCTCCAGCAGCGCCAGCTTGATCTCGCGCATTGCGCTTTTGACGTCGGCCTCACTCAGCCGCCCGCGGTTTTTCAGCTTCTTAAAGGCAGAAGTGATTTTCTCGGAAAGACCTTCAAATGCCATGCGAACTCCTTATTCCGAAAGCTGCCTGACCAGTTCATACGCCTGATCGCATAATTCCGTTAGCTTGGTGTCATGATAGCGCGCGCTGTTAATGCTGCGTATCTCCCAGATGATATCGACCAGCCGCTCAAAATCGGGCTGTGTCCGCCCGTATTTCGCAACCAGACCGAGCTTTTTCTCCGTTTCACGCAGCGTGTTTTCCGCGCGCAGAATGCCGTCGCGCACACCCTGTCGGGTGATACCCATATGCTCGGATATTTCCGCCAGCGACAGATCGTCGTTGTAATACAGATCGAAAAGATCCTTTTGCTTTTTGGTAAGGATCTCACCGTAAAAATCATAGAGCATGCACATTTCAAACGGCTTGTTTTTCACAGTGCATTCCTCCGATCTACGGTTGTAAAGCTTTTTTCTTTACAACGCCTTCTGCATTTTACTCCCGTCGGTGATGTTTGTCAAGGGATTTTCCGATTTTTCTGATTTTTTTGACGGCGGTCAGCACAAAGTCGCCCGTGCTGAGTAAAATACAGACGAACATGGCGCCGAATACATTCAAAATAATGTCGTCGATATCGGCGGAGCCAAGCCCTGTTATAAATTGTGTTGCTTCGATACATGCGCTCAGGCCAAAGCCTGCGAGAAACGTCAGGCCAAGACTGAGGTCACGCCGCAGCAGCGGAATCAGAATGCCAATGGGCACAAACGCCAGAATATTACCCACAATGTTGCGGAAGGCGACGACGGCGGGAACACGGTGAGAGAACAGATAAAACCGGATGGTTTGAAACGGCTTGAGATTGACACGTGTATATTCCAGCTCATCCGTGTCGTTGAGTATATTAATAATGGTATTGTGGTCAAACTTAAACAGAATGATTTTGAGCAACAGCAGGATATAGCCGACCAGGCAAATCCAGAGCAGTGCGGTGACAAACGGCGAGCGGCGTTTTTTCACGGTCATCGGACAGCGCTCCTTTCCAATGATGACTAGTTATTTATTCTATCATGGATATACCGCAAATGCAAATAAAGATGGCGTGTAGACGGTGTCAAGTTGTTGTAGGATTTTTATGAAACGAACTCAAATAACGGCAG
>CAZEMM010000065.1:0-11423 GCA_964513445.1 uncultured Butyricicoccus sp. | reverse complement strand
ACAACTTTCGATTATTGGTTTTTATCTCTACCCCAACTATTGACATAGAGCCTAATTTGAAAAAAACGCAAAAAAACGGCTCCGCTTCACGAAGCCGCATACCAATCTGAAAATACTGTCCTGCTCTTTATATAAATAACAGAAAAGCTTCGGAGAAAACAGGACTGCAACAGAAATTTGCACTGCGCCAGCCGCTTGACATCGGCTGCTGTTCACACAACGGCAACATCCAAAACCTGTGTACCGGGGAACAAGGAGAAAAAATATGCGCGGGTCTGCAAATCCCTTCGTCAGACAGATCTATTGGGATTCCAGTCAGCGTAGACGCCAGCTTAAGACGGCGGCGGGGAGCTTGCCTGTGCCAAATGACAGCGGCGAGAACATCCGGCGGCCTGTCGGTCGGGCGACACGCGAAAAACGCGAATCATGCGGGAAAGACGATCTGTAAAACAGTTACGGTTCAGAGATATTTACGCGAAAGCCAACAACACGTTCAGTCGGTCTGCTGCGAGTCCTGCTCCGAAAAAAATTCATCTACCATCGGACTCACCTGCCTTTACAAGATTAAAAGATCAGCCATCGGGATGTCCGATATGTCTCGGCTGTTCTTTATCGTAAATATAGTATAGCGCAAAATGATGTTTTTGTCAATAACATTTTTGAAAAAAATGAATTAATTTTGGCAAACAAAACAGAAATGCAAAAGAAATTCAAAATATTTTCAACTTTTATTGCATATTTCACGAGAATGTGATATACTTTAAATGTTAAGGGGTCACGAGGTGTATACGCATCGTGATCCCTTTGTTTTTTATTACAAAATGTTATATATAATGGGGAGGAACGCACATGAAACAGCTGCTTTTGCTGTCCACCGGAGGAACAATTGCCTGTGCGGACGAGGCGCTTGGACGCGCGCCGCGGCAGGCTGGTGCGCAGCTTCTGGAGCATGCCGCGCTGCCGCCGCACACCCGGTTGGAGGTGCACGATGTGCTGTGCGTGGATTCCACTGATATGACGGACGCGCACAGGCTGCTGCTCGCGCGCACACTGTGGGATGCGCGCACGCGGTATGACGGATTCGTCATCACGCACGGCACGGACACGATGGCGTACACGGCGGCGTTTTTGTACCGTGTGCTGCCGCATTTTGATAAGCCTGTTGTGCTGACCGGCTCACAGCTGCCGATGGATACGCCCGGCTCGGACGCGCCGCGCAACCTGACGGATGCGCTCGTATGCGCCGCGTCGCAGTATCGCGGTGTGGCGGTCTGCTTTGCCGGACGGCTGTGGCGCGGCTGCTGTGTGACCAAATGCGACACGTGGGATGCCGACGCGTTTGACGGCGGAAACAGCGGCAGACAGCCGGATGGCGTGATGGAGGACGGTGTGCTGCGCCTTGCGGATATGCCCGATGCGGGAGAGGCGCAGTGGCGCGAACCGGTATTTCCGCGCGCGGCTGTGCTGACGGTGACGCCGCTGCTGACGGCGGATGCGGTGCGTGCATGTGCCGGCTATGATGTGCTGATGCTGTATGGATACGGCGTGGGCGGCGTGCCGGCGCGGCTTGCGGATGCGGTTCGCGAGGCGCTGGAGAGCGGCACGCGCGTGTACCTCGGTACACAGTGCCGGCGCGGCGGTGCGCAGCTGGATGCCTATGCCGTCGGGCAGCGCATGCAGCAGCTCGGAGTGCGCAGCCTCGGCGCGCGCACGCTGGAGGACGCGGTTGCCTGCGTGCAATGTGGGCTGCTGTAGGGCACTTCGGCATGTTGCCCCGAAACAAAGACGGAAATTTTGAAAATTTGTTCTCTTTTTGTCTCGCATACTGCGCGTAATTGCCGTATAATAAATGATATATATATATTGATTGCAATGCTGGCGATAATGAGGTTATTGAATTTATGACGAAAAAGAATCTGGTGGTCGTGTTCGGCGGCGTTTCATCCGAGCATGGCATATCGTGCATTTCGGCTGCGTCCGTGATGCGTAATATTGACACCGAGAAGTATGCGGTCTACCCGCTCGGTATGACGCAGAGCGGCAGCTGGCTGCTGTATGAATCGGACGATTATGACTGCGTGCAGCGCGATGAATGGGCGCAGAGCGGACGAACCGTTCCGGCGGTGCTCTCGCCTGATCGCGAGACGCATGGTCTGCTGATCCTGCGTGCGGACGGCGTGCAGACACTGCGCGTCGACTGCGTCTTGCCCATCCTGCACGGCGTGGGCGGCGAGGACGGCACGGTGCAGGGCCTGCTTGAGCTGGCGCATATCCCGTATGTCGGCCCGGGCGTCGCGGCGTCCGCGTGCAGCATGGACAAGAGCCTGACCAAGATCATTGTCGAGCAGGAGGGTGTGCGCCAGGCCGCGTTTTATCTGGCGCGCCGTTATGCGTTTGAGGCGGATGCGCAGGCGGTATGTGAGCAGGCGGAGCGCAGGCTGGGCGGCTATCCGGTCTTTGTCAAGCCGTGCAGCGAGGGCTCGTCCGTTGGCGTGTCCAAGGCGACCGACCGCGCATCGCTTTTGGCGGGACTGAAAGAGGCGTTCCGTTACGATGCAAAGGTGCTGGTCGAGGAGTTCATCGACGGACACGAGATCGAGGTCGCCGTCATCGGCAACGATGAGCCGGAGGCCTCCGTCGCGGGCGAAATCGCGCCGAGTCAGGAATTTTATTCGTTTGAAGCGAAGTATGTGGATGGCACCTCCGGCCTGTACATCCCGGCGCACATCAGCGACGACGCGATGCGCCGCGTGCGGGAGGCGGCGGTGCGCGTGTACCGCGCGCTCGGCTGCAAGGGGCTTTCCCGTGTCGATTTCTTCTGCACCTATGCCGATGACGACATTGTGTTCAACGAGATCAACACGCTGCCGGGCTTTACCAGCATCAGCATGTACCCGAAATTACAGCAGTACATGGGACGCGATTTTCCGGCGCTCATCGACCGGCTGGTCGAGCTGGCGATGGAGCGGTACAATGGATAACAGAGCAATCGGCGTGTTTGACTCCGGCCTGGGCGGTCTGACCGCTGTGCGCGAGCTGCACCGCATTATGCCGGACGAGCACATCATCTATTTTGGCGACACAGGCCGTGTGCCATACGGTACACGCAGTCGCCGCACGATTTTGGAGTATACCAGACAGGACGTGGCGTTTTTAAACAGCCATGATATCAAGGCGATTGTCGTTGCCTGCGGCACAGTCAGCTCCGCAGCGCTGCCCATCGTCAAGACGGAAAACAGCATTCCGATGGTTGGCGTGGTCAAGCCGACCTGTTCCGCGGCGCTTGCGGCGACCCGAAATCAGCGCGTCGGCATCATCGGCACCAAGGCGACCATTCAGAGCGGCTCCTATGAGGGAGAGCTGCATACAATGGATCCGGGCGTACATACCATCGCGCGGTCATGCCCGCTGTTTGTGCCGCTGGTGGAAAACGGACGGTTTTTGCCGGATGATCCGGTGGCGCAGCTGGTGATTGAGGAATACCTCGCGGAGCTGCGTGACTACGGTGTGGACACGCTGATTTTGGGCTGTACGCATTATCCGTTGCTGCGCGAAGCGATTGCGCAGTTTATGGGCGGGCACGTCACGCTGATTGATTCCGGCGCGGCGGCCGCCAACTATGTCAAGACGTTTTTGGAGCCGGCCCGGCCCGGTGGCGGCGGCACGGAGTATTTCGTTTCGGACGACCCGGACAGCTTTGACGCGTATGCGGAGATGTTTCTCGGCGAGCCGGCGGGCGTGCACGCGCAGCTGGTGGATATCGCGTCCTATTAAAGACAAAAGGGGATTTTGAATATGCAGACAGATACCTCTCTCAAAAAGGATGTCATCATTACCATCGCCAGCCAGCAGGATTATGACGGCTGTGAGCCTGATCGCATCGATCTGATTACGACGGGCAGATTATATCGCCGCAGCGGCAAGTATTTTGTCACCTATGACGAGACCGAGCTGACCGGCATGGAGGGCTCGCGCACGACGCTCAAGCTGGAGCCGGAGCAGGTGACGATGACGCGCACAGGCACGTTCCCGGCACAGATGCTGTTTGCCGCGCACAAGCGGCACGTCGGCCTGTATGAGACGGAATGCGGCTCACTTGCGATATCTACGCACACCTCGCAGCTGGTCAATACCATTGGGGACAATGGCGGCAGCCTTTCCATCGAATACACCGTCGAGATTGACTCGTCGCTGGCCGGTTCCCATCATTTTATAATGGAGGTTCAGCCGTCCGACAGCCGGCACACATCATAACAGAAGCAATGCGGGCGGGAGCGGATCTTCCGCCCGTTTCGGGTGCTTTGGGCTGCGCGCGCCGCAGCCGACCGGCACCGATAGAGAAGGAGACAGAAGAATGAATCTAATCGAACAGGCAAAAAAACAGGCGGCGCAGGTCGTCTCGGACGCGTATCAGGCCGCTGTGGCGGCGGGCGAGCTGCCGCAGGGCGACGTGCCGGCGGTCGCGGTTGAAATTCCGAAGGATACCAAAAACGGGGATTACGCGTCCTCATTTGCCATGCAGTGTGCGCGCCCGCTGCATATGGCGCCGCGCCGTATTGCGGAGGCCATCACAGCGCATGTCGCGCTGGACGGCACGTTTTTTGAAAGCATTTCCATTGCCGGCCCGGGCTTTTTGAATTTCAGGCTGGGCAAAAAATGGTATGCCGACGCCATCGAGCTGGTAGAGCGGATGGGCCGCGATTACGGCAGAAGCAAGGCGGAAAAGCCGGAGAAGATCATGGTGGAGTTTGTCTCCGCCAATCCGACCGGCCCGATGCACATGGGTAATGCGCGCGGCGGCGTGTTGGGCGACTGCCTGTCCGAGGTGCTCAGCTGGGCGGGCCATGACGTCACGCGTGAGTTTTACATCAACGACGCGGGCAATCAGGTGGACAAGTTTGCGCATTCGGTCGAGGGCCGCTACATCCAGCAGCTCAAGGGCGAGGACGCGATCGAATTTGACGAGAGCTGGTATCAGGGCGCGGACATCCGCGAGCTGGCGAACGATCTGGTGCAGCTGCACGGTGATGCGCTGCTGGATATGGACGGCGAGGAGCGCCGCCGCATCATTGTGGAATACGGCCTGCCGACCAACATCGCGCGCATGCAGCGCGATCTGGAGCGGTATAAGATTCATTACGATGTGTGGTTCCGCGAGAGCGGCCTGCACGAGTCCGGCTTTGTCCGCGAGACGGTCGACCTGCTGACGGCAAAGGGCGTGACCTATGAGAAGGAGGGCGCGCTGTGGCTGCGTTCGACTGATTTCGGCTGTGATAAGGACGATGTGCTGCGCCGCGCGAACGGCTTTTACACGTATTTTGCCGCGGATATCGCCTATCACCGCAATAAATTTGCCGTGCGCGGCTTTGACCGCGTCATCAACATCTGGGGCGCGGATCATCACGGGCATGTGCTGCGCCTCAAGAGCGCGCTGGATGCGCTCGGACTGGACGGCACGAACCGTCTGGAGATCGTGCTCATGCAGCTGGTGCGCATGATGCAGGGCGGCGAGGTCGTCCGCATGTCCAAACGCACGGGCAAGTCGCTCACGCTGTCCGACCTGCTGGATGAGATTTCGGTGGACGCAGCGCGCTATTTCTTCAATTCCCGCGCGGCAGAGACACAGATGGAATTTGACCTCGACCTTGCGGTCAAGCAGGACAGCGACAACCCGCTGTATTACTGCCAGTATGCGCACGCGCGCATTTGCAGCCTGCTGCGCAAGCTGGAGGAGGAAGGCGTCGTGCCCGCGGAGCAGGCCGATCTGACCGTGCTGGACGAGGAAGAGGAGCTGGCGCTGATCAAGCAGGTCAGCCTGCTGCCGGAGGAGATCGTCAAGGCCGCGGCGGAACGCGACCCGTCCCGAATGAATAAATACGCTGTTGCGCTGTGCGCGCAGTTCCATCGGTTTTATAACGCCTGCCGTATCAAGGAGGCGGAGCCTGCGGTGCGCGATGCGCGTATCGTGCTGTGCCGTGCGGCGCGGCAGACGATCTATAATGTACTGACGCTCATCGGTGTGGACGCACCGGAGCATATGTAAGCTGCGAAGCAGAGAGGAGAGCTATGGAACCCGTTCCGTTATGTAAGGGAGAGATCATTTTAACCATCGAGAATCCGCATCAGGTTCTGGCAGTGGATTGGAACACATGTCATGCCGCGGCGGTCGTCGTGCCGGATGTGATGAGCGTCGCGGCAGTCAAAAGTCACACCGGAAACCGTCCGGTTGGCGTGCTGCTGCGGGCGGACGGCTGGAATCCGGAGGAGGATATCGGGGCGCATTGGCCGTCCGAGCGGCTGATCGGGCGGTTTAAAAACATTGTGCGTCGCGCCATCCATGCGGGCGCGGAGTTTTTCTATCTCCGCATGCGGCAAAATCTGCATGTGCTGCGCGCGGCGGTGCTGGCGATTACCGACCAGTCCGGCCTGGGTATTCTGGTCGAGCTGTCGGTGGATGAGGACGGACGAACGGTGGATGGCTCCTCCGCGCTGGCGGTCGTCGGCATTTTGCAGCGCATTGGCGTTGCGGGCGTGATCCTGACCGGTCTGCCGGAAGACATGGATGAGACAATTGCGGAGCTTGCGCCGCATGCAAACATTGCGCTCGGCGTGTCCGCCAGGCCATATGAGCTGAAACGGATGCGGGAGCTGTCCAGTGTGGAGTTTTATCACACCAGCGAGCAGGATGATGTGGACGCGCTTTTGGCGCAGACACCGCCGCTCATGAGCAATCATGAGCCGGATGCGGACGAGGATTACATCCTTGCGCCTGTTGGCGCGCACGCGCACTTTGTCGATGCGACGATTGACATCTCCGACCCCATTGATCTGGAGGATCGCTTTGGCGAGACGATTTTGGAGCTGGAGGATCAATGGTCGGGCGCGCTCAAGCTGGAGATCAGCACGGAAGAGGACGTCCATCTGCTGGCGGAGGGGCAGTACATGCTCGACCGGCCGGTATGTCTCGCGGCGGAGAATCCCGAGCTGCTGGAGCAGGCGCTGCGCGTGTTTGACGGCATCGCGCTCTATGACGGTACATGGGAGCTGGATGAGACGATTTTTGATTATTTCCGACAGCATTACGGATTGGTAGCATTGTGAAAGGGGGGGAGCGCGCGGTGCGGGAATTATATTCCCGTGACATGCGCGCTCTTTGCAGGTGACAGGAGGAACGGATGAACAACTGGACAGAGGTGACGATCTGGACGTCGACGGCAGGCATCGACGCCGTAACCGGTATGCTGATGGATCTCGGCATCGACGGCTTTGTGATTGAGGACGCGCGCGACTTTGCGGAATTTTTGCAGGGCACCGAGCTATATTGGGACTATGTGGACGAGACGCTTGCGCGCGAAAAGGCGGACGCGGAAACCAATGTGAAGATCTATATTGAGCAAAGTCCGGCGGGAGCGGAGCTGCTCAGTCAGGTGCATGCGGGGCTTGCCGCACTGCGGGCGCGCGATACGGCGCGGGCATTCGGCCGCTGTGAGGCGGAGCTGGCATCGCTGCGGCAGGAGGACTGGGAAAACAACTGGAAGCAGTATTTTAAGCCGTTCCGCGTGGGTGAGACGTTTATTATCAAGCCGTCATGGGAACGCTGTGAGCCGGAGGCCGGCCGGCGCATTTTGGAGATTGATCCGTCGTCCAGCTTTGGCACGGGCACGCACAACACGACGCAGCTGTGCATCTGTGAGCTGGAGCGGTTGGTACAGGCGGGAGACCGGCTGCTGGATATGGGCTGCGGCAGCGGCATTTTGTCGGTCGCGGCGCATATGCTGGGCGCGGCGGATATCGCAGCGGTGGACATCGACCCGAACGCCGTGCGCATTGCACAGGAAAACGCGCAGAAAAATGGATTTTCACTGCGCACCCATGTGGGCGATGTGACCGGCGACGCGACGCTCGAATGCGCCATCGGCGACGGTTATGATCTCATTGTGGCGAATATTGTGGCGGATGTCATCATGGGCATGCGCGATATTTTAAGGCGCAAGCTGAAGGCGGACGGCATATTGATCGTATCCGGCATCCTTGCACCGCGTGCGGACGAGGTGCAGCGGTCGATGCTGGAGGCGGGCTTTGCGCTGGAGCGGCGCGCGCAGTCGGGCGATTGGGTCGCCATGACGCTGCGTCAGGCATAAGAGAAAGGGGGCTGTCATGCAGTCCATCGGAAAAAAGATCGCGCTGGTGCTGCTTTTGAGCGCCGCGCTTGTGCTGATGTGGAAATACAATGCGCCTGAGCCGGAGAACGTCTCGCTGGCGCAGAGCAGCTGGCAGGCGGCGCAGGAGCTGGTGGAAAGCTGCACAGACGGCACAGCGGTGCGACTGTTTCACAGTCAGGACATCGATGAGAAAGAGGTGTATCATCTCGTGCAGGCGATCCACCCGTATGCATCCACACTGTCCAGCGCGGCCTACAAAAACGGCAATTTGCAGCTGACCTATGAGGTGCGCAGCAGAGCGGAGCAGGAGGAGGGTCTTGCGCTGGCGCGCGAGCAGGGCGCGCAGGCGGCGCAGGGCGAGGAGACGATCACCGGACGGCTGGGCGCGATTCATGACGCACTGCTGCGCAGCTGCGTTTATGCAGAGGAAGCATCGGAGGATGCACCGCGCCTGCAAATGGCGGCGGGTGTCTCGCAGGACGGCACGGCGGTGTGCGCGGGCTATGCGCGCGCGTTTCAGGCGATGTGCGACGGCGCGGGTCTGGACGTGTACTATGTGGAAAACGACGACATGACGCACGCGTGGAACGTCGTGCGGCTATATGGCGAGACATATTTTATCGACTGCACCTATGACGACCCCGTGCCCGATCTGGGCGACCGCGCCTGCCGTGACAATTTTATGGTGACGCCCGCGCAGGTACAGGACACGCACCAGTGGGATGAGGCGCTGTACAGCGAGATGCTCGATGCGCTGTACCCGGCGGATTTCGCCTATATCCAGCGGATGCAGGATCTGCGGCTGGCGGATGCTGCGCTGCGGGCGGCGGATACCGACAGGCCGGCGACGCAGCAGGAGCTGGACGCGCTCAACACGGCGCTCGGTACAACCCTTGCCGAGCAGGTCGAGCCGGCGGAGGGCGAGGAAGGGGAGACCCTGACGCGCGGTGCGCTTTACCGCATGGGTTATGAGGCGCTGTGGGAGCAGGTGGACGGCGAGCGCCGCATTGAAAAGCTGATCGAAGCGCATATTGTGCCGCTGGTGCCCGCCAGACAGATGGGCTTTTGAACGCGCGTTTGGACGGAGAACTGCAAGCTGAGAGAAGCCGCAGACATTTTTGACGATTTTCTGTTGAAAATGTATGTGAGATGTGATATATTTTTAGAGTCAAAGAGATGATTCTATTTGACAAGATTATTTTAAAGAGGTGAGAAAATGGACGGCAGTAGTGGTGGTCAAAGTACAGGCAAGGTATTCATGTATTGTCAGGAGGCTTGCAGCTGCATGCCGGACAGATTCTGACAGCTTTATTTCTGCGGGCGTTTCTTTCACGATATATATGAATACCATTGTTCGTTTCTTAAACTGCACTACATGAATGCAGGCGTGTGCATGGCAGGCTGATTTTAAGCGGCAATGGTATTTTTATGCCCTTTTTGCCTATAGATCAGCATGTCGTATGCGCCTTATCGCAGCGGGCTTTGCCGTTCGCTGATGCATATCATCTGTACAGGAGGCGCAGGACAATGAGCAGGAAGGACTATATTTCAGGCGAAAGCGTAATGATCGCACAGCATCCCGACTATAGGACGGAAATCATTCAAATTCTCCGGAGCAAACAAACGCCCAGGATCATGAAGGAGCGCATCTCTGCCTATCATGAAAATGATATTGCCGATGTGCTGGAGCTGTTGGACAAGGAAGAGCGGAGCAGACTTTACAGCATCCTTGATACGGAAACAATAGCGAATATTCTTGAGTATTCGGATCATTTAGATGAATATCTGAATGAATTTGGCATTCGCAGAAGACTTGCTATTCTTTCCCGCCTGGAGACAGCAGACGCAGTGGAGTATCTGCGGAAGCTGGAAAAAACACAGCGCGATACGATTCTCGATCTGATGGATGAGGATGTAAAAAGGGAGATCAAGCTCCTTGACTCCTTTGACGAGGATGAGATCGGAAGCAGAATGACAACAAATTATATCTCCATCCGTACCGGTATCAGCATAAGGAAGGCGATGAAGGCTCTGATTGATCAGGCGGCGGAGAACGACAATATTTCCACGATTTACGTAGTGGATGAAAATGAAATGCTGGCCGGCGCTATCAATCTGAAGGATCTGATTATCGCACGGGAGAATACGGAGCTTGACAGCATTACAATGACATCCTATCCGTATGTTTATGCAAATGAGCAGGTGGAGGATTGCATTGAGCGCATAAAAGATTACTCCGAAGATTCTATCCCGGTTCTGGATTCTGAAAATAAGCTCAAGGGAGTTTTGACATCGCAGGAGATCACGAAGATGGTAGATGACGAAATGGGGGACGATTACGCGAAGCTGGCCGGCTTGTCCGCCGAGGAGGATCTGCAGGAGTCACTGCATCGGAGCATACAAAAACGTCTTCCGTGGCTGCTTATACTTCTTGTGCTGGGATTGCTCGTATCCAGTCTGGTAGGTGCGTTTGAACATGTTGTCGCGCGCCTGACGCTGATCGTCAGTTTTCAGTCACTTATTTTAGACATGGCCGGCAATTCTGGAACGCAGTCTCTTGCTGTAACGATCCGCGTTTTAATGGATGAAAGGGTAAGCGGAAAACAGAAGCTGCACCTTGTTGTGAAAGAAGCGCGGGTCGGTCTGCTGAACGGTTTTGTTCTGGGTTTTTTATCAGTTGTCTTTATTGGCTTCTATCTTATTGCATTGAAGGGGCAGACCGTTATGCTCGCGTTTTCGCTTTCGTTTTGCGTGGGCATTGCGATGCTGGCCTCGTTGCTGCTGTCAAGTATAGTCGGAACGGTCATCCCGCTTCTTTTTTACAAACTGAAAATTGATCCGGCAGTTGCTTCGGGCCCTTTGATTACAACGCTTAATGATCTGGTTGCAGTTGTGATTTACTATGGATTGGCGTGGGGATTGCTGATCAATATTTTGGGGTTATAAAGGGATTCGCCCAGGCTTTTCCGGCAAAGCCAGTACAGACGCCAGACAGGTACGCACCGGTGGATGAGGTGCCGTAACCGGGCTGATCGACGCGCATATCGTGCCGCCGGCGCACGCCGGACGGATAGTTTTTTGAGCGCTGGGAAGCGCAGAAAAAACAAAAAAATCTCAAAAAAACGGTTGACTTTTCCACGGGACTACGATATAATAATCATCGTCATCTGACGAGGGACGAAAGACCTCAAGGAACGGCACCAAATTATGGCGGTATAGCTTAGTTGGCTAGAGCGTCCGGTTCATACCCGGAAGGTCATT
>CAZEMM010000064.1:0-11465 GCA_964513445.1 uncultured Butyricicoccus sp. | reverse complement strand
GGGGAACCGAGCAGCATTAAGCAGAACCCATTGTGTGCCGCAGGAATGCCGAGTCTGAGTCGGACGGCTCAGGTAACGGGCAAGGCAGTTCGTTCAACGGTCGGTGCGCGGTCGCGCGGAGCATCGTTTTCCAAACCATATTCGCACTAAAACGGGCAATTTCGATTGCCCGTTTTTCAGATTCACAGGGGAGGGAAACGGCATGTATCAGGCGCTGTATCGCAAATGGCGTCCTTCGCGCTTTGCTGACGTTGTGGGACAGCGGCATATCACCGATACGCTGCGCGCCCAGCTGGAGAGCGGCAGGCTGTCGCATGCCTATTTGTTTACCGGCACGCGCGGCACCGGCAAGACCACCTGCGCGAAGATTTTGGCGCGCGCGGTCAATTGCACCGCGCTGCGGGGAGGCGACCCGTGCGGGGAATGCCCCGCGTGCCGCGGCATTCTGGACGGCAGCATTCTGGATGTCGTCGAGATTGACGCGGCCTCCAACAACGGCGTCGACAACATCCGCGATATCCGCGATGAGACGCGGTATATTCCGACGGCAGTAAAAAAGCGCGTGTATATCATCGACGAGGTGCACATGCTGTCACAGGGCGCGTTCAATGCGTTGCTCAAGACGCTCGAGGAGCCGCCTGACCACGTGCTGTTTATTCTGGCGACGACGGAGATCAATAAGGTGCCCGCGACCATCCTGTCGCGCTGCCAGCGCTTTGATTTCCGGCGCATTTCGCCGCATGACATCGCGCTGCGGCTTCTGGAGGTTGCAGAGGAGGAAAACATCGCGCTGACGGAGGCCGGCGCGCGCATGATCGCGCGGCTGGCGGACGGCGCGCTGCGCGATGCGCTGTCCATTTTAGATCGCGTTGCGGCAGGCGCGAGCGGCCCGATTGATGAAAATCAAGTCGCCGCGGGCGTCGGCATTCTGGCGGGCGATACGGCGGTCAGCCTGATGCGCAGCGTGCTGGCGGGCGATCTGACCGCCGCCATCAATCAAATGGCGGAGAGCTATACGGCGGGACGTGAGCTGGGCGCGGTGCTCGACCAGCTGCTCGGTCTGATTCGTGATATGCTGCTCGTCAAAACCAGCCGGAGCGATGTGTCCGCGCTGCTGTCACCCGCGTATTCGCCAAAGGTGGTGCGCGAGCTGTGTGAACAGGCGCCGGCGAGCCGGCTGATTGCCTATACAGGTATTTTGCAGGAGGCGCTGCTGCACATGCCGCACGCGGCCAACCGCCGTATTGAGGCGGAGCTGTGCATGGTACGGCTTTGCCAGCTGTCGGCGGACGATTACGAGACGCTGAGCGGACGCATTGACGCGCTGGAGGAAAAGCTGGCGCATGGCGTACCCGCCGTCGTGATGCCGCAGGAGCAGGCGGTGCAGACTGCGGCGCGCGCGCCGGTATCCGAAGGCTTCCCGTCGGATGACGATGCGCCCCCGCCGGACGGGGAGGAGGCGCCGCAGCAGGAGCGGCTCGAGAAGCTGGAATGCAGTCCGCAGTGGAACGCGATTACATTGGCGGCGAAGCCGCTGCTCTCCATGAGCAAATTTGCGCAGCTGACCTTCGCAAAGGGCGTGCTGCACGGAAACGATCTGCTTGTGATATGCGAGGACGCGTTTACCTATGAGCTGTGCAGCGAGACGGACGTCAAGCAGACGCTGACGCAGGCGGCGCAGCAGGTGACCGGTCGGACGTATCGCGTTAAGGTGATAGAAGAAAGTAAGATCGGCGCGCTCTCAAGCAAGGCAAACCCGATTGATGAGATCATCAGTCGGGCCGGCGCGTTGGACGTTACGTTGGAAATTAACGATTAGGAGGAACAAAATGGCAAAGGGATTTAAGAGCCGCGGCATGGCGGGTCGAAACAATATGGGCGGCGGCATGAACATGAACGCCATGATTAAAAAGGCGCAGAAGATGCAGGAGGAAATGGTCAAGGCGCAGGAGGAGCTTGGCAACAAGGAATACACGGCGACAACCGGCGGCGGCGCGGTCACTGCGACGGTCAAGGGCTCCAATCAGCTGCTCAGCCTCAAGCTCAACCCGGAGGTTGTCGATCCGGACGATATCGAGATGCTGGAGGATTTGATTATCACAGCGGTCAATCAGGCGCTGAAATCGGCGGACGAGGAGAGCGCGGCAATTATGCGTCAGGCAACGGGCGGCGGTATGCCGGGACTGTTTTAATCCCATGAAATTTTTTGCACCGTCAGTGGAAACACTGATCGACGAATTTGCGAAGCTGCCGGGTATCGGCAGAAAGACCGCGCAGCGGCTGGCCTTTCATGTGCTCAATCTGCCAAAGGAGCAGGCCGAGTCGCTGGCACAGGCGATCACAGAGGCCAAGCAGACGGTACATCTGTGCCCGCGCTGTCAGAATTTGACGGATGAGGAGCTGTGCCCGATCTGCGCCGATTCGTCGCGCGATGCACACACCGTCTGTGTCGTTGCCGACCCGAAGGATGTGCTCGCATTTGAAAAGACGCGCGAATACCGCGGTCTGTACCATGTGCTGCACGGCACAATCTCGCCGCTCAACCATATTGGGCCAGATGACCTGCGCATTCGCGAGCTGCTGCACCGCGTCGCGGAGGAGGATATCCAGGAGGTAATTCTGGCCACCAACCCGGACACGGAGGGCGAGGCGACCGCGATGTATCTGGCACGGCTGCTGCGGCCGTTTGGCATTCGCGTGACGCGTCTGGCCTACGGCATTCCGGTCGGCGGACAGCTGGAATACATCGATGAGGTCACGCTGATGCGCGCGCTGGACGGCAGACAGAGCGTGGAATAAGCCACTGTGACATCATGCGGTCAAGCGCAGGCTATATAGAAAGAGTGATCAGCATTGCAGCGCATGATGGTAAGTGGGAATCCGTTTGTGTTGCTGCTGGCTATGCTGCTGCGGTATAAGAAACGGCCCTGATAAAAGCGTGCACCATCAATGATTTGGGAAGAAGACGGCGAAATCACGTTCGTGGACACAAATGGGTGCGTTCATGGACATTTTGTTGATTTTTCATCAGAAAACGTTTAAAGTATGAAATGAGAAGCGTATGGGGCAGGTTCAAAAAAATAACCAGCCGATATACGGTTGCATTATTGGGGCAAGAACAGATTGGGGTTTTCTCCCGAGTCAAGCAGATTATCACTTGACTCGGGGGATCGCTTTTACGGGAAAGCAGCGGCCGTTGCAATGCCTGTACAATGGGGACAGGGCCGCCGTCCGCGTGACGGCGTAAAATAAAGCGGGAGGACAGGCCGTCCCGCAGAACGACAAGGAGCGATGCGTTGTGATAATTGCAGCAGCATATGAAAATGGAATGGTATGTCAGGATTTTGCGCGCGTGGCACAGGTGAAGCTGTACACCGTCGAGCATGATCGTGTGGTAAAAATGGAGGTCGTTGACACGGATGGCGGCGATATGACCGCCTTTTTAAAGCGCTGCGGCGTCGGCATCTTGGTGTGCGGCAGGCTGGACGGCGCGACACAGGCTGCGCTGATGAGCAGTGGGATTGCCGCATTTCCGGGCGCTTATGGCGATGCGGATTTGCAGGTGGGCGCGCTGCTTGCCCGTATGCTCACACCGGTGGAGCAGACGGAGACAGACTGCGACAGCGATGCCTGCGCGAAATGTGCGCACCGGGACAGCTGCGCGGATAGGCGGTGAGCGGGATGCGGATTTATGCGCTGATGGAAAACACGCCGTACCGCTGCGGCTTTGCGGCAGAGCATGGGCTGAGCCTGTATATCGAAACCGAACAGCACACCATTTTATTTGATACGGGCCAAAGCGAGGCGTTTGCGGAAAATGCACAGGCGCTGGGACTGGATTTGGGCCGCGTTGATCTCGCTGTGCTGTCGCATGGACATTATGACCATGGCGGCGGCCTGCGCCGTTTTCTGGCGTGCAATGACCATGCGCCGGTGTATGTATCCGACCGTGCGTTTGGCGTGTATTATCACGGCATGGAACGCTACATCGGCATTGACCCGACGCTGGATGGAAATGACCGCCTGCTGCGTGTGACAGGGACGCTGGACATCGACGACACGCTGACGCTGTGCACATGCAATGACCGTGCGCGGCGGTATCCCACTGATGACGCGGGGCTGCGGGAAAAACGGGACGGTGCGTTTGTGCCGGATGCGTTTTTGCATGAGCAATATCTTATCATACGTGAAAACGGCAGGCGGGTCGTCATTAGCGGCTGTTCGCATAAGGGCATTTTGAATATTATGGATTGGCTGCATCCGGATGTGCTGGTGGGCGGCTTTCACTTTATGAAGCAGGTGATTGCACCGGATGGAAATGCCGTGCTGGATGAGGCGGCGCGTGTGCTGTCCGGCTATGACACGGACTATTATACCTGTCACTGTACAGGAGAGCAGCAGTATGCCTATCTCAAGGCGCGCATGGGAGAGCGGCTGCATTACCTCGCCTCTGGTCAGTGTATTGAACTATAGTCATAGAATAAGCGGGACGCCTTGGCGTCCCGCTTCAGACTGTAGAAAAAGTGAAATCTTATTGCATATCATGCAGGGGTTTCGTCATGAGCTGTCAGCGTAAGCGGACAGCGGATTTCCATCCGTCATTTTCGGCGACATGTGCGTCGAAAATGACACCTCTCAGACCAGAAGTGTGCGAGCGAATGCGAGTGCGCGCACTGGGCTGCATGATTTCACCCAAATGCCTGCATTTGGGTGACAGCGTGTCGACCTTTGTCGACACGCTGAAGCGGGACGCCTTGGCGTCCCGCTTTGCTGTCGTTATGATGCATCCTGCTCTGCAGCGCATTTTTGCTCCAGAAGGGCGGATAACCCGTCTGTCGTTTCCAGATTGGAATAGCTGAATATGGCATAGCCGTCGATTTCCTCGATGGAGCGGATGCGGTCAATCTGCCGGCCGATTTCACCGACGCCATCGTTTTGCCAGATCTCGCCGTTTTCCGCGTCGCCGCATTTGTAAGCGGCAAGGCCGATGAGCAGCTGCACGTCTGTGCCCTCCACTTGATGCGCCCACCAGTCGGTCAATGTGGCAAAATCCGCAGCTTCGTTGCCGATCTCCCAATAGATCTGCGGGCAGATGTAGTCGATCCATCCGTTTTCGATCCATTTGACCGAATCGGCATACGAGGAGGTGTAATGCTCGTAGCCGCGCGTATCGCTGCCGCCAAAGACATTGATGCCCTTGTTGCGCCAGATGCCGGACGGACTGATGCCGAACACGCAGTCCGGGTTTTGCGCCTGTGTGTGGACAACGTCATAGACAGCCTGCACCAGCTGGTTGACGTTGTCGCGCCGCCAGTCGGCGCGGCTGCCCGCGTCAGGGCTGGCGCGATATGCCGCGTCGTCGTCAAACGAGGTGGAGGGGTAAAAATAGTCGTCAAACTGAACGCCGTCAACGGCATACTGCGTGACAATCTCCTGCACGCCGTCGCAGATGAGCTGGCGCACCTCGGCAAGGCCGGGATTGAAATAATAGCCGCCGTCGCACGCGACAACCCACTCCGGGTGCTGCTTGGCCGGTGCGCTGTCCGGCAGCGCGTCAAAGTCTGCCGCGGCGTTTTCGCCCGCGCAGATGCGGTAGGGATTGATCCACGCCTCCAGCCGCATGCCGCGCGTATGTGCCTGCTCAAGCCAATAGGCCAGCGGGTCAAAATCATCCGACGGCGGCGTGCCGCATTCGCCTGTCAGATACCGGCTCCACGGGAATAATTCGGATGGATACAGCGCATCCGCCGATGGGCGCACCTGTAAGTAGATCGTATTGCAGCCGGCTGCCTGCGCGCTGTCCAATATGGCGTCGCAGCGTGACCGCAGCGCGTCGGCGTCGGTCGTCGGCTGCTCCGGATAGTCGATGGCATATGCCGTCGCCACCCAGCAGGCGCGGATTTCCTCCGTGTCCAGCTGTGTGATATCCGAATCGGACGCGCGTATTTGTTCCAGCAGCTCGGCGGGATTGGGCAGCACGCCGGTGTAGTACCACAGCACGCCGCTCACCCCGATCAAAAACAGGACAATCAGTGCAAATAATCGTTTCATGGTATGCCCCCTTCGTGTCCATATTTGCTACATTTTACGTGGACGAGCAGGCAAATTATACCGAAAGCTGCATAATGAAATCATCCATTACATACCCGTGGCCAATATCTGTGACGGTCTGATCGATGACAGTAAAGCCGGTCCGGAGATAGACGGCGATAGAGGAATCGTTAAACCGGTTGACCGTGAGATAGACTGCTGTCTCGCCAAGCTCCCGCGCCAGCGCGACGACAAAATCGAGCATTTGGCGTCCATATCCATGGCCGCGGCAGTCCTTGCGCAGATAGATCTTGCTGAGGAACAGGCGCTCTTCCTGCGGCTGCACGCCGATATAGCCGATCAGCTCGCCACCGCGCCGCACGGCATAATAGCGATAGCCGCCGCGCAGCTGCTCGCGCATAGCGGGCGCGGATTGGAATTTTTCTACCATATAATCGATTTGGCCCGCTGTGAGGATTTTTGGAAAAAACTCGTGCCAGATCTCCGTGGCCAGCGCGGCGACGGTGTCCACCTCGCTGTCTGAAATCTGCTCAATGCACAATTGCATCATAAAAACACATCCTTTCATGCAGCCGGAGCGTTTTTTTCCTGACTGCAAGACCAGTGTATCATATTTTTCCCAATGCGACAACTTTTTCCCGACGCGTCCGTGCCGCGCTACTTTCTTTTCAATAAAAAATGCGCTATACTATATGCATAGCAATCTATATATTAGGGGTATGCCCCAGCTGAATGAGGAGGAAAACACAATGCCAGAGGTTCAGCTTTCAAAGGATTATGCGCTGGATATTGGACAAATCGACTGCCGCGGCATCGCGCGGCCATCTGCCATTGTTGATTTTATGCAGGATATTGCGACACGGCATGCGGTGGAAATGGGAATTGGCGGCGAGGAGCTCGCAAAGAAAAACGCGTTTTGGGTGCTCTCCCGCGTCAAATATGTGCTTGATCGGCCGTTAAAGATGTTTGACATTGTCAATGTGACGACATGGCCGCGCCAGATCAAGGGCGCGTCGTGGTATCGTGATTTTGCGTTCCGCGTTAAGGGACAGCCGGTCGGACATGCGGTGACGATGTGGGCGATTGTCGATCTGACATCGCGGCGTCTGCTGCGCCCAAGGTCGCTCGGTATGGATATCGCGCCGCAGCTGGTCGGGGAGCAGGAGGTGCTCAAATCGCTGCATGCCGAGCAGCAGGAGACCTGCTTTTCCAGAGAGGTGCGGTACAGCGATATTGACATCAATCGCCATTTGAACAATGTCAAGGCGGTGGATATCCTGTCCGACGCGTTTGGATTGGAGCACAATGAGACGCGCTGGGTATCGCAGATGCAGGTCAACTACATCCATGAAACCATCTGCGGCACCACGCTGGATATCGTGCGCGGGTCGGGCAAAAACGGCCTGTATGTGGCGGCGAAGGACGGCGCGCAGGAAAATGTGCAGGCGGAGGTCGTGTTTTCACAGCTTTGAGAGAAGGGAGGCGTGGGCATGAAGGAAATTATAGATGCGATTTTGGCATGCTGCGAGCCGCGGGGCGTGATATTATATGGAGAAAAATTCGTTGCGGGCAGCCGGACGATCAAATCGGCGGATCTGTGTATTATTCTCGACAAATTCGATAAAAAATATCTGCTGCCTGAGCTGTATCTCAAGGTAGATGCGCCGTTTCCGGTTCAGTTCCTGTTGTACAGCACGGAGGATTGGCGGCGTATGCTGACTGACAGCGGAAGCTATGCCGCGGCCATCAAAAAGAAGGGGACGGTACTGTATGGCGAGACGGCGTAAGGGCAGCGGAGACAGCCGGTATTATTACAAATGGCTGGAAAAAGCGCTCAGCGATTTGCAGAGCGCGCGCATCCTGCTGACCTGGGGCGGCGATACGATGGCAGTGGCATTTCACTGTCAGCAGGCGATTGAAAAAGCGCTCAAGGGCTATCTGCTGTTTCGCACGGGACGGCATTTTGACGGGCACAACCTGACCTTCCTGTGCCGTCAGGCGGCGAACTGCGACGATACGTTTATCCGCTATCTGGATGAGAGCGCAGCGCTCAATAACTATTACATTGAGACGCGTTATCCGACGGATCTGCCGTTCGATATCACGGAGACGCAGATTTATAACATCCTGACCATGGCGGAGGATTTGTTTAACATCATCCGGCGGGAGCTGTACGCCACGGAAGACGAGCCGCATGAGATTTGCTTTTGACCGCGTAATGACAGAGAACTGCGTGCACGCCCACACAGCTTTTTGCACGATAAAGAGGGAAATTTTCGCAAGAAAAATTGAATAATTCTGTTTTTCCATTTACAATACACGATAAAAAAGGTACAATAGAAGCAGGGCAAATGAAGGGGCATTTGTTCATTTTAAGCAACATCAGGAGGATTTATCCATGATTATAACCATCACGCTAAATCCGGCGATTGACCGCACCCTGATCGTCGAGGAGGAAGTCGAGCTGGGCGCAGTGAATACAGTTGCAGAGGGAATTGTTTCTGTCGGCGGACGCGGCATCAATGTATCCAGAGCAATCCGTTCACTGGGCGGAGAGACTGTCGTACTGGGCTTTTCCGCAGGCAACAATGGCCGCGAGGTCAAGCATGCACTGACTGCGCTTGGTATCCACCATGATTTCACGGACGTTGCGGGCGAGACGCGCGTCAATACACAGATTGTTCATCCGGACGGAAGCCATACGGATTTCAATGAAAAGGGCTCCAAGGTAGAGGATGAGGATTATCTGCGTTTTCTTGAGCGGCTCAAGCTGTATCTCGACCCGAATAACCTGTTTGTGCTGTGCGGTCGTATTCCGCCCGGCATGAAGGAAAAGCAGTATATGAAGATCATCAAAATCATCAAGAAGGCGGGCTGCCCGCTGCTGATTGATTCAGACGGTGACACTGTCCGCAATTCGCTGGCGTATAAGCCGGATTTTATCAAGCCGAATACCGTAGAGCTTGCGAAAATGACCGGAAAGCCGCGCACGCATGATCCGGAGGAGGCGCTGGCGCATGCGCTTCCGCTGGTCGATCAAGGCGCGCAGACGATTTGCGCATCGCTGGGACCGAACGGCGCGCTGTTTATCTTCCCGGAGGAGAAGCCGCTGTATGTGGTTGCGGAGGCTGGCCCGGCGGACAAGAGCGCGATCGGCTCGGGCGACGCGATGGTCGGTGCGATCTGCCATGCGTACAATCAGGGCATGTCCAGTGAGGAGCTTGCCAAGTTCGCCGTGGCGATGGGCACCGCATCGGCAAAGCTGCCCGGCTCGCAAATGGCCAGCATGAAGGAGGCCTTTGAGGTATATGAAACCATTAAGGTCTACACAATGTAAAAAAGTCTAACGGTATGAAAAGAGCAGCGAAATCACTTCGCTGCTCACAGCCTGTCGAAAAAGTCACCGCAAGGTGGCTTTTTCAGTTCTGCCGCCGCACGATGGAATAGTCGTCACCGGGGCGGTAATACGGGCAGTCGGAAAATGTATCCGCGATGAAGCGGCGCATCTCGTCCTCGTCCAGTTCCTGCTGGCAGACGGAATAGCCGAATTCCTCGTCATATTCAAAATACATGCAGTCATCGCATTTGCTTGCCATGGTGTCCTCCTTGCTCGGGCGCGCCGTCAAACAGCGCGGTAAATTCGACGTGCGGGACGGTAAACGTCCTGCCGTTTAAATCATTCAGCTCGCCCGCGTCAGTTGTGAAAGCAAAGCGCAGCTTGTATGCGCACAGCGCCTGAGACCGGCGGTGGTACTTGCGGTTCATCTCATTTTTGCCGTATTTGCTGTCGCCGAGCAGCGGATAGCCCATGTGGGCGAAATGCGCGCGCAGCTGATGGGTGCGCCCGGTGATGAGGTCGCATTCGACCAGCGACAGCTCGTCGGTCTCGCGTAGCACGCGGTACTGGGTGATGGCCGTGCGCGCCCCGCGCACGGGCCGGTCATGTACCGTAACGCGATGCGCGTCCTTGTGACGCAGGATGTAGTTTTGAATGCGTCCGGCCTTGGGGCGCACGCGCCCGCATGCGACGCACAGATAGCTCTTGTGCAGCTCGCGGTCACGGATTTTCTGGTTCATCACGCGCAGCGCCTCCGCAGTCTTGGCGGCGATGACGATGCCGGAGGTGCCGCGGTCGATGCGGTTGCACAGCGACGGTGTAAACGATGCGGCGTCCGACGGATCCCATTTGCCGCTCTGGTACAGATAGCCCTGAATGCGGGCGATCAGCGTATCTGCCGCGCCGCTGTCGTCCGCGTGCACGACCAGTCCGGCCGGCTTGTTGACCAGCAGGATGTGCGCATCCTCATACAGGATATCGAGATCGGTGCGGGCGGTCTTGTATGCCTGCGTTTCGTCCGGCTTTTCAAAAAAGGTGTCGTTGATATATAGCTGCAGCACATCGCCCTCGCACAGGCGGTAATCCGCCTGCGTGCGCTTGCCGTTGAGCTTGATGCGCTTGAGGCGGATGTATTTGTACATCAGTCCGCCGGAAAGCTGCGGGACAGCCTTTTGCAAAAATTTGTTCAGACGCTGTCCGCTGTCATTTCGGGAGATGGTGAATTGTTTCACGGTCGTTCCTCCTTGCGTTCTGTTCTCAGTTTACCCGCATGTGGGCGGAAAAGCAATGCCTTTTGCGGGATTATGACAGAATAACACGCACAAACGCACCGTTTTTTTTCGACAAATGCGGGCTTTTTTGCGTTCGGCGCTATACAGACGGCGAAAAATGTGCTATAATACATGAGCTTCAAAAATGCGGAACGGGATGCATATTTGGTGTTGACAAACTGCTTTTTTATGAGGTATACTAATAATTGACCGTCAGCGAGGATTGCTATGAAACTCGATTTGAAACGCATTGCGGTGACAGAGGGAGAGACGATTGACTTTTCCTATGACGCAGACCTGACCGGTGAGGAGATGAACGGGGGATTTCCGTTCCGCACGCCGGTTCACATCGAAGGAGAAGTTCGGAATCATCTGGGCGTGCTCAGTCTGCGTGCGGTCGCCCGCGCGCTGTATGAAACACGGTGTGCCCGCTGTCTGGCTCCCGTCAAGGCAGAGCTTTCTGTGCCGTGCGAGATGATTTTGTCCGGCGAGGCACAGGATGACGAGAGGGATGATATCTATCAGCTGGAAGGCGACAGCGTCGAGCTGGACGATATCATCATTCCCGATTTGCTGCTGGAGGTTCGCATGACCTATCTGTGCCGCGCGGACTGCAAGGGCCTGTGCCCGACCTGCGGCAAAAATCTCAACGAGGGTCCCTGCGGCTGTAACAGACGCGAGGTCGACAGCCGGATGGCGGTTCTTCAAAAGCTCCTGCAGCAGGACGACTGAAGACAAAACCATATTCAAAGAATAAACGATTCAGGATAGACAGAGGAGGTGTTACCGAAATGGCAGTACCAAAG
>CAZEMM010000063.1:0-11586 GCA_964513445.1 uncultured Butyricicoccus sp. | reverse complement strand
TGGCGACCATGTGCATCGGCGGCGGCATGGGCGAAGCGATCATCCTTGAGCGCGATGAGCTGTGCAGGTAAGGCAACCATTCTTTTTAAAGGGGACAGGAGACGCGCTTCGCGTACCATCAGTCTGTCGGCAAAGATCCACAGACTATACAAGTCAGAGTATTGGCACAACATAACCGAATTAATTATATTGATAGAGGAGATTGAGAACAATGAAAGTATCCGTATTTGGCGCAGGCAACATGGGTGCACGTATCGCAGAGATATTTCTGAAGAACGGCCATCAGGTCACCATGATCGATGTCAGGGAGCAGTTCTGTGAGGGCGGCAAATCACGTATTGCAGGCGATCTCGCCGGCGCGGTAAAGCGCGGCAAGATGACGCAGGAGGAAATGGACGCCGCGTTGGCTAACCTGACGCTGTCTGTCGACCGCAAGGACGCAGCCGGCTCCCAGTTTGTCGTGGAGGCTATTCTGGAGATCATGGAGCTGAAGCAGGATCTGCTGCGTGATCTGGACGGGATCCTGGATGAGGATTGTATTATTGGAACCAACACCTCCGCTTTGTCCATCACTGAAATTGCAAGCGCAGTGCCGAATCGCGCGACAAAGGTGATCGGTGTCCATTTCTTCAACCCTGCGCATATCATGAAGCTGATCGAAGTTACGCGTTCCATGCTCACGGATGACGCTACATTTGAATTTGTCTACAATCTGATGAAGGATCTGGGCAAATCACCGATCGCAGTCAACGAGAATGCCGGCTTCGTCGTAAACCGCATCCTGATCCCGATGATTAACGAAGCGATCGGCATCTATGCAGACGGCATTGCGTCTCCGTCCGACATCGATCTGGCGATGCAGCTGGGCGCAGGCCTGCGTTCCGGCCCGCTTCATACCGGTGATCTGGTCGGCCATGATGTTAATCTGGCTATCATGGAAACGCTGTACCGTGAGTCGGGCGACTCCAAGTACCGTCCGCATCCGCTGCTGAAGAAAATGGTTCGCGCCGGTCTGCTTGGTCAGAAAACCGGCAAGGGCTTCTTCACCTATGACGGTCCGTTCGGTAAGGAGATCCCCAACGGCGATTTGACAATCAAGTAACCGTTTCAGCTGCCTCCCCTGCACATGCTGCGGGGGAGGTTTTTTGCGGTGCACCTGGCGGGCGCACCGTAGAAAAGCGATGCTAGGCACAGGCGCTTTCCGTACCGAGCATTTTTCCCCTGCTCCCTCGATTGTCCAATTGACAGATACGCTTACATGTGCTATATTGTACAATGAATTTGGGCATATTCATTGATTGATGTCCCCACAGACAGTTCGTTTGCACCATCCTGTCTTTAAACAAAACCAGGGCTACTGTAATCACAAGTATTACGGCAGGCCGCATTCGCCCGCCGTATTTTTTTGTATAAGGAGAATGTATGTACTACCTAAAAGCAGAAACCAGCTTTGACGCCGCACATTTCCTTGCGGGCTATCAGGGCAAATGCCGAAACATCCACGGACATCACTGGGTCGTGCAAATCCGCGTGTGCAGCGAAAATCTGCGTGTGAGCGCGCAGGAGGACGGAATGCTGGTGGACTTTTCCCGTCTGAAGGCCGATCTCAAGTCTATTGCGGAACCGATGGATCACACGCTGATCTTTCAATCGGGCACGTTGCGTCCCGCCACGCTGAAATGTCTGCGCGAGGAAAAATTTGCGCTGACGGAAATCCCCTTCCGTCCGACGGCGGAAAATTTTGCAAAATATTTCTTTGACAGTATAGAGCAGCTGGGCTATCAGGCTGCGGAAGCTACCGTTTATGAAACGCCAAACAACTGCGCCAGCTACGCGAGGTGAGGCGAATGAAGCAATATGATGTAGCGGAGACCTTTGTGAGCATCAACGGCGAGGGCGTGCGTGCCGGCCAGCTGGCCGTATTTATCCGGTTCTGCGGCTGTAATTTGCGCTGTTCGTTTTGTGACACCCAATGGGCGAACGGCCCGCAGGCGCCGCATCGCCAAATGTCCGCGCAGGAAATTGTTTCCTATATCCGGCAAACCAACGTACGCAACGTCACGCTGACCGGCGGCGAGCCGCTACTGCGCGACGGCATGACCGAGCTGCTCGCACGGCTGGCACAGGAAGACGGGCGTTATATTGAAATCGAGACCAACGGCAGCGTCGATCTGTCCCCGTTTGTCGGCATCTCGCCGTCTATTACGTTTACAATGGACTACAAGCTCGCGGGCAGCGGCATGGAGCGCTATATGTGTACGGATAATTTTTCACTGCTCAGGGCAGATGATACGGTCAAGTTTGTCATCAGCGATCAGGCAGATCTGGAGCGCGCCCGCGCGGTCATTGAGCAATATGCGCTCACCGAACGCTGTCATGTCTATCTGAGTCCCGTGTTCGGACGCATCGAACCGGCGGATATCGTCGCCTATATGCAGATGAATACGATGAATGCTGTCAATATGCAGCTTCAAATGCACAAATTTATCTGGGATCCCGACAAGCGCGGGGTCTGAGTGGGAAAAGGAACAGTACTTATGGCTATTGATACAAACGCAATCAAAGAGCACATCCGCGGCATCCTCGTCGCATTGGGGGATGACCCGGAGCGAGAGGGCTTAAAGGACACGCCGGATCGTGTGGCGCGCATGTATGCCGAGGTCTTTGAGGGCATGAATTACACCAATGAACAGATTGCACACATGTTCGACAAGACCTTTGACGATGAGATGGATTTCCCGACCGATTCCAACGATATTGTCATTGTGCGCGATATTCAGCTGTTCAGCTATTGTGAGCACCACATCGCATTGATGTACGACATGACGGCAACCGTCGCCTATGTGCCAAACGGCAAGGTCATCGGGCTGAGCAAAATCGCCCGTATCGCTGATATGGTGTCCAAGCGGCTGCAATTACAGGAGCGCATCGGCTCGGATATCGCGCAGATCATGCAGATGGTCACCGATTCGGAGGATGTCGCCGTGCTGATCGAGGGCAGCCACAGCTGCATGACGGCGCGCGGCATTCGTCAGGCAAACGCCCGGACGACAACGACCACGCTGCGCGGGCGGTTCCGCACGGATTGCGATTTACAAATGAGATTATACCGATAAACGGAGGAAGCCTATGAACGCATTGGTTTTGGCAAGCGGCGGCGTGGACAGCTCGACCTGTCTTGCCCTTGCCGTTGAAAAATATGGAGCAGAGCATGTTGTCGCGCTGTCCATCTCATACGGGCAGAAGCACACAAAGGAGCTTGAGGCCGCGCGCGCGGTCGCCGCGCATTATGGTGTGGAATATCTGACGCTCGACCTGTCGACAATCTTCCAATATGATACCACATGCTCTCTGCTGCAGGGCTGTGACGCGGAGATTCCGGAGGAATCATATGCCGACCAGCTGAAAAAGACCGACGGAAAGCCTGTCTCGACGTATGTGCCGTTCCGCAACGGTCTGTTTTTGTCCTCCGCCGCCAGTATTGCGCTGTCCAAGGGATGCTCTGTGCTCTATTACGGCGCGCACAGCGACGACGCGGCGGGCAACGCCTATCCTGATTGCAGCGACGCGTTCAACAACGCCATGCGTGCCGCCATTGAAATCGGCAGCGGGGATCAGCTGACTATTGAAGCGCCGTTTGTCAACTGGACAAAGGCGGAGGTCGTGCGCGAGGGTCTGCGCCTTGGCGTACCGTATGAACTGACGTGGAGCTGCTATGAGGGCGGCGCGCGCCCGTGCGGCGTGTGCGGAACCTGCCGCGACCGTGCGGCCGCGTTTGCGGCCAACCACACCACAGATCCGGCTTTGACAAGGGAGGCGTGAGCGCATGACAGGAAGGACAGCCGAAGAGACACAGGGCATCACGCTGCTGGGCAATCAGGGCGTCAAATACCGCGACGACTACGCGCCGGAGGTGCTGGAGACCTTTATCAACAAGCATCCGGACAACGATTATTTTGTCAAATTTAACTGTCCGGAATTTACCAGCCTGTGTCCGATTACCGGACAGCCGGATTTCGCGACCATCACCATCTCCTACGTTCCGGCGGAGCGCATGGTGGAGAGCAAATCGCTCAAGCTGTATCTGTTCAGCTTCCGCAATCACGGCGATTTCCATGAGGACTGCGTGAACATTATCATGAAAGACCTCATCCGGCTGATGGATCCGAAATATATTGAGGTCTGGGGCAAATTTACGCCGCGCGGCGGCATCTCGATCGATCCCTACTGCAATTACGGAAAGCCCGGCACACGCTGGGAACAGGTCGCGTGGAACCGTCTGGCAAACCACGATCTCTATCCGGAAAAAATCGATAACCGGTAATCGATTTCCTCGTTCGGTTGTTCGCAGCAACGCATCATCCGGCGGGAAGCAATCCGCGATAAAAATGTCACAATCCGTTCAAAATTGGTTTGTACAGACGAAATTGCTTGCAAAACCATAAACTTCTAACGGTTTTGTCGCGTTGCTCTGCATAGGAATTTCGGTTTTTCATAAACTACCATCACAGAGGCCGAACGGGAAAAAGGAGATAACGATTATGAACCGAAATTCAAACAAGCTGGCTGTACCGGAAGCAAAGGATGCAATGGAACGTTTTAAGATGGAAGCGGCAAATGAGGTAGGCGTAGACCTCAAGGATGGCTACAACGGTGACCTGACCTCCCGTCAGGCCGGCTCTGTCGGCGGCCAGATGGTCAAAAAGATGATCGAATCCTACGAGAACAGCATCAAGTAAACGCAATCCGACGGAGGCGGTGCGGCTGCGGCTGCGCCGCCTCTCTTTTATGCAAAAAAAGCGAGACAAAACCGTTTTCACGGCCGTCTCGCTTTGCTATATTGTTAATGGAATGGCACAAGATTTTCGCCCTGCTCAAGCCGCAGCAGCCATCTTTTTCTATCTATACCGCCCGCATAGCCGGTCAAGCTGCCGTCCGCGCCAATCACACGATGACACGGGATGACAACGCACACGGGATTGTGTGCGATCGCGCCGCCAACCGCCTGTGCGCAGACGCGCCGGCCTGTCTGCGCGGCCAGCTGCTTTGCAATCGCGCCGTAGGTCGTGGTGCTGCCATATGGAATGTCCAACAGTATTTTCCACACGGCCTGCCGGAATGCACTGCCCTGCGGCGCAATCGAAAAGTCGATCGCGGGCTGCTCCCCACGGAAATACGCGTCCACCCATGCCGCCGCCTGCTGTAACACCGGCAACGCCTTTTCCTGTGCCCGCTCCGAGAGTCCTTGACCGAAGTAATCCTGCCCTTCCATCCACAGTCCAATCAACGCATCATCCTGCGCGGCGAGCAGCAACTCTCCAACAGGCGATGCGTGCCGTATAAAGCACTGCTCCATTCGCTCGTCTTTCTTCATATGCACAGCCGCAGTCATATCGTGTGCAAAAAGTGTATCAGCAGTTGGATTGCGCCCTTGACATCACGCACATCCGCCATCTCTGCCGGAGAGTGGATATACCGCGTCGGTATGCTGACCGCGCCTGCCTTAACACCACCCGCCGCACGCTGGATAACACCGGTATCCGTGCCGCCAAATTCCATAATCTCACGCTGAATGCGGATGTCTGCCTGTTCCGCCGCGCGGTACAGCGCATCCTTTACCTCACAGTCACAGATGACCGAGCGATCCATAATCTTGACCGCCGGGCCGTCGCCCAGCCTGACTGCCATCGGATACTTGCGCTCCGGCATATCGCCGGTGTCCGTCACGTCCACAGCAATCGCATAGTCCGGCTGAATGCCAAACGCCGCCGTCTGCGCGCCGCGCAGTCCGACCTCCTCCTGCGCCGTAAACACCACATACAGATCACAATCCGTCTGCGCAAGCGCCGCCATGACGCCGACCAGCGTCACACACCCGATGCGATTGTCCAAATAAGGGCCGCAGATGATATTGCCCTGCTGGTACGGTACGCCGTCAAAGACGGCAAAATCGCCCATCTGGATGCAGGCCGTCGCTTCCGCCTGATCCGCTGCGCCGATATCGAGAAACAGGTTGTCAAAGCCCAGCTTTTCAAACGGCGTTTTTTCCTCAAACGAGATCACACCACGCGTCCCATTTTCAAAGCGGACGACGCGGTCGATCAAATCGCCGCGCATCAGGCCGCCCACCTGCGCAAACCGTGCAAAGCCGTTTTCATCAATATGTGTGACCACAATACCGATGCTGTCCATATGCGCCGCCAGCAGGACCTTTTTCCCGTTTCCCGCTCTGTGGTAAATGCTGTTCTGCATGGCGTCCATGCGATGCTCCCACTGCGCCGCCTGCGGCACAGTCTGCGCGATCAGCGTGTCGATGGTCTCCGCAATGCCGCGCTCCCTGCCGGACGGGCCGAACGTCTGTGACAGGCGCGAAAATGCGTCAAAAATCTCAAAGCTCATGATGTCCTCCTATATGCTCCAAAAAACAGCGCGCAAGCCGCAGCATGTCCTGCATATCACAGAGCGCGGCGACACTTGCGGGCGAGTGGATATAGCGCACCGGAACGGCAAGCGCACCGGTAACAATGCCCTCAGCCGACAAATGGATGCGTCCCGCATCCGTTCCGCCCGCCACGCGGTGCTTGGTCTGCCATGCAATGCCGTTTTGCTCCGCCAGCATGCGCAGTGTTTCATACATCTGCTGATGATAAATTGTCGCGCGGTCCATAAACGGGATGACTACGCCGCGCCGCAGGCCGCACACCTGCTTATGCGCGTCCACCTGTGCCAAGTCGACCGCTGTTGTGCCCTCCAAAACAAGGCAGATATCCGGCCGAAGGGCAAAGGCCGCACAGCGCGCCCCGCGCAATCCGACCTCCTCCTGTACGGAAAATACAAACCATGTGTCTGTCGCAGGCTGCTCACGCAGCAGCAGCAGCAACGCCGCACAGCCCACGCGGTCGTCAATTGCCTTTGCCTTGAGCAGGCCGTCGCCAAATAGTACGCAGTCGGAATCAAAGACGCCATAGGTGCCCAGCGGCACGCGCTTTTCCGCGCTGTCCTTATCCGGCGCGCCGATATCAATATACAGGCTTTTGGTTTTCGGCATGGTCTTGCGCTCCTCCGCAGACGTCAAGTGCACCGCCTTGATACCGACGACGCCGCGCACCGCACCGAACAGCACGCGCCTTCCAATGACAACGCGCGGATCCACACCGCCGACAAAGCCAAATTTAATACAGCCGTCATCGGTATAGCCCTTACAGATGACGCCCACCTCGTCCATATGCGCTGCCAGCATGACCGTCCTGCCGCCGGCTTGCCTGCCGCGGCGAAGTACCATCAGATTGCCGATGCTGTCTTCACGAATCTCATCCGCATATGGCTGCGCCTGAGAGCGGATATAGTCCCGCACGGCATTTTCCCAGCCGGACGGCCCGGGCAGGCTGCAAAGCGTTTGAACCAATCCGATCATGCTGTCACCTCCCCATCAAATGAACGCAAAAAGGCCGCCATCAGGTCGCTGACCGCGTCAAGGTCGGACAGCTGGATGGTTTCAATTGGCGTGTGCATATATTTGAGCGGAATAGACAGCAGCGCCATCGCAATGCCGCTGCGCACGACCTGCATCTCCCATGCATTTGTGCCTGTGTTGCCCTCCATGACCTCAATCTGGTGCGCGATCTGCGAAGCGCGCGCCTCCCGCAGCAGCATACGTGTGAGCGCGGGATGCAGATTCGGCCCCATACCGATGAGCGCGCCGCCTCCAAACACAAACGCCTCGTCCGAGCCGCTGTCCGGCGTCTTGGCATGGCTGACGTCGACCGCAATGCCGTAATCCGGCCGGATACGAAACGCCGCCGTCAATGCGCCGAGTGAATCGGTTTCCTCATGTACCGAGCCGCAGACGACGACATTGACGCGCAAATCGGCATCCCTCAGCTTGCGCATCGTCTCAACGATGGCGAGAAAGCCTGCGCGGTCATCCAGACATTTGCCTGTGATCTGCCCGTCCGTCAGCGCATAGGGCGGCTGCGCGAACATAACCGGCGTTCCAATCGGAATGACACCGCGCGCATCGCGCAAACCGGTGTCGATCAGCATCTCATGCATCGGCACGGCCTTATTCTCCTCACCCGCTGCCAGCAGATGCGGCGGCATGCACGCGATCACACCATAGCGCGGCTCGTCGGTCAAAATCATCACCTCTGCCCCCAGCAGCATGCGCGGATCAATGCCGCCGACCTGTGTAAAGCGCAAAAACCCGCCCTCCAGCACATCGGTCACCATAAAGCCGATCTGATCGAGATGCGCGTCCAGCAGCACGGTTTTTGCATCCGGTCTGCCGCACATTCGCCAGCCGAGTACGCTGCCGCAGCTATCCAGCTCCACGCGGTCACAATACGGCTGCAGCAGCTGCATCGCCGCATGCGCCGCATGGCCTTCAAAGCCGGTCACGCCGTCTGCGCTGCACAGCTGTATCAATTGCTCCTTCAATGATGCTCCTCCTCTGTTTTGTATTTTATTCCGTACCTATTATACGCGCCTGGGCGCAAATGTACAAGCTATTGCGCGCGAGAATGTTGCGTGATATACTATCTACATTATGCTACGAAATACCATTTCTTATTTGATCGCGCAGTCGGCGCACGGGCGAACGGTCGACCGCTTTCTGCGCGCGCAGGGATTCTCCCGCAAATTGATTCAATTTACAAAATATCAGCCGAGCGGTCTGCTGCTGGACGGTCTGCCCGTACACGTCAATGTCAGGCTGTGCGCCGGACAAACGCTCACGGTAAATCTCATACATGCGGCGCAAAATGAACACATGCAGCCGGTCAAGCTGCCGCTGGATATCCTGTATGAGGACGAGGATATCATCGTGCTCAACAAGCCCGCCGGAATGCCGGTGCACCCGTCGCACGGGCATTACGACGACACGCTTTCCAACGCACTGGCCTATTATTTTGCCGCCCAGCAAGAACCGTTTGTGGCGCGTTCAATCGGTCGGCTGGATCGCGATACCTCGGGCGTCGTGCTGTTCGCCCGGCATGAGCTGTCCGCCTGTATTTTGGCAGAGGCGATGCGAAACCGTGCGATTCACCGGGAATACCGCGCGATCTGCATGGGAATTCTGCCGGAACGCGGTGTCATTGACGCCCCCATTGCCCGCGCGCACGACAGCACCATCGAGCGCGTCATCGACGCGCAGCGCGGCGAGCATGCCGTCACACATTTCCAGCGCCTTGCCGTAAATGGTGATGTTTCCCTTGCCGCTGTTCGGCTGGAGACCGGGCGCACCCATCAGATACGCGTGCATATGAAGCATATTGGGCATCCGTTGCCGGGGGATTTTTTATATAATCCGGATTTTTCGCGCATCGCGCGGCAGGCATTACATTCCTATCGGCTGGCCTTTTCGCATCCCATCACCAAACAGCCGATGGCGTTTACCGCGCCGATACCGGAGGATATGTGCGCACTGCTGCGATAACGCTGCCTCTTTGCAAAATAAGGGCCTCGCCTGCCAAGCGAAGCCCTTTTGCTTTATCCGGTTGTTTAACTGCGAGTGGTGCTAAAACTCCCTTCGCTCCAGCTGACGTGTTGCAAGATGAACAGACACCGGAAGCAGCACCACCGCCAATACCGCTGTGATTGCGGTTGAAATCGCAGCAATCCGGCTGAGCCATTCGGTCAGCTCTTCCTCTCCAAGGATTCCAACACATCCGCCGATCAGCCCGCAGCAAACGAAGAACAGCAACAGTACAACAATTCGTCCGCGCTCCGCACCCCAGCGGTACAAAATCGGGATGGAAATTTCCAGATACAGCACAGCTACGACCACAATCTGCGCCATACTCAGCGCAAACTGTCCGGCGGAAAAATCCATATGACCGCTTATAGCGCTCACACAGCAGAGCACCAAGCACGCAGCAAGTCCGACGAGCATACAGCAAATAGCGGACGCATACCGCGCCAGAACAATCTGTCGGCTGGTTACCGGCAGAGACGAACAATAACGATCCCAGTGATAGGCTTCATCATAGCTAAACAGCGATATACTGAGCATCATACTGACAAACACCAGCATATAGCAATACACTGTCCCCATTTCTGTAAAAACACTCAAGCCCAGAACGATTACAAAATATATCGCCCAAAAGAACCCCTTTGAAGCCAAACCGATCTGCATCAAATCGTTTTTAATCAGTCCCTTCATACGTCTGCATCCCCTTTCATCAATACCATAATCTGTTCAATATTGGTATGATCGCAATGTACCTGCGGATACTTCTGGTTCATTCGATTTTTGTTCGCTGCCAAGGCCTCAAAGCTATATGCATTACGCCGCACGCCCAGCAAATCGGATGGATCAATCATTTTCAGCTCCGCTGGCTCTCCACGCAAAATACAATAATCCTCCAGCAACGTATCCTTTGCTTCATCCAGCTTCACGGTTCCGTCCGACAATAAAATGATCTGATCGGCAACGCGGTCAAGGTCAGACGTAATGTGGGTGGACAGCAGCACTGTGTGCTCCCCATCCTCGATATATTCCTGTAAATCGTCCAAAATCTCCTCTCGTGCGACCGGATCAAGACCTCCCGTCGGTTCATCCAGCAGCAGCAGCTTTGGGTCATGTGCCAATGCCGCCGCAATGGATAGCTTTTGCTTCATTCCGCGCGAAAACATTTTGATTTTCTTTTTCTGTGGCAGCCCATATTTTTCACATAGCCCAAAGAACAGATCAGATGACCAATCCCAAAAGATCGACGAAAAAACGCGATCAAGGTGCTCAATATGAAACAACTGATTAAAGCAGCACTCGTCATACACGACGCCGATCTCCTGCATCAGCGGCTTATCCGGCGACTGTCGTAAAATGCGGACATCACCGCTGTCCGCCTGCGCCGCGCCGACAATACACTTGATTGTCGTTGTCTTTCCCGCGCCATTTCGTCCGATCAATCCGGCAATCGTACCCTTTTCTACGGAAAAACTGACATTCTGCAGCGCAAAATTATCATAGCTCTTACAGAGCTGATTAAGTTCCAATGCATTCATATCATTCCACCTCCATACAATGTGTGCAGGCATTCTGTCAGCTCCTGCTCTGTAATGCCTGCGGCTCGTGCGATATCAATCGCCTCCGTCAGCTTTTCCTCCGCTCGGCGCAGCTGCTGTTCCCGTACCATCTGTGTATTCTGTCTGGCAACATAGCTGCCACGTCCCGGCATGGTCTCCAAAAATCCCTCACGTTCCAGCTCTTCATAGGCTCGCTTAGTCGTAATGACGCTCACACGCAAATCCTTTGCCAGCGTTCGGATAGATGGCATTTTATCCCCCGCCGTGCGCCGCCCCGACAAGATTTCCGCCTTCACTTGCTCCGTAATCTGCTCATAAATCGGTTTCGCGCTCGAATTGGATATGATGATCGCCATCTGATCGCCTCCTCTGTGTATATTCTATATATACAGTATATTCACAGTATGCACAGTTGTCAAGCTATTTTGGGTAAAAAAAATAGCGAGGGATGAAATTCACCCCTGCGCACAAAAAAAGGACTGCTCGAAAGCAATCCTTTTCGTGATATGTAGGCATCGACCTATCTTCCCGGGCCGTCTCCAGCCAAGTATTGTCGGCGTA
>CAZEMM010000062.1:0-11696 GCA_964513445.1 uncultured Butyricicoccus sp. | reverse complement strand
ATATCATCGACTCTTTGCTTTGTCAAGAACTTTTTTCGCCCTTTTTTCATTTTTTGTGCCGATGATATGGACAACAACTCGTTTGGATGCTTTACTTTCTGCCTTCTCTCACGAGTGCTTTTTTATGATACCACGACATTTTTATCCTGTCAAGGAAAATATCCCTATTTTTCATTACTTTTGACCTCTGCGTCTGCTTGTGCTATAATAATGTGCAAACTAAAAAAACGAGATGGGATTCCTTACTGACTGTAAGAATTACTAACCATAATTATGTAATAGAGAAGGAGGCGTTTGTTGTGCCTATCATTATAGAAAACAGTCTGCCAGCCTGCGCGATTCTGGAAAGCGAGAACATCTTTGTCATGACGCATCATCGTGCAACGACACAGCACATTCGTCCACTGCGCATTGCCATGCTCAATCTGATGCCGACAAAGATCGTCACAGAGACGCAGATCCTGCGCTGCCTGTCCAACACGCCGATTCAGATTGAGATCACGCTGATTCAAACCGCGACGCACAAATCTACCAACACGCCGGAGGATCATCTGCTCAAGTTCTATCAGACGTTTGACGACATTCGCGATGAATATTACGATGGCTTCATCATTACCGGCGCACCAGTCGAAAAGATGGAATTCGAGGATGTTGATTACTGGCCTGAGCTTGCGGAAATTATGGAATGGACCAAAACGCATGTGCACTCAACCATGCACATCTGCTGGGGCGCACAGGCCGGTTTATACTATCATTACGGCATACAAAAGCATTTGTTGGAGAAAAAGCTGTCCGGCGTTTACAAGCACCACATCATGCGTTCCAATGAAAGCCTGCTGCGTGGCTTTGACGACGTGTTCAAGGCGCCGCACTCGCGTTATACGACAGTATATAGTGAGGAGATTCTGCAAAATCCGAATCTGACCATGCTTGCGGAATCATACGAGGCCGGCCCATACATCATCACCGCAAAAAATGGCCGCCAGCTGTTCGTCACGGGACACAGCGAATACGATAAGGACACACTTGCAAAGGAATACTTTCGCGATGTGCATAAAGGACTGAACCCGGATGTGCCGGAAAACTACTTTGACGGCAATGATCCGCACAACGAACCGCGTCTGTCATGGCGGTCGCACTCCACACTGCTGTTCACCAACTGGCTCAACTATTATGTCTACCAGTCCACACCGTTCGAGCTGAAAAATCTTGGTTAAAACACAAAATACGTCAGGAGCATATCACTGTTCCTGACGCTTTCTTTTGCGCTTATTTATATCACAAAGCCACCGCTGACGCCGAGCACCTGTCCGGTGACAAACGAAGCCTGTTCGGATGCCAGCCAATAGACCGCACGCGCGACTTCCTCGGGCGATCCGATGCGCCCCAGCGGTGTCTCCTCCGCAAGCCGTGTCATTGTATCCGCATCATGTATGCGGTTCATATCGGTGTCAATAACGCCGGGCGAAACGCAGTTCACTCGAATACCGGACAGACCAAGCTCCTTGGCCAGTGCCTTGGTCATGCCGATGACCGCCGCCTTGGACGCGGAATAATGCACCTCGCACGAGCCTCCCGTTTCCCCCCAGATCGACGCGAGCGTGACGATACTTCCATGCTGCCGCGCAAGCATCTCTGGCAGCGCCGCACGGATGACACGATACATGCCGCCGACATTGACATCGAACATGTGGTTCCACTCGTCCTCTTCAATATCGCAAAACAGACGTTGCTGGGCAATACCCGCACCGCACACCAGCGCATCTGGCGCGCCGAAATCCGACTGGGCGAGCAGCAGCATACGGCGAACCGCAGCGGTGTCCGTGACATCCGCCTGTACAAGACGGCATCCGACGCCCAGCGCGGTCAGCTCCTGCTCCAGCGCGCGCGCTTCCCGCTGCGCCTTCCGGTAGCACCCCGCAACATTCCAGCCCATCCCTGCAAACTCCAGCGCGCACGCGCGTCCAATGCCGCGTGTCACACCCGTGATAACAACCGATTTGCTCATCTCATACTCCTAAAAGAGAGACGGAAGCGTTCCGTCCCTCTTTTCTTTCTATTTTCTATTCTTTTAGATAGAGGTCTTCTGCGAAATCTCAAACAGATTCTGATCGAACTCCTTTGTCATGGACAGGCCCTCCTCGATATCGTAATCCGTGATCTCATTGTTGTGCGAGCAGACGACTCGATTGGACGCACCCTCCATCAGAATCTTGACGGCATGATAGCCCATGCGCGTCGCCATAACGCGATCTCGTACCGTTGGGGAACCGCCGCGCTGTATATGTCCCAAAATGGTGACGCGCGCGTCAATGCCGGTCGCGGTATGAATGCGTTCAGCAACATCCTGCGCATTGCCGACACCCTCTGCGACGATAATGATATGATGCTTCCTGCCACGGATGCGGTTTGCACGCATGCGCTCAACAATGGATTTTTCAAAGTCGATCTCACGCTCCGGCAGCAAAATTGCCGTTGCGCCGCAGGCAATACCGACGTCCAGCGCCAGATGACCAGCACGCCGCCCCATAACCTCTACGACTGAGCAGCGCTCATGCGACTGCATCGTATCGCGCAGCTTATCAATCGCCTGAATCGCCGTATTGCAGGCGGAGTCAAAGCCGATGGTATAATCCGAGCACACAATATCGTTGTCAATTGTGCCCGGAACGCCGATGGCCGGAACGCCCTTGCGCGAGAGCGCCTGCGCGCCGCGGAAGCTGCCATCGCCGCCGCAGACAACCAGGCCGTCCAGCCCCATATAATGCGCATTGTCTGCCGCCTGTGTCAGGCCCTCGTCGGTGAGCATTTCCAGACAACGCGCTGTATAAAGCATCGTGCCGCCCTTTGAGATAATGCCGTCCACGCTTCTCGCGCCCAGCTCAACGATATCGCCGTTGATCAGGCCGCTGTAACCACGGCGAATGCCGAGGCAAGAGATGCCATAGGACGAAGAGGTTCGTACGACGGCGCGGATGACCGCGTTCATGCCCGGCGCATCGCCGCCGCTGGTGAGGATGCCAACTCGCTTGATCTGTTTATCCATTTCTGTCCCTCCAAATCAAAATTGGAATGTCTTTGCGCCAAAACCGCACAAAGCCTTTTTCTTATTCTGTCACAGCCTTGCCCAAAGGAGCGGCAGCGTTCTCCGCCCTTTAATACATTCTATTTTATTATAACATTTTCTGCGCCGAGAATAAACTGTAATTTCTCCAGTAATGTAAAATTATAATGCGTCCACATGGATTTCGGGGTGAGCATCTGCTTTTTCGTATCCGCACAGAACAAAATCACCGGCAGATCGCCGCGATATTCCGTCAACAGCGGCTTAATTTGCTCCAGCCGCGCGTCCTCCATGCCGCTGATGCGCAGATATAGCCTGCGCCGGCATTTTTGTCCCGGCTGAACGCCGTTTCCCCCGCGCGGCGCGGGATTTTGCCGCGTCTCACGCATGCGCGTGCGCTCACCGCGTCCTGCGCCCTGCACCGCGTTCTGTGCTGCTTTCAGATACCGCTCGTCCAACGGATAAATGGCTGACGGCAAAATTTTCGGCGCCTCGTCCTCCCGCGCGTCGATGCGTCCGGCAATCCACACGGCACGGTCCTCCTTCAGGCAGTCGCCCGCCTGCTGCAGCACAGAGGAAAACACGACAAGCTCCGCCGAGCCGGTTAAATCCTCCGCGACGACATAGGCCATCATAGAATTATTTTTCGTTGTTTTAAAGCGCACAGACGTCACGACGCCCGCCAGCAGTACGCCCATGCCGTCACGATACAGCGGCGGCTCTGTGTCATGCTCACCCGACAGGTCGTCCTCGATTTGCCGGATGGACGCGCATCCCGCCCGCTCCACCAGCGCGCGGTAATCGTCCATCGGATGACCGGACAGATACAGGCCGGTCGTCTCCTTTTCCATCGACAGCAGCTCGCGTACGGGAAGCTCCGGGATATCCGGCATGCGCACGGCGATGCGGCTGTGCGCCTCGCCGCCCATACCGAACAGATCCATCTGTCCCTCCAGATTGCGGCGCCGGTTATTCGCGATATCGCCCAGCACACCCTCATACACCTGAAGCAGCTGGCTGCGCCGATAGCCCATCGAATCAAACGCACCCGCTTTAATGATTCCCTCCACCGCGCGGCGGTTGAGGTCATGGTCGTACATGCGTTCACAAAAATCCTCAAATGATTGGAACGGCCCGTCCGCCTCGCGCACCTGTTCGAGCGCTTTGAGTACGCTGCGCCCGACATTGCGGATGGCCGCAAGACCGAACCGAATGCCGTCATCTACAACGGTAAAGCCCTCGCACGACTGGTTGACATCCGGCGGCAGCACACGAAGCCCCATGCTGCGGCACGCGCCGATGTATTCCGACACCTTGCCGGATGAATCCAGCACGCTGGTCAGCAGCGCCGCCATATATTCCTGCGGATAGTGGCATTTCATATACGCCGTCTGATACGAGACGACCGCATAGCACACCGCATGCGCCTTATTAAACGCATAATTGGCAAAGTCCATGATCTCGTCAAAGATGGACTCCGCTGTTTTTTCGTCCACGCCGCGCCCCACCGCGCCGTCGATGCCCAGCTCCTTATTGCCATAGATAAAGTTGGTGCGCTCCTTTGCCAGCTCCTTCATCTTCTTTTTGGACATGGCGCGGCGGACCATATCTGCCTTGCCGAGCGAATAGCCCGCCAACACGCGGAATACCTCCATGACCTGCTCCTGATACACCATGCAGCCGTAGGTGACATCCAAAATATCCTTGAGCAGCGGGTGCTTGTACTGCACCTGCGACGGGTCGTGCTTGCACGCGATGTACCGCGGGATGGACTGCATCGGCCCCGGACGGTACAGCGCGACGACCGCGGTGATATCTTCAATCGAATGCGGCTTGAGGCCGGTCACGACGTTGGTGATGCCCGCGCTTTCCAACTGGAACACGCCCGCCGTCTTGCCCTGCGCCAGCATCGCATACGTCGCGTCGTCATCCATCGAAATATCCGCCAGCCTGAAATCCGGCGCGCATCGCCGCACCATCTTTTCCGCATCCGAAAGCACAGTCAGGTTGCGCAGGCCAAGAAAATCCATCTTGAGCAGCCCCAGCTCCTCCAGCGTGGTCATGATGAACTGTGTGACCATGTTGCCGTCGTTCGCCGCGAGCGGGACATAGTGGTCGACCGGTTCATTGGTGATGACAACGCCCGCCGCATGCGTCGAGGCGTGGCGCGGCATTCCCTCCAGCGCGCGCGCCGTATCAATCAGGCGATGCACCGTCTGGTTGTTTTCATACATATCGCGCAGCTGCTGGGACGCCGCAAGCGCCTTGTCCAGCGTGATATGCAGTTCGTTGGGCACGAGCTTCGCCACGCTGTCGACGTCGCTATAGGGAATATTAAGTGCGCGCCCGACATCGCGAATCGCGGCGCGCGCCGCCATCGTGCCAAACGTGACAATCTGCGCCACATGATCCGCGCCGTACTTCTCCGTCACATACGCGATGACCTCCGGGCGGCGCACATAACAGAAATCCACGTCGATATCCGGCATACTCACACGCTCCGGATTGAGAAAGCGTTCAAAATACAGCGAATACTGAATCGGATCAACTGTTGTGATATCCAGACAATAGGCGACCATCGAGCCGGCCGCAGAGCCGCGTCCCGGGCCAACCGGAATGTCATGCATCTTGGCGTAGTGAATGAAATCCCACACGATGAGAAAATAATCGACAAAGCCCATGCGCTCGATCATATCCAGCTCATATTGCAGACGTGCGCGCTTTTCCCCGTCATGCGGGTCATACCGCTGATCAAAGCCCTCCATACACAGCTTGTGCAGATATTCCTTTGCCGTATAGCCGTCCGGCACGTCATACGACGGCAGATGGTATTCGCCGAACGTAAAATCCATATTGCAGCGTTCCGCAATTTTTGCGGTATTTTCCACTGCCTCCGGATGGTCGGGAAACAGCGCCGCCATTTCCGCCTCGCTCTTGAGATAAAACTCCTCTGTCTCAAAGCGCATACGGTCAGCGTCATCAATCGTCTTACCCATCTGGATGCACATGAGCACATCCTGCAGCTTTGCGTCCTCACGGCGCGTATAATGCGCATCGTTGGTCACGACCAGCGGAATGCCGGTCTCCTGCGCTATGCGCAAAATACCGCGGCTGATATCGCGCTGCTCGGGCAGGCCGTGATCCTGTAATTCCAAAAAATAGTTGTCCGCGCCGAAGATATCGCGATATTCCAGCGCGGTCTGCTTTGCCCGTTCATAATTCTGCTGTAACAGCAGCGACGGCACCGCACCCGCAAGGCAGGCGGACAGGGCGATCAAGCCCTCATGGTGTGCGCGCAGCAGCTCCATATCCACGCGCGGCTTGTTATAAAAGCCCTCGGAAAACGACAGGCTGACCATGTGAATCAGATTGCGATATCCCGTCTCATTTTCACACAGCAGCACCAGATGGTACGGGTTGCTGTCCTGCCCGTGCACCTTATCATGACGGGTGCGTCTGGCAACATACACCTCACAGCCGATAATCGGCTTGATGCCCGCCGCCTTCGCCGCGCGGTAAAAATCCACGACGCCATACATCACGCCGTGGTCGGTAATCGCAATGGCCTCCTGTCCTATCTCCTTGACACGCTCCATCATGTTGCCGATGCGGCACGCGCCGTCAAGCAGACTGAATTCAGTATGTACATGCAGATGTGCAAAGCTCATTTGATTTCCTCCTCTGCTGCCTTTTGCGCAATGGCGACAATGCGGCGCATACGATGGCTCAGTCCGGGCTTGGAGATCGGCGGATCCAGCCTGGCTGCAAGCTCCGCCAGCGTCGCGGTCGGGTCATCCAGCCGCAGGCGAATGGTCTCGTGCAGGGCGTCCGGAAAAACCTCCCAGCCCGCCTTGTCCAGCGCCCGCCGGATGGCCGCGATCTGCGCTGCGGCCGCGTTGGACGCCTTGATGACGTTGGCCGTCTCAAAATTTACCTTCCGGTTGATGTCGTTGCGCACCTGCTTTTCCACCTTCATCTCCATCATGCGCATGGCGGCAAGCGGCGCGCCGATGAGCGTGAGAAAATCCTCCGCTTCCTCCGTATCCTTCCAATACAGCAGCGAGACATTCCCGCGCACAGCGAGCTTGGGCGCAAGCTCCATATCCAGCATCAGGCTCATCACCTCGCGGCACAGCGTCTGATGGGTTGTCACCAGCTCCAAATGTGTCTTTTTGTCCGGCCCCGCCACGCTGCCCGCCGCCAGAAAAATCCCGCGCAGGAACGACGCGCGGCAGCAGTCCTCCTCGATCACATTGCGGTTGAGGTGATAGGACACATGATATTTCCAATCGTACCCCAGCGCCGCGAACACGCGTTGAATGTGCGTCGGGTTGGTAATCTTTAAAGTGACCCGTTTTCCCTCGCGCTGCTCGACCGGCACGCCGAACGCCGTGGCAAACAGCGGCGGAATGCGCCGCGCAAGCGGCTTGCTGCCGGTCATCATACAGATTTCCTGATGGGAGAAGATGTGCGCATACAGCAGCATGCCATATGCCTCCGCCACCGCACAGCAGGGCCGGCTGACCGGTATGCGGCACAGCTCCTGTTTTGTCTCCGCAGAAAACGACACGGTATTCCTCCCTTTATACGGTCTGTTGCTTTTGTTCAGGCAGCGGGCGGCAGGCACAGCGCAGGCCATATACCTGTGCGACCGCCTGCGCGAGCAGCTGCGGGTCGTGCCGTGCCAGCTCGCTGTCGGAGGCGATGAGCGGATAACCATACAGACTGACGCCCGCCGCCTCAAACCGCGCGCGGTCGAGTACGACCGGCTCCGCATCCTCCGTCTTATAGCGCGCCTGAATCAGGTCGGGCACCGGCGCGGTGTTGTAGATGCAGGCGTCGATCAGCTGGTCTGTGCTATGCTGCAGCAATGCCGACAGATGGTCGAAGGCGGAATATCCCTCCGTCTCCCCCTCCTGCGTCATGATGTTGAGTACATAGATTTTTGGGGCCTTTGCCCGCTGCAGCGCGTCGACAATGCCATCCACCAGCAGATTGGGAATGATGCTGGTGTACAGGCTGCCCGGGCCAAGCAGGATGATATCGGCAGATAAGATCGCGTCAATCGCATGCGGAAGCGCAGCCGGCCGCGCCGGCTCCAGGCGCACGCGCCGAATCCGACAGTTTTCCTTCCGCTTCTGCGCGGCGATCTTCGATTCCCCGACTATGCTCGCGCCGTTTTCAAATTCCGCCACCAGATTGACGTTCGCGTCGGTCACCGGCAGCACCTTGCCTGTGACGGCAAGTACCTCGTTCATTCTCATGACCGCCTGCTCAAACGAATCGGAAATGCCGTCCAGCGCCGCCAAAAACAGATTGCCAAACGACTGTCCCTTGTTGGCCCCCTCCGGAAAGCGGTAATTCATCAGCTCCATCATCGTCGGCTCGATATTGGCAAGCGCGGTGATGCAATTGCGAATGTCGCCGGGCGGCAGCATGCCGAGATCCTCACGCAGCATGCCGCTTCCGCCGCCGTCATCCGACACCGATACGATGGCTGTAATATTTTCTGAATATGCCTTGAGACCACGCAGCATCGTCGACAGGCCGGTGCCTCCGCCGATGACAACGATACGCGGGCCGAGCGTGCGCGCGCATTGGACAGGTGGGCACTGCCGCCGCCCGCGCAGCCCCAGCCTGCGACTGGTGCGCAGCACGCGCAGGTATGCCTTTCTCCAAATTGATCTTGACATTGCTTCTCCTTATCCCATACTCCAGTCGCGGTGCGTCGTCATGGACAGCACACCGCTCTCACGCAAATGCTTGTTCAGCGCCTCCGCAATGGCGACCGATCGATGCCGTCCGCCGGTGCAGCCCACGCCGATAATCAGCACAGCCTTGCCCTCTTTGGTATATTGCGGGATGAGAAAGTCAATCAGCTTCAGCAAATAATCGAGATAGCGGTCAGCCGTGCCGTCGCAAAAGACATAGTTGCGCACCTGCGGGTCGGTTCCGTTTTTCTCACGCAGGCTGATCTCATAATATGGATTGGGCAAAAAACGCACGTCGAATACCAGGTCGGCATCCGCCGGAATGCCATATTTAAAGCCGAATGAAACGACATAAACCTGCATCAGCCCCTTGTTTGCGCCCGTCACGAGAGAAATAATGGTTTCACGCAGCTGCGCAACCTCCAAACGCGTCGTATCGATGACAAAATCCGCCTTGGCGCGCACGCGCTGGAGCATATTGCGCTCCTCCTCGATCGCCTCGGTCATCGTCATGCCCTCATCCATCAGCGGATGCTTACGCCGCGTCGCCTTATAGCGCGTAATCAGCGTCGGTGTCGTTGTGTCCAAAAAGATCAGCTTGTAATCGCAGCCCATCTTTTGGATGCGGTCAAATGCATCCAGCATATGCGTGATATCCTTGCCGACACGCGCGTCCACCGCCAGCGCGACGCGTTCATATTGGCCGCTGCCCGCCGCAAGGCAAAGCTCTGCAAACGACGGAATGAGCGCCATCGGCAGATTATCCACACAATAGAAGCCCAAGTCCTCCAGCGTCGCCATTGCTCTGGATTTTCCAGAGCCGGACATGCCGGAAATAATATAAAATTTCATGTTTCTGCCTTCCCTTTCTGTCAGATGTACGCGGTTACAGCATGCGTACCTCCGGCTCGAGCTTTACGCCGAACTGCCGCAGAACCTCCCGCTGCACATGCTCGATCACAGCCCGCACATCCGCGCACGTTGCGTCGCCGCGATTAATCACAAACCCGGCGTGCTTTTCCGATACCTGCGCGCCGCCGACCGCATAGCCCATCAGTCCTGCGTCCTGTATCAGCTTGCCTGCAAAATATCCCGTCGGGCGCTTAAACGTACTGCCCGCGCTCGGAAAGTTCAGCGGCTGCTTTTCCCGCCTGCGCTGTGCAAAATCCTCCATTTTCTCATGAATCGCCTGTGCGTCTCCGTCACGCAGCTGCAAGCAGGCGGACAACGCAATCCATTCCGGATGCGCCTTGAATATACTCGTGCGATAGCCGAAGGCATGCTCTGGTCCGGTCAATATTCCAGTCAGGCCGGTGCTTCTGTCATAATATCTGCTGCTTACCACGACGTTTGCCATCTGCCCGTCATATGCGCCCGCATTCATAAACAGCGCGCCGCCCAATGAGCCTGGGATGCCGCCGGCAAATTCCAGACCGGTCAGACTATGCTCCAGCGCGGTTCTGGACAGTACGGAAAGCAGCGCACCGCTTTGTGCGATGATGCAGCTCTCCTGCGTCCAAACGCCGGAAAAATCGCTCAGGCACAGCACGACACCGCGTATGCCGTCATCCGGCGCGAGCACATTAGAGCCGTTACCCAGCACGGTCATCGGCAGGCCTGCCGCCTTCGCCGCACGCACGACGCTGTCCACCGCCCGTTCTGTCCGCGGCAGGGCAAACATATCCGCCGCACCGCCAATGCGAAACGACGTATGGTTTTTCATCGGCTCGTTTTCCAGCAGCGTCAGCTCCTGTGCCGGACAGTCTATATTTTTCTTGAACGTATCTATCATAAACGTATTCCTCTCCATCATTTGTCGCACAGCAAGCCGCTTTTCCAGCCTGTTTTCCTGCTGCACACACTGTCTCATTTCACATTATAGCACAAAAACCCGTCTTAAACAATTTGTTTATCGTCCATTCTATGCCCGTTCCCGCCGTTTGACGACAATGGTGCGCGGAGTCCCGCCGAATCTTTCCAGATTCTCCGGTTTCTTTTTCATTTTGTCTTGTTTTTCTGCCGTTTGTCGCATACAATAGTAGTAAAGGTATCACGCAGAATAACTTCGGAGGTTTCCGTTATGATTTACACCGTAAGTGATTTAAACGGCTGTCTGGACGAATGGCAGTCGCTTTTAAAGAAAATCCGTTTTTCCGACAGCGATACCATGTTTATTTTGGGTAACTGCATTGATTATGGCCCTGACCCGATCGAGCTGCTGCACGACCTGATGAGCCGCCCCAATGTGTTCCCTATCCTGGGTAATCATGAGTGGATGTTTGCGCGCTGTGCGCGTCACATCCCCGCCGAGGCAAACATGGACAATCTGATGTCATTCTTTGACGATATCACCGTGCGCGATTTGGCGCAATGGGCGGCGGAGGGCGGCCAGACTACGCTGGCGCAGTTTCTTGCACTGGATGAGGAGAGCCGCGAGGCCATTGTTGATTACATCGGCGAAATGACACTGTTTGAGGAGACGGAGGCGGACGGTGTTTCGTTTGTTCTCGTGCACAGCGGCATTGAGGAATTTACGCCCGAGCAGCCGCTCGAAGAGTATCCGCCGTCCGCCTTTCTGCTGGCGCAGCCCAAGCCCGGCATGGAATATTTCGCGGACAAAACCGTAATTGTCGGACATCAGCCGACGTTCTCTTTAGAGGGCGGCAAGCCGGGGAAAATCCTCGATGACGGCGGCATTATCTATATCAACTGCGGTGTCGCGCATGCGGACAAGGGCGGCTGTCTGGGCTGTCTGCGGCTGGATGACTTTGAGGAATTTTATGTTGATTGAACGCTCATATACGCGTAAACGAGGAATGGGAAGCGAGTCCATGTGACCGCTCCCCGTTTTTTGATGCATAATAAAAAAAGAGGCTCTATGTCAATAGTTGGGGTAGAGATAAAAACCAATAATCGAAAGT
>CAZEMM010000061.1:0-12021 GCA_964513445.1 uncultured Butyricicoccus sp. | reverse complement strand
TCAGCGGCTTTTTCCAGCGCCCGGACTATCTCTATATGCTGGAAAACGAGGACGACTCCTATAAAAATATCACCACGTTCTACCTGTGCTATATGACGGACGATGCTTTTGAAGCGCTGGGCGACACCGGCGTACAGTATCTGGCGCGGTACGGGGAGGACTCCGATGTGACCGGCCTCCGCAAGGCGGTCCACGAGGACTACTTCATGCGTTCCTACAGCGGCGCGGGGGAGAACAACCGTATTCTCATGGTGGACCAGCAGGCGGAGCTGTTTATCGTTATGGCGCATCTTCTGCTGTGTATCCTGCCGCTGATCGCCGTGGCGCTGATCGGCATTATCCTCAGCCGCAAGGTGAAAAGCGAACAACGGATGCTGGGAACGCTGTCCGCCCTTGGGTATACGAAGCGGCAGCTTATGTGGCATTACGCGGGCTTTGCCGCGATTCCCGGTATTCTCGGCGGAGTGCTTACCTCTGTCGTTTCGCTCATTTTTGAGCAGCCACTAAGTGAGATGGGGCTGGCGGATTATGAGCCGATGCGGGTGGTCGGTCATTTGAATCCGCTCAATGCGGCGCTGGGCATCCTGGTTCCGACAGCGCTCTATATCCTTGCGGCGCTGCTTGCTGTGCGCAGATTGCTCAAAAAGGACACGGTTTTGCTTCTTGCCGGAAATGCGGACGGCGGAAGAAAAAAGAGCCGGCTGCTGCTGGCGGGAAAGAAGCTGTCCTTCCGAACCAAGCTGGCTGTGCGCTCTCTGCTGGGCAATCCCGGGCGCAGCTTTGTCGTGCTGCTGGGCGTGTTCCTCGGCTGTTTTATCGTACTAACGGCGCAGGCGTTCTTTGATTCCATCGACTATATGGGGACAGACGGGGTAGACACCCTGGTCAGCTATGAGCATCAGTATATCTTAAGCGAGCTTACGGTAGAAAATCCCTACGGCGGGGAATCTATGCTGGTATCGGCTCTGGAGGCCGAGGACGGAACCACGCTGTCGCTGATTGGAACAGAGAATGAAAACCCGTATTTGGGCCTTCAGATGACGGACGGCCAAAGGGCTGATCTGGAAAGCGGTTATTTCATCACGAGTCTGGCTGAGCTTACCCTCGGCTGGCAATCGGGGGATACCGTCACGGTATATAACCCGCTGACTATGGAAGAAAAGACGATCAAAATTGCGGGCGTGATACAGAACAATATGCAGAAAGGTATTTACACCTCGAAAGCCATGGCCACGGAGCTTTCAGGCTTGGACGAGGAATCCTTCAACTGCGTTATCAGTGAAGAAAAGCTGGACATTCCCGAGGAAAAGATCGCGCAGGAGACAAACCGCTCGGATCTGGCCGAGCAGGTCAATACTATGACGGCTCAAATGGACTTCATGCTGTGGCTCCTGGAGGGACTTGGCATGATTATCTGTGTTGCCGCCATTTATGTGGCAGTCAATATGCTTGTAACGGAGAGTCGAAGCAATATTTCCATGCTGAAGGTTCTGGGCTATGACGACAGAAGGATAAACCAGATCGTACTGAGTGCCCATCATATCCTTCTTCCCATTGGGATCCTGCTTTCTGTCCCGGCGACCTACGCGGTCGTCCACGCGTTCTTCCTGATGATGGTTGATTACGGCGTGATGCTGATGGATATCTATATATCGCCGAGCAGCTTTTGTCTCGCCATTGGGCTGACCGTATTGTGTTACTTCGGTTCGCTCTGGCTGCTGCGCCGAAAGGTGAAAAAGGTGGATATGGTCGAGAGCTTAAAGGATAACAGAGAGTGAAACGGCTGAACCGTGCGAAATTCACAAGGGTATATACTCGCGGGTATCAGCCTGCTGATTCGATTAAACGAGGAGAAATAAGATTGTTACGGAGATTACTGCAAAACACCAGAAAGCCCCAGGGATTGCTGGGGCGCGTGATGCTGTTCGGCATGAACAAAGGTCATAAGCCGCTGGCGGACTGGGGCCTGTCCCACCTGCATTTAGAGGCGGACGCCCATGTGCTGGATGTGGGCTGCGGCGGCGGCGCAAACATCGCGGCTTTGCTGAAGCACTGCCCGAAGGGGCAAGTGGACGGGCTGGACTATTCCCCGGAGAGCGTTGCCGCCAGCAAAAAGAAGAATTCCGCCGCGCTGGGCAGGCGGTGTACGGTTCTCCAAGGAGATGTTGGGGCAATCCCCTATGCAGAAAGCAGCTACGATACTGTCACGGCCTTTGAGACGGTCTATTTCTGGCCGGATCTGCCCCAGGCTTTTTCGGAGATCCTGCGGGTGCTGAAGCCCGGTGGACGATTCCTGTTGGTGTGTGAAATGGGGGACCCGACCGACACGACGTGGACCAGCCGAATTGACGGAATGACGGTCTACTCCGGCGAGGAACTGAACGTGTATCTGAAAAACGCGGGCTTTACGAATATAACATTGTCTCATAAATCCGCATGGTTGTGTCTGCTGGCGGAAAAGCCGGCATTGGAAAACGCGGGCTTTTTCAGAAACGGAAGAAATCCGAAAGACCATGACGGGCGGCAGTGAAGTGCCTGATCCATACTAACAGACCAAAGCTCCTCACTGCCGACATGGTTGTCAGCGGCGAGGAGCTTGCATTATGCAGTGTCACCTATGGATTTGTCTTATCTCCGGAACAGTCCGGTGATATCCAGCGTTGCAAAATAGTCCGCCGGTGTTTCCGCACGGCGAATCAGCTCCGTTGAGCCGTCCTCCTTGAGCAGCACCTCTGCGGAACGCAGCTTGCCGTTATAATTATAGCCCATGGAGAAGCCATGCGCGCCCGTGTCATGAATGACCAACAGATCACCGATGTCAATTTTCGGGAGCATACGGTCGACTGCAAATTTGTCGCAGTTCTCACACAGCGAGCCTGTGATGTCATACATCGTATCGCACGGCGCATCCTCCTTGCCGAGTACAGTGATGTGATGATATGCGCCATAGATCGCCGGGCGCATCAGGTTTGCTGCGCATGCATCCACACCGATATAATTCTTATAGGTGTCCTTGCGGTGAATCGCACGGGTCACGAGACAGCCGTATGGACCGAGCATGTACCGGCCCAGCTCAGCGTACAATGCAATATCATCCATGCCCGCAGGAACAAGAATCTCCTCATATGCCCTGCGCACGCCCTCGCCGATCTCCGCGATGTCATTGGTGGATTGCTCCGGACGGTACGGGATGCCGATACCACCGGACAAATTGATGAACGTAATATGCGCGCCGGTCTCATTTTTCAGCTCGACCGCCATCTGAAACAGGATGCGCGCCAGCGCCGGAAAATACTCGTTGGAAATCGTGTTGGACGCGAGAAACGCATGAATGCCAAATTCCCTTACGCCCTTCCGTATCAGCGTCCGATAAGCCTCCGTCATTTGTTCGCGCGTCATGCCATATTTGGCTTCGCCCGGATTGTCCATGACCTGAAAGCCCTCCTCCGAGTCGCTCAGCTGAAATACGCCGCCCGGATTATAGCGGCAGCAGATGCGCTCTGGAATGTGGCCGATGGCCTTTTCCAAAAAGGGAATATGCGTAATATCATCCAGATTGATGGTCGCGCCCAGCTTTTCCGCCAGCACAAAATCCTCTGCCGGTGTGTCATTGGACGAGAACATAATCTCCTGACCAGAGAAACCACAAGCCTCGCTCATCAGCAGCTCTGTGTACGAGGAGCAGTCCGTTCCGCAGCCCTCTTCCTTCAGAATCTGCAAAATACGCGGCGTCGGCGTTGCCTTGACGGCAAAATATTCCTTAAAGCCCTTATTCCACGAAAATGCCTGATTTAACCGGCGTGCATTTTCACGGATGCCCCTTTCATCATACAAATGAAACGGCGTCGGGTACTGCTTGGTCATTTCCTCCGCCTGCGCAAGGGTAACAAATGGTTTCTTTTCTCTCATAGTACGTATCATCCTTTTATATTTCTTCCGTCAATGACGGTTTCATCTTAGCTGCATGTGATTCAAAATCAGAGCGAGAACCTCATCGCGTCCGGTTCCCTTTTCCGCAGAAAACGGAATGACCGGAACCGTATCCGGTAACTGCAATGTCTCTCGGATGAGCTGCAAATTGCCCTCCAGCTGGCTTGGCTTGACCTTGTCATGCTTGTTGGCAATGATGGCAAAAGGTACACCCGTCTGTATAAACCAGTTTGCCATCGTGACATCATCCGCTGTGGGCTTGTGCCGCAGATCGACGATCTGGAAGCCCAGCGTCATACCATCCTCCCACGCAAAATATTCATCCATCAGTTTACCCCAGCGATCACGTTCACGCTTGGATACCTTTGCATAACCATAGCCAGGCAGATCGACAAAATATGCCTGTTCATCAATGCGGAAAAAATTGATATGAATGGTCTTCCCCGGCTGGTTTCCGACACGGGCAAAATTTTTCCGGTTTAAGATTCGGTTGATGGTGGAAGATTTCCCAACGTTAGATTTTCCGGCAAATACAATCTGCGGAAGCGTGTCCTGCGGGAAGTCCGCTGTTTTCACTGCGGAACGCACAAATTCTGCGTTATGTAGATTCAGCATAGCTCTCCTTGTCTACAGGTTACAACCGGTGCATCGTTCGAAATCGCTGGCATTGCCGCAACCGGCTCACTGGGTGTTAATATCTCATGGCTATGGCGGCACAACGCCGTGTCCAGCACCGTCTGCATGCCTTCTGCCGTGACGAATTCAATATTTTCGCGTACAATCGGGTCGATATCCTGCAAATCCGGCTCATTCTCCGCCGGAACGATGACAGTTTTCATACCAGCGCGGTAGGCCGCCATTGTCTTTTCCTTCAGTCCGCCGATCGGCATGACGCGTCCGCGCAGCGTAACCTCACCAGTCATCGCAACATCATGGCGCACCGGAATATCTGTGACCGCAGACGCAATTGCTGTAGCCATCGTAACGCCTGCGGACGGGCCATCCTTCGGGATTGCCGCCTCCGGAAAATGGATGTGGATATCCTTCTCCTTATAGAACATCGGATCCTTTCCCAGCTCCGACGCGATAGAGCGGACATAGGTGACGGCAGCCTTTGCAGATTCCTCCATAACCTTGCCGAGATTGCCGGTGATCTGAAGCTGTCCCGTGCCCGGGATAACATTGACCTCAACCTGCAGCATCTCACCGCCAACAGTTGTCCACGCCAAGCCGTTTACAACGCCGACTAAATCTCGTTTGCTAACTACGTCATTTTTATACCGCGGCGCACCCAAAAATCTCTCCAAATTGGAACGCGTAATATTCACGCGCTTACGTGTGGTACGGTCAGGATGCTGCTCGAGGTCGTCCGCAATTTCCTTTGCAGCCTTTCGGCACAGCTTTGCGAGAATCTGTTCCAACCGACGCACGCCCGCTTCCCGCGTATATGCGTTGATAAGATACAGCAGCGTCTCGCGCGACAGGCTGAGATTGGATTTTTTCAGGCCGTGACGCTCCAGCTGCTTGGGCAGCAGATGCCGTATGGCGATCTCCGCCTTTTCCTGCTCGGTATAGCTGGACAGCTCAATAACCTCCATGCGGTCAAGCAACGGACGCGGGATGCTGTCGAGTGAATTTGCCGTCGTGATAAACAGCACATCGGACAGATCAAACGGCAATTCGATATAATGATCACGGAATGCATTGTTCTGCTCGATATCCAGAACCTCCAGCAGCGCCGCCGCCGGATCACCGCGAGAGTCCACGCCCATTTTATCAACCTCATCCATCAGCAGCAGGCAGTTCTTGCTGCCGGCCTGTGTCAGCGCATTCATGATACGTCCGGGCATTGCGCCGATATATGTCTTTCGATGGCCGCGGATATCCGCCTCGTCGCGCACGCCGCCGAGCGACATGCGCGCATACTTGCGTCCCATTGCCTGTGCAACCGAGCGCGCAATGGACGTCTTACCGACACCCGGCGGGCCGACCAGGCAAAGCACCTGCCCCTTCAGCTGCGGAGCAAGCATTTTGACCGCGAGAAATTCCATGATGCGATCCTTGACCTTGTCCATGCCGTAATGATCGTGGTCGAGCACCTTGCGTGCAGCTTGAAGCTGCGTATTTTCCTCTGTCGTTATATTCCAGGGCAGCGCAAGACACGTATCCAAATACGTGCGCACGACGCTGCTCTCCGCGGAAAACGACTGCATTTTTTCCAGGCGGTTTGCCTCCTTAAGCAGCTTTTCCTCCGACTCCTGCGGCAGATTCAGCGCGCGGATTTTTTCACGGTATTCCTCCGCTTCCTCTGCGACGTCCTGCTCACCCAGCTCATTTTGAATAACCTTCATCTGCTCACGCAGATAGTAATCCCGCTGGTTTTTATCCACCTGATCCTTTAGCTTATCCTGCAAATCCGACTCAATGCGCAGAATATCGATCTCATGCCCAATGACACGAATGACCTGCTCCAAGCGGCGCACATCATGCAGTTCCTCCAGCAGCTGCTGCTTGACTTCATATTCCAGCGGCGAATTCTGCGCGACATAATCCGCCAGATAGCCCGGCTCGCCGCCGTCCATCACAGACATAATGATATCGCGCGACAAATGGGCAGCAAGCGAAGCATATTCTTCAAAACGATCCTGCAACGTGCGTACCAGCGCCTGCTTCCTGCGCTGTGAGACACGCGCGCCCGGATCTGTCTTCACGCGAAACACATCCGCAAAAAGGCAGTTATCCTTGGAAGAAAACATATCTACTGCTGCGCGGTAGGAGCCTTCCACCAAAACGCGAATGTTGTCGCCCGGAAGCTTTAATATCTGCTTGACAACACAGACCGTACCGAGATAAAACAGGTCATCCTCCCCGGGGGTGTCCGTTCGTATATCACACTGTGCAGTCAAAAAAATGCGCTGGTTGTTCCGCATCGCCTGTTCCAGTGCTTTCATGGAAATCAGACGGCCGACATCAAAATGAATCAGCATCTCAGGAAACGCAACTATCCCGCGCAGCGGAAGCACCGGCAGTGTTTCCAGTTCCATTCCCCGCTCTTCATACTCTGACATAGGTTCTGTACCTCCTTTCGGCAGCAAAGACAGCCGATGCATCTTCGTGCAATCTTTGCCGCCGCCTCCGTTATTTTACAAAGCTGCAGTGGCAAAGATGCGTTTTACATTCCATAAAATTATATAGCATTTTATACACCATTTCAAGAGCCCGTATTCATTTGATTTATGGGTAAAATGCCAAAAAAGAGCAGATTTGCACGTGTTTTTCATACAATAAACACAGCTGTTTGTTTGCCCGCCGTTTTTTGCGGCAAAGCGCAGGGAAATCTTCCGCAAATCCATCCGCAGATGAATTTCACGCACCGCTTAAAATCCAGGCGACACCGAAATAACTATTTGAGGACAGAAAGAAATCCCGACCGGAAATAACGATCGGGACGCTCTCTAAGATGTCCGCATATGCGCACTGACGCAAGCCGTCAGACAAGAAATGATACAACATCATTGACAAACCTACAACCCCTGTTTTGACTTTGCTTCAATCTGGTGGTATATTGAATACGTTATGGTATTTCACACGCAGAAAGAAGGAGCTTCACCGTTGGATATTTCCATCCTGTACACACAGATCGCCGTCATGTTTTTGCTGATCCTCATTGGCGCAATCTGCTATAAGCGCGGCATCATCACCGAGGACGGCTCCGGCCAGCTCTCCACCCTGATTATGACCTTTGTCGCACCCTGTGTCATCATACATTCCTTTTGCCGCGCATTTGATCCCACGATGTTCGGCAGGCTGGTGCTGGCGTTCGGCATTTCAGTGCTGCTGCTCGCGGTCAGCATTGTGCTGGCGACACTGCTGTTTCGCCAAAACACGCCGGATTACGCGGACAAGCGCATGTGCGTCATTTTTTCCAACAACGGCTTTATGGCGCTGCCGCTGTTACAGGCATTGTACGGTGACGACGGCGTTTTTATTGGCTCTATCAACATTGTTGCAACCAATATTCTGCTGTGGACCTTTGGCGTCTGGCTACTCTCCCGTGCAAGTGGGCGGCAATCCGGCGGTGTTAACTGGAAAAAAATTCTATTCAATCCCGGCACAATCGGTTTTTGTATCGGTCTGGCCATCTTTCTGACGTCCTTTCAGCTGCCGTCGATCATTGACCAGGCAGTCAGCTTTCTGGCGGATCTGAATACACCGCTCGCCATGATCGTGCTGGGCGTCTATCTGGCGCAGTCCAACATCCGCGATCTGGTTCGAGACCGCTCGATGTATCTGGTTTGTCTAACGCGATTGATCGTCATTCCGCTCGCCGCAATCGCGCTGCTCTACCTGCTTCCGGTTGACCGCAGCGTTGCGGGCGTCCTCATCGTCAGCATTGCGACGCCATGCGCAGTCGCCTCATCCATGTTCGCGCAGATGTATGGCACCAACTATCGCTATGCCAGCCGCACGATTGCGTTTTCCACGCTGCTGTCCGCCGTCTCACTGCCGGCTATGCTCAGCCTGTATCAGGCTGTCGTCAGATAAGTACATATCTCACTGCATGACAAAGGCCGGATGGAATCTTACCCGGCCAGCTTGTCAAACCAGCCGCCCTCGGACGGCTGGTTTTTTGTTGTCTGTCATATCAACATATGTGACTGATAATCTGATTCATTCGATTGAAAAGCCCAATTCATATGCTTTCTTTAAGGCATCGCCTGACTTGACATCTCCCTTCTCCTTCGCCCCTCTCACAAGTACCATTCCTGCATCTTCCAAATGAAAATAATTTAATACAAGCTGGTATTGCAGCTTGATCGCGTCAAACAATTCCGGCAGCGTTGCCGCTCCCACCAATATCAAAGCAAGTCTTTTTATCTGAAATTCATTCCGCATAGGCGTATGTAATCGATCAATCATAGCTTTTAGCTGTGCGCTGATGCCATAGAAATAAACCGGAGACGCAATGACAAGCATGTCAGCAGCTTTTAATTTCTCATAGATTGCAGCCATATCGTCATCCTGAAAGCATTGATTCCCTTCTCTTGTGAAGCATGTGTTGCACCCAATACAAGGATTTACCCGATAGTCAGCAACAGACACGATTTCTACAGCATGATTTTTCCCTGCGCCCTCTGCAAACGCTTGCACCAATAAATCGGTATTTCCGCCTCTCCGCATACTGCCATTGAATACAATAATTTTGCTCATTGATTGTCACTCCTTTCTCCGACTTCTAATCTGTTACACGTATGATATCAGCGAAATCGCGTTCCTTCAATTAGGCGACAGCTCTCACGAACTGTCGCCCTTACTGTGCCTAAAATGCAATATCCAGCTCGATCGGGCAGTGATCGCTGCCCATTACATCCGTCAAAATTTTGGCGTCCGTAATGCGGTCAGCAATGCGGTTGGACACGATAAAATAGTCGATACGCCAGCCCGCATTCTTTTCGCGCGCCTTGAAGCGATACGACCACCACGAATACACGCCCGTCACCTCCGGATACAGCAGGCGGAAGCTGTCCGTAAAGCCCACACCCAGCAGCTCGGTCATCTTTGCGCGCTCCCCGTCCGTAAAGCCCGCGTTTTTTCGGTTGGTCTTTGGATTTTTCAAATCGATCTCCTCATGCGCGACGTTTAAATCTCCGCACAGGATGACCGGCTTAACGGCATCCAGCCCGACCAGATAGTCGCGGAAGTCATCCTCCCATTTCATACGATAATCCAGCCGTTTGAGCTCATTTTGCGAATTGGGCGTATAGCAGGTGACCAGATAAAACTGCTCATATTCCGCTGTAATCACACGGCCTTCATGGTCATGCTCATCCATGCCAATGCCATACACAACCGACAGCGGCTTGCGCTTGGTAAACAACGCCGTTCCGCTGTAGCCCTTTTTCTCTGCGCTGTGCCAGTATTCCGCATAGCCCGAACAGGCTACCTGTGCCTGCCCCGGCTGCATTTTGGTCTCCTGCAAGCAGAACATATCCGCGTCCGCCTGATCGAAAAAATCCTGGAAGCCCTTGCCCAGACAGGCGCGCAGGCCGTTCACATTCCATGAGATGAGTTTCATTGCTGTTCCTCCTGTAGGTGTGCGAAATAATTGCTGTGCAGCGTGTCCCAAGAGGCTTGAATGCGCTCGAATACCTCCTGATTGCGCTGCTTGATTTCGTCCGTCAGCTCCCCGCTGTAATCCGCAGTATAATATGTCTCTCCGTCATACCAGTTGAGATTGCGGAAAATGACATAGCCGCCGCCGTCGCCAAACGCGTCATCGCCGGTATAATAGGCGTAATTGACATCCAAATCAAACAGGTTTGCAATGGTCGGCGCGATGTCCATCGTTGCGGTCAGCTTCGTGACCGACTGCGCGGGCAAATCGCTACTGTAAATGAAAAACGGCGTCCGGCACAGCATGTCCGTATTGTCAACACCCTTGAGCTGCATGACCAAATCGGTATTGGTCATATATTTCGCATAATGGTCCGCAAAGAACACAAGCGCGGTGTCGTTGATATGTCCGTCCTCCGTCAGCCTGTCCACAAGCTCTCCTATAAACTTGTCGGTTTCCATCGCGTGAGCGACCGCACGGTAATATTCCTCCAAATCATCACCCGTCGCGGGAATCGCATCCGGGTCGACCGCCTGATAGACCGCATCCCAGTGATCCGCTGAAATGTTGTCCATCTCCTCCGTATACGGTCCATGTCCGGAATATGTCAGCACAAAGTCGAAAAACAGCTCGTCCTGCACCATGTAGGAATAGCCGTTGATCAGCTGACTGTCCAGCATATAATCATCCATCCCAAGCTCTTCCCACGAAAAATACTGCTCATATCCCCAATTGCTGTGAATATCGCCGCGGCTGTAAATCGACGGATTGGCGGAATGAAACGAATTTGCCGTATATCCCTCATTTCTAAACAAATGTGCGAGAGAATACGGATACGCATAAGTGGAATATGCCTTGTTGTTGATGCCGTTTGTCGGCGGCACCAGGCCGGTATTGACGGAAAATTCGCTGCCAAAGGTCGCGGCGGAAATAAACATCGGCGCGTAGTGGTTCTCAAAATTGATGCTCTGCTGCTGCAACGCATACAGATTCGGCATATATTCTTCCGTCAGCAGCCACGTATCAATCGATTCCAGCAACACTAAAATTAGATTTTTATCGCGCAGCGCGCCTGTCATCTCGTTATCGGGATGTGTATTTTTCTCACTTTGTTCGTAATAGGCATCCAGCTGTTCATACGTCTCGCCGTTGGTCAGCATATCCTCAATGCCATAGGTCACAACAAAGCTGCGGAACAAATATTGATAGCCTCCGGTCATAAAGAAGCAGCGGTTGACATCGGAAAAATTCGTATAAACAGACTGGTCGGTGCTGCTGTTGTACTGCGTATCCCATGCAAAGGTTTGATCGTCCGATTCGATCAGGCTGGCATGCAGCACGTAAATGCCGACAACCGATACGGCAAACATCCCTACAGCAATCACCGCACGCGGCCAGCGATAGGCCCTCTTTTTCATGCCGACGGCTGCAAGCAGCGCTGCGGCAATCGCCGCGATGATACACAGCAGCAGCCCCTTACGAAAGCTCAGATAATCCATACTGAAAAAGCGCGCGCCGTCCTCCGCATAGGATAAATCGGCAAAGGAAAAACAGGTACCGAAAATCCGATACATTGAGCTGTGAATCAGACACAGTGCGCTCGCAAGCACGACGAGCAAAACGACAAAAATCCGGCGCAGCACAAACGGCAAAATGTAGACCACACCGCACAGCAACAGCGCCCACAGCATGGTAAAGCACAGCGCCCGTATATCACGAAACGTCGGCAGACCGTCAATCCAATATAAATACCGGTACGCTACATCCAGACCGACCAGCATGAGCCATAAAAGCGGCAGATACAGCCGCCCCATCCCGTCCATCAGACGGGCAGCAAAATGTTTTTTCCGTTCCATTGCGAAAACCTTTCCGTTTTTTCGTTCAGTGTGATACGATTATATCCGTATTTTACCCATTTGTCAAAAAAGGTTCTATAATAAATGTTGGGGTCAGACGAAGAGTCTGACCCCAAAGTT
>CAZEMM010000060.1:0-12152 GCA_964513445.1 uncultured Butyricicoccus sp. | reverse complement strand
GTTCACCGGCATCCGCCTGTTCCATCATTAATTGTTTCAAGTAAAGTCAGGCGCGCCGGCAACGCGTGTCTGACTTTTGGCGATTACTCTTAAAAACGGAGGATTTGACATGAAGGTTATGGTTATCGGCGGCGGCGGACGGGAACATGCGGTCTGTATGGCGCTGGCGAAAAGCAAAAAGGTAAGCAAGCTGTGGTGCGCGCCGGGCAACGGCGGCATTGCGGAGGTTGCGCAGTGCGTTGACATCAAGGCGACGGATATTGATGGCGTGGTTGCATTTGCAAAGCAGAATCAGCCGGATCTGGTCGTAGTTACTCCAGACGATCCGCTTGCGCTCGGCATGGTAGATGCGCTTGAGGAAGCTGGTATCCGTGCGTTTGGTCCGCGCAAAAATGCGGCGGTGATCGAGAGCTCCAAATCGTTTGCAAAGGATTTGATGCGGAGGTATCACATCCCGACGGCTGGTTATGCCGTGTTTGAAAACAGTGCGGACGCCATCGCCTATATCAAGGAGAACGGTGCACCGATTGTCGTCAAGGCGGATGGTCTGGCGCTGGGCAAGGGCGTCACAGTCGCGATGACCGAGGACGATGCGATTGCAGCGGTCAAGGACGCGATTGACGGCGGACGCTTCGGCGGAGCGGGTGCGCGCGTCGTCATCGAGGAATTTTTGACCGGCCCGGAGGTCTCCGTGCTGGCGTTTGTGGACGGTGAGCATCTGTCTACGATGCCGAGCGCACAGGATCACAAGCGCGCATACGACAACGATGAAGGCCCGAACACCGGCGGCATGGGCGCCTTTTCGCCGTCGCGTTTTTACACCGAGGATATCGCGCAGACCTGCATGGAGACGATTTTCAAGCCAACGGTTGCCGCAATGAAGGCGGAGGGACGTCCGTTCAGCGGCGTGCTGTACTTTGGCCTGATGCTCACCCCCAAGGGGCCGAAGGTTATTGAGTACAACGCGCGCTTTGGCGACCCGGAGACGCAGGCAGTGCTGTGCCGTCTGGACAGCGACCTGTTTGACATTATGAACGCAGTCATCGACGGCAGGCTGGATGAGATGGACATTCGGTGGGCGGATAATGCGGCGTGCTGTGTCGTCATGGCCTCCGGAGGTTATCCGATCTCCTATGAAAAGGGCAAGGAGATTACCGGCATCGAAGCGGTGACCGATTCGATTGTATTCCATGCGGGTACGGCGCGCACTGAGGACGGCAGGCTGGTCACCAGCGGCGGCCGTGTGCTCGGCGTGACGGCGACGGCGGATACGCTGGATGAGGCGATTGCAAGAGCCTATGCCGATGTGGACAAGATTCATTTTGAAAAGGCGCATTTCCGCCATGATATCGGCATCAAGAAGGGTTAAGCGTAAACGGAGGAGAGATTATGGAATTGGAATTGGAAAAGGTAAAAAACAACGTGCTCTCGTGCATGGCGGATGTCATCAAGCAGAACGGCTTCCGCACGGAGTTTTTTGACGGCGCGGACGGCAATCCGGCGATGACGCGCGTCGAGCTGCCGCGTCAGGGCAAGGTGCAGCAGGACGTGATGGTCGATATGTGGTTCCCGGCGGCGGCGATGGCCCGCGAGGAGACAGGCCTGTTTCAAATGCATGTCACAATGCTGGCCAATATGCCGGAAAAGTGCATGCCAGAGCTTAAACGCGCCATCTTCTACTGCAATAACTTTTGCACGATCGGGCAGTTTGGTCTGTTTGAGGATGACGGCGTGGTCTATATGCGGCAGAACATCATTTTGAATCTCAAGGACGATATGGAGCGCATGATTACCGATTTATGCGATTATTTTTCGCTCCTGTTGACGGGTATTCAGCGTTTTGTTGACGCGCTGGCACAGATCGGCGTCGGGGCTGCGACGATTGAGATTGCGCAGGAGATGGAGCTTCTGCCCAGAATTTAACGGTTATACGACCCGGAAATGCGGCTGTGTTTCCGGGCGTTTTTCGTGCAACAAATGCTGTTGATTTTCACCATACTGTATAGTATAATACAGATAAAAATAGAAATGTACCTTGTACAGCAAGGGGGAATACCGATATGGCAGCACAGAAGGAAGACAGAAGAATCCGGCGAACCAAGCGCCTGCTGCGGCATGCGTTGGCGGAGCTGATGAACGAAAAGGAATTTAAGGATATCACGGTCAAGGAGATCACGGATCGCGCTGATCTAAACCGCGGTACATTTTATTTCCATTACACGGATACCTATGACCTGCGCGAGAAGATCGAGCAGGAGCTGGTGCATGATTTTGCACAGGTGATCGCCAGCTATTCGCCGACACCGGAGGATTACTCGGCGCGTGATATGCTGGAGCAGGCAGCGGGTTATATTCGGGAGAATCATTTCCTCATCCGTACACTGTTTCAGAGCGGCGGCCTGCAGGACAAATTTATGCAGGTCATTGAGCAGACCATCGAGAAAATTCAGAAAGAGCTGCATGACGACGTCGATGAGGAGCAGAGGCGGTATCGCTGCCGATACTGCTCGTGCGGCATCATCGGCTGCATGAATATGTGGCTACAGGAGGATGGCGTTTCAGCAGAAGCGCTCATTGACAATTTGAACGAAATGATCGCCTGCGTCATCGCGCGGTAGATCTATATGGAAAGCGGGCGGCCGTAGAAAAAGCCGCCCGCTTTGTCACTGCATCATCTTGTCTATGGTGTTTGCCGTTTCATGCGCGGCATGGCTGACCATACCGGCAGTGCGGTGTGCAGTACGCGAGACGTTGTGTCCCGCGGCCGTGCCGGCAAGCGCCTGATTGACGACGACGGCGGCAGCAGCGGCTCCGGCTAGTCCTGCGGCGACGCCAGCGGCAAAATATGCTGTACGCATACGCTCAGCTCCTTTCACGCCTGTGCATTCAGTTTGCCCGATTGAACCGCAAATTACAACGGAAACATGAGGGAAATGGCCCTGTTTTTGACAAATTTACAAAATAATTTACAGAAAAACAATTATCCTGTTTAATCTGACGAAAAGCATTGCGCGCGTTTTGGTTTACAAATTCATCGCGCTGGGGTATAATGTTTCTATCAAGAAAATACAGCACCTTTAAGCCGTTCCCGTGAGCTCGGCAAGGCGTTTGAAACAGAATACGATAGGGGATAGGTGTGCGCCTTTCTCCGGTTTGTAACGGTTTTCTGCCAAGGTGCGGGAAAACCGTTTTTTTGATCCTGTCTGAAAAGGAGAGGTCTGCGGATGAAACAAGTGAAAAAAGCGGACATTATGGATGAGGGTGCAATGCGCCGCGCCATCAACCGCATTTCCTATGAGATCATTGAGCGCAATCATGGCGCCGCAGATCTCGTGCTCGCCGGCGTGCGCACCCGCGGCGTCTATCTGGCGCAGCGCATGGCGGACAAGATTGCGGAGGTTGAAGGCACACGGCCACAGCTCGCACCGCTGGACATCACGGCGTTTCGCGATGATCTCAATGGCATGCCGTGCAGCAGCGAGCTGCCGCATATCGAGGATATCTCACACCGCACGGTCATTATTGTCGACGATGTAATCTGTACCGGCCGCACGGTGCGCGCGGCGATGGAGGCGGTGCTTCATGCCGGGCGCGCGCAGCGCATCCAGCTGGCGGTGCTGGTTGACCGCGGCCATCGGGAGCTGCCAATTCGTCCGGATTTTGTCGGAAAAAATCTTCCGACATCGCATACTGAGACGGTGCAGGTGTTCGTCGATGAGTTGGACGGCAAGGACTGCGTTTCCATTTTAGTGGACGCGGCTGCCGAAAAAGAAACAAGATAAGGTAAACGAGGAGGAGAACGATATGTCTGTCAACACCCTGGTAAACAAAATTCGCGAAAAAAACAATCCGACTGTTGCGGGTCTGGATGCGCGGCTGGAATATATCCCCGCGCACATTACCGATAAATATGTGGCGCAATACGGCAAGACGCTACAGGCTGCGGCGGCGAGCATGCTGGAATTTAACAAAGGTCTGATCGACGCACTGTGCGATATCGTGCCGGCAGTCAAGCCGCAGGCAGCCTATTATGAGCTGCTAGGCCCCGAGGGCGCCCTCGTGCTGCGCGACACCATTCAGTATGCACATGACAAGGGAATGTATGTCATTGCGGACATTAAGCGCAATGATATCGGCGCGACGGCGACCGCGTATGCGCAGGCCTATCTGGGCTGCAGCGAGGTGTGCGGCGAGAGCCTGCCGGTGTATAACAGCGATTCGTGCACGGTCAATGCCTATCTGGGAAGCGACGGCATTAACCCGTTTTTGGCGGAGTGCAAGGCGCGCGACAAGGGCGTCTATGTGCTGGTCAAGACGTCCAATAAGTCGTCCGGTGAGTTCCAGAACCGCATGCTGGACGGTCGACCATTGTATGTCCGCATGGCAGAGAAGGTTGCCGAATGGGGTGAAGAGCTGATGACCGAATGCGGCTATTCGCAGGTCGGCGCAGTTGTTGGCGCAACTTATCCGGAGGAGCAGCGGATCATCCGCCAGATCATCCCGCACAGCTACTTCCTCGTGCCGGGCTACGGCGCGCAGGGCGCGACCGCCAAGGACATTGCAAACGCCTTTAACGATGACGGCTTGGGCGCGATCATCAATTCCTCCCGTGGCATCATGTGCGCATGGAAGAAGTGCGAGCTGGATTATCAGGAGGCGGCGCGTCAGGAAGCGATTCGCATGCGCGACGACATTGTCAGCGCCATTCGATAAATACCGTTATTTATAAACAATAGACAAGGAGTGTATGGATGTTGAAAAAGGCCTATCTCCTGCTGGCGGACGGCACGCTGTTTGAGGGCGTGAGCGTCGGTGCAGAGGGTGCATCTATTTCGGAAATCGTCTTTAACACCGGCATGGTGGGATATCAGGAGGTTTTGACTGACCCGTCTTATTACGGACAGGCGGTCTGCATGACTTATCCGCTCATTGGCAACTACGGTCTGAACGCGGATGATTATGAGTCGCGCAGGTGCTGGGTATCCGGCTTTATCATGCGCGATGCGTGCGACTGCCCGTCCAACTGGCGCTGCGACCGCTCGCTGGACGCGTATCTCAAGGAGCAGGGTGTCGTTGGTCTGGCTGGCATTGATACGCGCCGCCTGACCCGCATTCTGCGCAGCAGCGGCGTTATGAACGGCATCCTGTATTCTGAGGGTTATGCGCCTGACGAGCAGATGATCGCCGAGATGAAGGCCTATCAGGTTACCGACGCGGTCAAGAGCGTGACGATCGAACAGCCGGAGGTGTATCCGGCGACTTCGGGCGATGCACAGCGCCGCGTTGCGCTGCTGGACTTCGGCGTCAAGCGCAACATCCAGCGCGAGCTGTGCGCGCGCGGCTGCGAGGTTACTGTGCTGCCTGCGTTGACTGCACCGCAGGATATTTTGGAGGGCGGCTATGACGGCATCATGCTGTCCAATGGCCCCGGCGACCCGACGGAAAACACGCAGGTTATTGAGAACCTCCGGCAGCTCGTTGGCTCCGGCATACCGATTTTCGGTATTTGTCTCGGCCATCAGCTCATGGCACTGGCAATCGGCGCCAGAACGCGCAAGATGAAATTTGGCCATCGCGGCGTCAACCATCCGGTCAAGGATTTGGCAAACGACCGCACCTATATCACCAGCCAGAACCATGGATATGCGGTCGTCGGCGATTCGGTCGATCCGGCCGTCGCGCGCGTCAGCCATATCAATCTCAACGACAACTCCTGTGAAGGCATTGAACACAAAAATGCGCCGATCTTCACGGTACAGTATCATCCGGAGGTCAAGCCTGGCCCGCAGGACACAGCCTATCTGTTCGATCAGTTTATTGCGCTCATGGACGAGAAAAAGGGAGGTGATCGGTAATGCCGCTGCGTCAGGATATTCATAAGGTCATGGTACTTGGCTCCGGCCCGATCGTCATCGGTCAGGCGGCGGAGTTCGACTACGCGGGAACACAGGCGTGCCGCGCGCTGCGCGAGGAGGGTCTTGAGGTCATTCTGGTCAATTCCAATCCGGCAACCATTATGACAGATAAGGCGATGGCGGATAAGGTCTATATTGAACCGATGACCATTCCGTGCGTTAAGGAAATCATCAGAAAGGAACGGCCGGATTCTATTTTGCCGACGCTGGGCGGACAGACCGGTCTGAACATCGCGATGGAGCTGGTCGCGGAGGGCTTTTTGGACGAGTACGCCGTCAAGCTGCTCGGCGCGAATCCGACGACCATTGACAAGGCCGAGGATCGCCAGATGTTCAAGGATACAATGGAGAAAATTGGCGAGCCGATCATCGCCTCGAAGGTTGTGCATACCGTAGATGACGCCATTGCGTTTACGCGCACCATCGGTCTGCCGGTTATCATTCGTCCGGCCTATACGCTGGGCGGCACGGGCGGCGGCATCGCGTATACGTGGGATCAGCTGCGAGAGATTGCCGCATCCGGCATTTTGTATTCCCGTGTCAACGAAATTCTCGTTGAGAAGTGCATTGCCGGCTGGAAGGAAATCGAGTATGAGGTCATGCGCGACGGCAAGGGCAATGTCATCACAGTTTGTAACATGGAGAATATCGATCCGGTCGGCGTGCATACGGGCGATTCCATCGTCGTTGCACCGAGCCAGACGCTGTGTGATTATGAATATCAGATGCTGCGCACCTCCGCGCTCAAGATCATCACGGAGCTTGGAATCGAGGGCGGCTGCAATGTACAGTTTGCGCTCAATCCGGATTCGTTTGAATATGCGGTTATTGAGGTCAATCCACGTGTATCGCGCTCGTCTGCACTCGCTTCCAAGGCAACCGGCTATCCGATTGCCAAGATTGCGGCGAAAATCGCGGTGGGCTATGGCCTGGATGAGTTGACCAATGCGGTCACAGGCAAGACGGTCGCATGCTTCGAGCCGACGCTGGACTATTGCGTCGTCAAATTCCCGCGCTGGCCGTTTGATAAATTTGTCTATGCGGACAAGACGCTGGGTACGCAGATGAAGGCGACCGGCGAGGTTATGTCCATCTCCAACCGCTTTGAGGCGGCGATGATGAAGGCAGTGCGTTCCATTGAGATGAAGGTGGATTCGCTGTCCATGCCACTGATTGCCAAAATGAGCGACGACGAGGTCATCGAAAAGGTCAAGACCTGTGATTTCGAACGCATTTTCTCCATTTGCGAGGCGCTGCGCCGCGGCATCATGACGGTAGAGGAAATTTTTGAGATCACCCGCATAGACCGTTGGTTCCTCAATGCATTCCAGCGCATTGTTGATATGGAGCACACGCTGACGCAGGCGGAGCAGCTGACACCGGAGCTGTACCTGTCAGCGAAGCGGTATGGCTTTACGGACAAATTCATCGAACGGCTGTCCGGCAAGCCGACGGAGGGTCTGACGCGTATGCCGGTTTATAAGACGGTTGATACCTGTGCGGCGGAATTCGAGGCGGAGACCCCATATTATTACTCTACCTATGATGAGGAGACGGAGGTCAAGCCGTCGACCGGTAAAAAGAAGGTACTGGTACTCGGCTCCGGCCCGATTCGTATCGGCCAGGGCATTGAGTTTGACTATTGCTCGGTGCACTCGGTATGGGCGCTGCAAAAGCTGGGCTGTGAAACCGTCATCATCAACAACAATCCGGAGACGGTTTCCACCGACTTTGACACGGCGGATCGCCTGTACTTTGAGCCGTTGACACCGGAGGATGTGACTGGCGTTGTCAACGCGGAAAAACCGGATGCGGCGATCGTACAGTTTGGCGGCCAGACAGCGATCAATCTGGCGGAGCATCTGGAAAAGCTGGGTGTCCCGATTCTTGGCACGCCGGCATGGAGCATTGACGCGGCGGAGGACAGAGAGAAATTTGATGTCATTTTGAATAAGACCGGCATTCCGCGCGCCGCGGGCGACACGGTTTTTACAGAGGAAGAGGCTGTACAGGTCGCGGAGCGTCTGGGCTATCCGGTGCTCGTCCGTCCGTCCTATGTGTTGGGCGGCCAAGGTATGGAGATCGCGTATAAGGAAGAGGACATCCGCGAATACATGCAGATCATCACCCGAACCAAAATTGAAAATCCGGTCCTTGTCGACAAATACCTGATGGGTCGTGAGATCGAGGTCGACGCCATTTGTGACGGTGAGGATGTTTTGATTCCGGGCATCATGGAGCATTTGGAGCGCGCCGGCATCCATTCTGGCGACTCGATTTCGGTTTATCCGTCCATCACAATTGAAGAAAAGCACAAGCAGGTTATTTTGGACTATACCAAAAAGCTGTCCAAGGAGCTAGCTGTCCTCGGACTGGTCAACATCCAGTTTGTGCTGTATAATGACGAGGTTTATGTTATTGAGGTTAATCCACGCTCGTCGCGTACCATCCCATATATCTCAAAGATCACCGGCGTGCCGATGGTCGATCTGGCAACGCGCTGCATGTTTGGCGAGAAGCTGAAGGATATGGGCTATGGCGTGGATCTTTATCCGGAGAGTACGCATTACGCCGTCAAGGTGCCGGTGTTCTCGTTCCAGAAGCTGCGCGGCCTGGACACCCAGCTTGGGCCGGAGATGAAATCTACCGGTGAGGTGCTGGGCGTATCCACCTCGTTCCGCGAGGCGCTGCTCAAGGGCATGATGGGCGCAGGCTATGAGATGAAGAAAAAGGGAAAGGTGCTCATCTCTGTGCGCGATGCGGACAAGCAGGAGGTTGTCACGATTGCGGAACGCTTTGCAGACTGCGGCTTTGAGCTGTATGCAACCAGCGGAACAGCGAACGTACTCAACCGTCACATGGTCGCGACCAACTCGATTAACAATATCGACGAGCCGTCGCCCAACATGATCGACCTGATCGAGTCGGGTGAGATCGACTACGTCATCACCACATCTGTCAAGGGTCGCCATCCGGAGTTGGGCTCGGTGCGCATCCGCCGTTCGACTGTCGAGCATGCGATTCCGTGCCTGACAGCGATTGACACCGCAAATGCGCTGCTGCGCTGCCTGGAGGGCAGCACGAACATCGAATCGTGCGAGCTGGTCAATATAAACTCTGTGCATCTTCAGTAATGCACAGACGGGCAAAATAACAGAACAACGAGCGCGCCGCAAAGGGAAAGCTTCCCTCTGTGGTACGCTCGTTCTCATTTGTTAAACAATGGTACTTGTAGTGAAATCGTGATAAAAAAACAAACGCCGTGTATGCACAGACCATGCGACGGGATTCCGGCGCTTTTTGTACGCGTTATGATTGCCCTGGGATGCCCCATCCGCGCAGCGGATAACGCTGCACCGCGCCAAAAATGCGCTGCCGCACGCCGTGGTTTTGATGCTCCAGCGTGCGGATGAGCTGCTTGATCTCCTCTCGTTTGGTGTTGCCGTCCGCCGGGCAGGGATTGTGTACGACAGGCAGCTCCAGACGGCGCACGAGTGATTTGATATATGCCTCTGGCGCATAGATCATCGGGCGGATGACCGTGATATCACGGCGGTTAAGATAGGTTTTTGGCAGAAAGCAGTTGAACCGTCCTTCATACAGCAGCGACATCATGACGGTTTCAATGACGTCGTCATAATGATGCCCGAGCGCGACCTTGTTGCAGCCGATGCTTTTGGCTGTGTCATTGAGCGCACCGCGGCGCATTTTTGCGCACAGCGAACAGGGGTTTTCCTCCTTGCGGATGTCAAATACGATCGTCTTAATATCTGTCTGTCTGGTGATGTATTCGACCTTCAGCTGCTCACACAGGCGTGCGATGGAGGAAAAGTCCATCTCATCGTAGCCCATCTCCAGCGTAATGGCCTTGAGCGTGAACGGCTTGGGATAGAACCGGCGCAGGTTTGCTAGCGCAGTGAGCAGCACAAGCGAATCCTTGCCGCCCGAGACGCCGACACCGATCACATCGCCCGCTTCAATCATCTGATATTGGTCCACCGCGCGGCGGACATAGGAAAGCATTTTCTGCATAGTATTCCTCCTGAAATTGGCCATGAATCCGGACATATACGCGTGTATGTGCGCGCTCTCGATGATTATACCGCATCACCGGAGAGGTTGTACAGGATATAATTTTAAAATGGGATTGTAGAATACGAGAGAATTTGAGAGAAAACAGGAGAAAACGAGAGATTGTACCGCGGTATATTAAAATCTTCAAAAAACCTGTTGACATTGAAAAAAAGATGTGGCATAATAGCAAAGCAGTCAAAAAGTACGGGAAACTGCGTACATTTGGCAAAAATCAATTTGTGAATGAACAATTCATATAAAATTACATCGGAGGTTAGATCATGTCCACTTTCATGGCTAAGGCTGAAAATATTGATCGCAAGTGGTATATCATCGACGCAGCAGACAAGCCGCTGGGTCGTACCGCTACGACTGTTGCCGCAATCCTTCGCGGCAAGCATAAGGTAGAGTTTACTCCGCACGTTGATACCGGCGATTTTGTCATCGTTATCAATGCGGACAAGGCTGTGCTCACCGGCGATAAGCTCCAGCAGAAGTACTATCGCAGACATTCCGGCTGGATCGGCGGTCTGAAGGAAACCCAGTATAAGACCCTCATGGCGGAGCGTCCGGAGCTGGCGATGGAGCTGGCTGTCAAGGGTATGCTCCCGAAGAATTCCATTGGCCGTAAGGCTGCAACCCGCTTGAAGGTTTATGCGGGCAGCGAGCACAATCATGCAGCGCAGCAGCCGATCGTTTGGGACAAGTAATTCTTACAAGGAGGAAAATGAATCATGTATACACCTAAGAAAGCATATTTCTACGGCACCGGTAGAAGAAAGTCCTCTGTTGCAAGAGTTCGTCTTTTCCCGGGCGGCACTGGTGAAATCACCATCAACAATCGCACAATCGACAACTATTTCGGTCTGGATACGCTTAAGCTGATCGTTCGTCAGCCGCTGGAGGCAACCAAGACCACAGAGAAGTTTGATATCGTCTGCACCGTAACTGGCGGTGGCTTTACTGGTCAGGCTGGCGCAATCCGCCATGGTATTGCGCGCGCATTGCTTCAGGCAAATGCAGAAGAGTATCGCCCGATTCTTAAGGCTGCCGGTTTCCTGACCCGCGATCCAAGAATGAAGGAAAGAAAGAAATACGGTCTCAAAGCAGCACGTCGCGCTCCGCAGTTCAGCAAGAGATAACAAAGCGGATTTTCAAATCAGAAAGACCCAAGAAGCCCCGGGAACACCATTTCCGGGGTTTTTCTTTTATCGGAAAGGGCAGTCGGTCTTTCTATATGACAGAAGCATAAGAAGAGTTGGGTCATGTAGAGAACCCAAAATGCTAGCTCTATCTGAATTACGATGAAACCCGTGTGGTGCTGCAAAGATTGATCCGGCTTAAAAATACTCTTTTATAACAGGGATGCTGCACGGATTGTGTTAACGAGATGATCGTGAAAATCACGGTAGCACCCGTGAAGAAAATGGAAACTACATACTGACCAACGAGAACTGGCCGTTTATTCCGCAAAGGAATAGACGGCCTTTTGGTACTATGAAAAGCAAAATTGTAAGACACTGACGGGTGTTTTACAGTTGCGTATATTGTAAAAATTCGATTAAGCAGGCTGAGATCAAGACAGGCTTTCGAGCAACGAACAAAACCGAGTCGCAGTAAGTGCAGATGGAATTACAATTAATACTTCATTCAGGCGGGTTCAAAATGACAAGCGTTGGGATTGATGTATCCAAAGGCAAGAACGTCTCGATTTTCCTGAAAGCCACTTGACAAGAGTACGAAATCGTATTACAATGAAATACGAAAATGAACTTTTTAGTTGAGGTGATACGATGGACGCGAGACAATTTTTCTACGATTTTGGGAAAGCAGTCTATCATATTGATGCTGTGTATGATGATTTTGCCAAATCCGGCAAGGTTGCTCCCACGCAGCTCTGGATTTTATATGCGCTGGGTGACGGAAATTCCCACACGCAAAGGGAAATCTGCGAGGACTGGGATCTTCCGAAAAGCACGGTGAACACCGTGGTGGGCGATCTGAAAGAACAGGGCTATGTGGAGCTTCTTCCAATCAAAGGCAAACGGCGGGAAATGACAGTTGTGCTTACCGAAAACGGAAAGAAATATGCGAACTGTCTTTTGAAGCCGCTCTACGAAAAGGAAGCAGCGGTGTTTCAAAAGCTGAACGCAACTGACCGAA
>CAZEMM010000059.1:0-12556 GCA_964513445.1 uncultured Butyricicoccus sp. | reverse complement strand
ATTTGAATCGCAAGACTTCATTGCTCTAATCTCTGTTCAAACGATACCGGAGGGAAGGAGCGCACTTCTGAAGGGAAAAACAAGGACAGGGTTACCCACGTTTGTGTCGGTGCCCTGTCCGTTTTTATGAATTTTAATACTTGCGATTTTTTGTCCAGATGCGATGCAGTCCGTACAATACCATATCATCTATACATTGCACCGGCTGCTGCAGATACGGTGTGACCGGCGCTGCATCCGTTCCGGTCAGATAAACCGTCAAATCATCACCCAATGCTGCGCGGAATTTTTCGATCATGCCATCCACCATACTTGCCGCCCCCAACAGAACGCCGGCGGTCATGGCGTCGATCGTATTTTTTCCAATCAGCGTGCAGGGATGACTCGTCAGGCTGACAGACGGCAGCTGTGCCGCGTGTGCATGCAGGGCGTCCAGCCCAATGCGTACACCCGGTGCAATCGCAGAGCCGATGAGCGTGCCGCGCTGATCCAGTGCGGTAAAGGTTGTCGCGGTATTCATATCAATGACCAGCGCGGGCAGCCTCCCCAGCGCTGCGGCCTGCACCGACAAACATACCAGATCACTGCCGAGAAGCCGCGGATTGTCGATCTCAATGCTGAGACCGGTTTTGACGCCGGAGGACACATTGACCATATCACAGCCAAAAAGCAGTTTGACTGCCTGTTCCAAAGTACCGCTAAGTGAAGGAACCACAGAACACATGACTGCACCAAAAATTTCCGAGGCACGGCAGCCATACAGCCGCAGCACACTGTCCAGCTGGCAAGCGTACTGGTCGGCCGTTTGTCCGGTTTCCGTCGAAATGTGTGCAACAATCCGCAGCTGGGACTCATCAAAGCAGCCCAATGTAATGTTTGCATTCTGTACATTCATTGCCAAAAGCATAGCCATTTCCTTCCCGTTGCGCAATACGCAAAAAACTATGCTTTTATTATAGGCTGTTTATCTGCTGTTTGCAAGGGGAAAACGCGTTCCTTTACAACGATATGGTCAGCCAACAGCATAAGCGGTGCGCTGAGCACGAACCAAATAGCGCTGTAGCGCGCACATATTTGCCCGGCAACATTTAACAGTTCGTTGGAATAGTCCCACACCTGCATATGCAGCCCTAAATTAAATACACATCCGAATACAAATTCTACACCTGTGATGACGGCAGAACCGGCAGCACAGCGCAGCGGCAGGCTTTTACCATGCAGATAGTCGGACACCTGCCCGAGCAGGCCAAAGCATACTCCGCCCGCCAGCGCCATAGACCAATGCGACCATCCACGCCATATATATTCCAACAGCGGATATCCCCAGCTGCCAAAGGAGATGAGAATTGCCGTTTTTTCTGCCTGTTTCACATCAAATCACCCATCAAGCAGTCTGCTCGAAATCAGGTCGGAATATGCGTCGCAGAGCACATCAGCAGATATTGGCGAGCTGGCCGCAACATGCTACTTTTTGCGCATTTTTATTCCTATATTTGTGCCAAAAATGCACCTTTATCTGTCTTTACGGATGAGACAGCAGGTTGTATAATAAAAGCAACAGAAATTTGATGAGGTGAGTACAATGGGAGAAAACGCAGGCATGAACGCAACGCCATCGTCTGAACGCGTGCATATCGGTATTTTTGGCAAGCGCAACGCTGGAAAATCCAGCCTGATCAACGCAATGACAGGGCAGGAACTCGCCATTGTCTCAGACATCGCGGGTACAACGACTGATCCAGTTTCCAAAGCAATGGAGCTTTTGCCGCTTGGGCCGATCGTCATGATTGACACGCCGGGTTTGGATGACGAGAGCACACTGGGCGCACAGCGCATCCGAAAAGCAATGCAGGTGATGAACAAATGTGATCTCGGCGTTGTCGTTGTAGATGCCGAGGAGGGCATGGACGCTGCGCATCAGGAACTACTCGACCGACTGGAACAGAAAAAAATTCCGCATATCATTGTAATGAATAAATGCGATCAGCTGCAAACCGTCCCACCGGATACGTCATCCGTGCGCTATGTCAGCGCAAAGACCGGAGCTGGCATTCACGCGCTCAAGGATGCCATAGCGGCACTCGCGCCCTCCGGCGACAATCCGCGACGCATTGTGGCTGATCTGCTCCAGCCGAGTGATTTTGTTGTGCTCGTCGTACCGATCGATTCTGCCGCACCCAAGGGCAGGTTGATTCTGCCGCAGCAGCAAACCATCCGCGATATTTTGGAATGCGGCGCAACAGCGATTGTTTGCCGTGAAACGGAGCTTGCAGAGACGCTTCAAAAGCTCGGCCAGCCACCGCGCATGGTCATCACAGATAGCCAGGCTTTTGGAGTTGTCGCAGGGATTACGCCGCCAGAGGTACCGCTGACCTCATTTTCCATCTTGTTTGCACGCTATAAGGGACAGCTGCAAAGCAACCTTGACGGCGTCCGCGCACTGGACAAGCTGCATGACGGCGATAGAATTTTAATTTCTGAGGGCTGCACGCATCATCGCCAGTGCGACGACATCGGCACGGTCAAGCTGCCGCGTTGGATCGCGCAATATACAGGCAAGACTTTCCAATACGAATTTTCCAGCGGCGGTTCATTCCCGGACGATCTGTCACGCTACCAGCTGATCGTGCATTGCGGCGCATGTATGCTGAGCGAGCGCGAGATGAAATACCGCATCGCACGCGCGCAGGACGACGGTGTGCCGATGACCAATTACGGCATCCTGATTTCCCATATCCACGGTATTTTGGCCCGCGCCACTGCGCCGTTTTCTGACATTTCTTTGCGCTGATAAATCCAAACAGATTGATCGGGTAGGAGACTGGCCGTTTCTCAGCCAGTTTCCTACCCGATTTGGTTGCGATTTCACATGAAAATGAGAGAATTGATCTGCTTTGCCACGCTTGTCAAACGGTCATGCGGCCTCCGATGCGTCTGCCGTATCGTCCGCAGCATTGGTGTCATCCTGTTCTGCCGCTTCATCCTCCTGCGCGCAATAGGTGGTCGGGATGGTCGCTTCAATCATATATTCGCCAAACGCTTCCTCGGCAATGCTTCGCACATGCGATACGCTCATACCGGACAGCGTATGCGCATATGCCATGCTGTCGGTGTAATCATCCAGTGGAATCACACGGAAATTTCTCCAGCTGCTAAATGTGCAGATCAGCGGCATGACACCCGGATTTTCCACAATGACTGTGCCGTCAGTCTGACGGGTCAGCGTAACCTGAAGCATGCCCTCCACCATGCTTTCCGCGTCAAATTGCGCGGAGATAAAGTTGCCGGTGGAATATAGGCAGAAGGTACGGTTGCCGTTTTCCGACTCGACCCATTCGCATGGCTGGCATACATGCGGATGACTGCCGATGATGAGCGTCGCGCCATTTTCCGTCAAAAACTCTGCCAGATCCTCCTGCTCGCTGTTTTGCACGGATTCATATTCAACGCCCCAATGCATCATCACAACAACGGCATCACATTCCTGCTTGACAGCGGCAATTTCCTCTGCCATTTTTTCCTTATCGATCAGTGATACCAAATCCGGATTGTCCTCCGGCAGAGAAAAGCCGTTAAGGTCAAATGTATACGCTAAAAAGCCGATCTTCATGCCGTTGCGCTCCAGATAACGGATTTGCGCGCGGTCGGCCGCATCCTTTGCGATGCCGATGCGTATCACACCCTCATCTGCATGTGCGTCCCAAAATTCAATTGTATCGTAGATTGCGCTGGAGCCAGAGTCCATTGCATGGTTGTTCGCATGAGAAATGACATCAAAACCGGTGTCGATCAGCGCAAGACCGCAGTCCTGCGGCGTGTTAAAGGTCGGATAGGCAGACGGCGTACCCGTGCCGAGCGGCGATTCCTGATTGATGACTGCAATATCAGCCGCTTCAATATATGGCTTGATCTCTGAATAGAACGGCGCCATGTCATAGTGACCATCCCCTACGTAGGAATCCTTCAGCAGGGAATTGTGAATGAGGTTGTCACCGACGGCGACCAACGAGACGCTGACCTGCTCGTAGGTCTCTTTCTGTTCCTGCGGTTGTACCGGCTCGGACGCCGCCGTTGGTTCGTCCGACTCTGTCGAGGAGCCCGTGCCGCGCAGTATGCGCACTGTACCGCAAACTGCCGCGATAAAGACGATGCAGCCGAGTAGGATTAGACATAATAGCTTTCCCAGATGCATCTTCGGCGCATGGTTGCCGTTTTTCTCTCTTTTCATATCACACCTCTTTTTATCGTAATATCTATAGTTTGACAATATTTCACACAATTGTCAAGAGAAACGACTTATTTCTTAAAAAATATGGCGGCGGCAGGATAATCTGCTATGGTAATGGTTGACATTTAAATTTTATTGTTTTACGATACAATATGGAATAAGAAGCTGATTCCTGATGATATGCAGGAGACAGAGAAGAATATGGAGTAGGGCAAAGAATGTATGGAGGGGAAACATATGACACAAAAAAATCTGTCAAAACGAAGTATTAACGTGATCGGACACAAAAACCCGGATACGGATTCCATTTGCTCTGCCATCGCATATGCGCATCTAAAAAATATCATTACGGACAAAACCTATGAGCCGCGCCGCGCAGGGGAAATGAATCAGGAAACGGCATTTGTGCTGGAACGGTTTGGATTTTTGCCCCCGCGAATCTGTTTGGATGTGCATGCAAAGGTGCGTGATATTGACATCCGCTATATTGAGGGCGTCGATGGCAATATGACAGTGCGCCGTGCATGGGAGACCATGCGCGATCAGGACATCACAACGCTGCCCATCACCAACAGCGACGATACGCTGGAGGGCTTGATTACATTGAAACGCATTGCGATGGCGAATATGGACAGCCTGGACCCGCACTCCGTTTCCAATGCGCATACGCCGATTTCTAATATAGTAGAAACGCTGCAGGGCACGCTGGTGACAGGCTCCGCTGCACACAGCCTGGATCACGGCAAGATTGTTATTGCGGCGGGCAGTCCGGAGGCAATGGAGACAATGGTGGAGCCGGGCGATATTGTGGTTGTCGCAAATCGCTATGAAGCGCAGTTGTGCGCAATTGAGCTGGAGGCAGCGTGTCTGGTTGTTTGTATGACACCGAATATTGCAAAAACAATCGTTAAAATTGCAAAGGAACACAACTGCACGGTTATTAGTACCCCATACGATACGTATCAGGCATCCAATCTCATCAATCAAAGCATTCCGATCCGGCATCCGATGGTGCGCTCGATCATTTCGTTCCAGCTGTCCACACCGGTTGAAGAGGCGAAGGAGATCATGGGCAAGGTTCGTCACAATTATTTCCCGGTTGTCGATAAGCAGGGCGTTTATCAGGGCGTTATTTCCCGTCGAAATGTTTTGAATTTGAAACGCAAGCAGCTGGTTTTGGTCGATCACAATGAAAAAACCCAATGTGTGGATGGCTTTGAGGATGCGGAAATTCTGGAAATCATTGACCATCACCGCATTGGAAATCTGGAAACGACTGGGCCGGTGTATTTCCGAAATCAGCCAGTCGGCTGCACAGCTACAATTGTGTATCAGATGTATTGCGAAAATGGCATCGAGATCCCGGAGAATATCGCCGGCATCCTGTGCAGCGCAATTTTATCGGACACGTTGATTTTTCGCTCGCCGACATGTACACAGCAAGATAAATACGTAGCGGAGCAGCTTGCAAGGATTGCAGGAATTGATATAGACACGTTTGCGGTGGAAATGTTTGAGGCGGGAGAAAACCTTGAGGGCAAAACGCCGGATCAGATTTTGCAGCAGGATTATAAGGTGTTCGCCAGCAATAAAATCCGCTTTGGCGTCGGCCAGGGCAGCTATGTCAGCGACAAAAATCGCGCGGCGGCGAAGCGCATGATGCAGCCGCATCTGGAACAGGTTTTAAGCAGGGAAGACGTGGATGAGATCTTTTATCTAGTAACCAATATTGTCACCCAGTCGAGCGAAGTGCTGTATGCCGGCCCGCGGTCCGCGGAGCTGCTGGAGCGTTCGTTTGGTCATACTGTAAAACCGGGCGAGCCACTGCTGCTTGAGGGCGTGGTTTCGCGCAAAAAACAGTTCATCCCCGCGCTCATCAATACACTTCAAAATACGTAAAAAATCCTCGGCTTTTTGGAAATTAATGCTTGCAATCCCAGCGCAGATATGCTATTATAATTAAGCACTGATTTGAGAAGTGCTTAATTGGGCTTGTAGCTCAGCTGGGAGAGCGCCGCGTTCGCAACGCGGAGGTCGAGAGTTCGAGCCTCTTCAGGTCCACCATGAAACCCGCTGTTTCGTAGGAAATAGCGGGTTTTTTTAGGCTCTATGTCAATAGTTGGGGTAGAGATAAAAACGGCTCTATGTCAGCACTCCGGTGCGCGTACACGCATTCGCCCGCACACTTCGGACTGAGATGTGTTGTCATTTTTGACGTGCATATCGCCAAAAATGACGGATGGAAATCCCTGCATCATATGCAATGAGATTTCACTCTTTCTACAGTCAGAGTGTCTATGCATTTTGTTTATTTCCGCTGCGCTCTTTTTGCTTATTTGCTCATTTTTTTTGATTTTTGTATGCAGGCATCCACCGCAGCTATGACTGCTGCGCGCATGCCGCTGCGCTCGAGAGCGGCGACTGCTTCAATGGTAGTACCGCCGGGTGAGCAGACATTGTCCTTCAGTGCACCCGGATGCATACCGGTCTCCAATACCATTTTTGCCGAACCGAGAACAGACTGCGCCGCAAAGGTATATGCCTGCGCACGCGGCATGCCATGCAAAACAGCCGCATCTGCCATCGCTTCAATAAACATGTACACATATGCCGGAGAGGAGCCGCTGACGCCTGTAACGGTGTCCATCATGCTTTCCGGCACGACTTCTGCCTTGCCAAAGCTGCGCAGCATTGCAAGAATATCCGCCTGCTCGTCTGCTGTCATTTGGCTGTTAAAGCAGACCGCAGACATCGCTTCTCTGACAAGCGCCGGTGTGTTGGGCATGACGCGCGCGAGCTTCACCGGTCTGCCAAACCGCGCTTCATTTGCCGCAATGGTCTGACCGGCTGCAATCATGACGATCAGTGTCTGTGGGCGAACGTGGTCTTTGATCTCCGCAATTATTGTTTCATATAGATGCGGCTTGACAGATAACACCAGAATATCTGCCGCTTCTGCAACGGCCGGATTGTCCCGCAAGACTGTTTGAACGCCAAATTTCTCCCGCAGCGCGTTCAGCTTGGAGGCTGTGGGATTTCCAGCAATGACATTGTCCGGCTTGGCAAGTCCCGCGCCGATAATGCCGCCGATCATCGCGGATGCCATGTTGCCGCTTCCGATAAATCCATAGTTTTTCATACTTTCGTCTCCTTTTTCGTAATGGTATCCGTAATATGAAGGCATAGATCGCGCGCCGCATACGGTTTTGCAATCGCCGCAATGCTGCGTTCCAGCAGCTGCAGACGAGAGGGATTGCGGAAGAGCAAATAGAGCGCGTCTTCAATTTGAAATGTGTTTGTAATATAAATTGCCGCACCGTTTGCCTGCAAAAATTCCACATTGCGGTCTTCTACACCGGGAAGCGGGTCAATCATCAGCATAGGCAGTCCCTTTGCCAGTGATTCGCTTGTCGTAATGCCGCCTGGCTTGCTGAGCAGACAATCCGCAGCATCCATAATCTCATCGACGTTTTCTACAAAGCCGAATACACGCATTGTTTTTTGAATATTGAGATGTACCATCGCCTCATAGAGCTTTTCGTTATTGCCGCAGATGACAATTAGCTGCATATCAAGAGACAGCGCATCGATTGCTTCAACATAATTCGGAAGATCGCCGAAGCCCATCCCGCCGCTCATGATAAGTACTGTCGGCAGATGCTCGTCTAATCCCAGCGTTCGGCGCACTGCCTGTTTGTCCTGCCGTGCAATAAACTGTGCGCGAATCGGAATGCCGAGAGGCAGCACGCGCGCGGTGTCGATCTCACGCCGTTCAAACTGCGGGACAAGATATTCGCTGGGTGCGACAATATATTCAAAATATTCGACATCACACCAGTAATTCTGCACAGTAAAATCTGTGATAATACCATAGCATGGACAGGTCACAGCGCCGCGCTGCTTGAGCAGGTCGACAACCTGTGCAGCAAATACCATTGTGCAGACAATACAGTCGGGTGCAAAATCGTCAATGGCATGACGCAGCTCTGAAGCCATAAATTCATTGGCAAGCCGGGTCGGCGTATATTCACTCAATTCCTTCTCATCCTTGTGATCGTAATAGCCGGACGCGACAGTATGCAGCTTGGACAGTGTTTTCATCGAGAGGAAATACCCGTTTGCCGTGATTTTTTTCAGACTGGGACTGATATATTCCAGCATGTCCAGTATTTTGCATTGTGCATCCGGATAGAGCTGTGTAAACTGCGCTGCAACCGCGCTGGCAACCGCATTGTGCCCGTTTCCGAGTGGGGCGGTAATCAATAATAGCTTCATCCAATCCCTCCACTGTTTTGATGGTCTCTTTCAGTATAATAAATTGACACGAAAATGCAAGCGGATTATGGTATCGTTTGCAAAAATGCAACAGGGACGCAAACGAGGTGCGCCCCTGTAACGCTGTTATAAAAATGGTCGCATCGTGTGCGCGACATCGTTACAGGTCATTAGACCGGACATCATGCACGCGCCAGCCGCGCCAGTTTGCAGGACTGCGGGGTATCGCTGGGCGGTAATGCCGCCGATGCCAAATACGGGCAGCGTGGTTGCCTGACAGACCGCGCGCAGAAATGACAGACCGCGCGGCGGCACGCCGGCCTTGCAGTCGGTCGGAAAAATATGACCGGCCTGTACATAGGTCGCGGGCGTGCCGGACAGCTGTGCGGCCTCCTCCGGAGTATGCAGCGATACGCCGACACGGTCAAAATCGGATAATTCGTCCTTGTGCCGCAGCAGCTGCGCAAACGGCAGGTGTACACCGCCGCAGCCGATGCGGCGTGCCACTGCAATATGCGTGTTTAAATTGAGCGGAACATCATACCGCTGGCAGATGGCGAGACAATCGCGCGCGAGCGCTTCATATTCCGATTCCAACAGATCCTTTTCCCGCAGGACAATCGCATACGGACGCTGCGCTGCGATGCGCTCCAGCCGTGTGAGAAACGCGTCCGGGCACAGCTGGCGGTGGGTTATACAAATTAACATGAACGCATCAGCCTACATACATGTAGTCGGAAAATACCGGCTGTAGGCCCTGCTTCAAAATGGCCTCGCGCACCTGCTGCACATCACGGTTGTCATCAATGATAAACTGCGGATCGCCCTTGGACTCTTCGTTTTCGATGTGCTCGCCAATGCCCGTGGATACGCCTGCGGAAATCTTTGTCGCCGCGATGTTGATGATGCCGTTGCGGTAGCCCTCACGCTCGCGCGTTGAGATGGTGATGCTGGCAAACGGCATGAAGATGCGATAGGCACACACGATCTGCGTCAACTGCGTTTCATGTACGTCCTTCGGATTGATTTTGTCGTTGTTGATGATAGGACGCAGCCGCGGGCAGGAAAAGGCAATTTCCGCATGCGGATATTTTTTCTGGATCAGGTATGCATGCATGCCGGTCGCAAAGGCATCCTTACGGAAGTCATCCAAACCGAGCAGCGCGGCAAAGCCCACGCCGCGCATGCCGCCCATCAGCGCGCGCTCCTGCGCATTGAAGCGGTAGGGGAAAATGCGCTTGTGCCCGCCGAGATGCAGCGTTTCATACTTGTCGGAATTATAAGTCTCCTGGAAGACCGTGACATAGTCCACGCCGCATTCATGCAGGTAGCGGTATTCCTCCGAGTTGAGCGGATAGATCTCGACACCGATAACGGTGAAATATTTGCGCGCAATCCTGCATGCCTCTCCAATGTATTTAACCGGAGACATGGTGCGGCTCTCGCCAGTCAGAATCAGTACTTCCTTCAGACCGGATTTGGCGATTGCCGCCATCTCCTTGTCCACATCCTCGATGGACAGCTTGCCGCGCCGGATGCTGTTGTGGCAGTTAAAGCCGCAATAGATGCAGTAATTTTCACAGTAGTTGGCAATGTAGCACGGTGTAAACATCATAACGGAATTGCCAAAATGCTTGCGCGTTTCCTGCTGCGCACGTGCGGCCATCTGCTCCAGATAGGGCTGTGCGGCGGGAGAGAGCAGCGCGCCGAAATCGTCCGGCGTCAGCACATCGTTGCCCAACGCACGCAGCACGTCTGCCGGTGTATATCTGTTCTCGTCATATGCCGCGCGCGCCGCAATGACCTGATCGAAAATATCATGCGGAATGGCCTCCATGCCCGGCTGATATTGCATATGATCGGTGTCGCGGGTAATATATTTTGCGTTGATTACATCTTGCATGTCAATTCACCTCAATCCGCAAGAAAGCCGGTCAGCGGGGAGGAAGCGGATGCCTTGTTCAGCACGCGTCCCATACCGGTCAGGTATGCAGTGCGGCCCGCCTCGATCGCCTGCTTAAATGCACTTGCCATCGCCGGAATATCGCCCGCCGTTGCAATCGCTGTATTGGACATGACGGCGGCACAGCCCATCTCCATCGCCTCGCATGCCTGGCTGGGCTTGCCGATGCCCGCATCAACAATGACCGGAAGATTGATCTCATCCACAAGGATTTGAATAAATTCCTTGGTCACCAGACCCTTGTTGGTGCCGATGGGCGCGCCGAGCGGCATGACAGCCGCTGCGCCTGCATTGACCAGATCGCGTGCGGCGTTCAGGTCGGGATACATGTAGGGCAAAACCACAAAGCCCTCCTTCGCAAGAATTTCCGTTGCCTTGACCGTTTCATAATTGTCTGGCAGCAGGTATTTGGATTCATGGATGCACTCGATCTTGATGAAATCACCGCAGCCGACCTCGCGTGCCAGACGTGCGATGCGTACCGCCTCCTCCGCGTTGCGCGCGCCGGAGGTATTCGGCAGCAGCGTTACGCCCTCCGGGATGTAATCGAGAATGTTGTCGATGCTGCCAAGCGTTGCGCGGCGCAGCGCCAGCGTGACGATCTGCGCGCCGGCGTGCTCGACTGCCGCATGGATGAGATCGAGCGAATATTTGCCCGAGCCAAGAATAAAGCGGGATGTAAATTCATGTCCGCCGAGAGAAAACGAATCGTTCATAGTAGCATACTCCTTTATAATTCCAATAAATGTAACATAATTTAGAGGTTGTCTGACGTTCCTGCGACGTCAGTCAATCCCAGCAGCAGCCGCAGCACGGCGTTTGCCTGATGTCCGGCACAGACCGAGACACGCGGGGACATCAATCCGACGCCGTTTGCCGCCTCCGTCTGACCGTCGCCGCAGACATACAGACGTGACATGCGGCGGCGCGTGACAATGTCGTTGGCGCTGCCATAGCCCGCCATACCGGAGCCGCACACCACGCGCACACGCTCCGTTTCGCACAGCAGGGCGGACACCAATTCGGCCTTGCAATCCGCTTTGTCAAATGCCTCGCAGACCACGTCGCAGCCGCCAAACAGTGTGACCGCATTGTCCGCTGTGACGCGGACAGTATGCGCTTCGACAGTGATAAACGGATTGATCTGCCGCAGAATATCCGCCGTCGCGTCCGTCTTGTACTGTCCCAGATGGGAGATGAAATAATTCTGTCGGTTGAGGTTGCTTGGTTCTACCGTGTCAAAATCCGCGAGAATCAGATGACCGACGCCAAGTCTCGCGAGCATCGCCGCGATGTTGGAGCCAAGGCCGCCCAATCCGGCGATGCCGACGCAGGCGCGCTTCATTGCGGTATGTACCGCCGGCGAATGCCGCGCCGCCATCATATGCTCCAGCACCTCCTGCGGCGGGAACACGCCCTTTTGAATGTATGTGACACTGTCACCGTCTGTCAGCGGCATGTCGGCGTCCGTTTGAAAGCCGTTGATAATGTGTACGGAGGCGTCAGGGAAACGCTGCGCCGCGAGCGCGCACAGCGTCATGCCGTCAGGGACGCACAGCGGCGCACCGTTGCATGTGATTTTCATATCAGCCGCCGCCCACAAAACAGACGATTTCTACAATGTCCTCATCATGCAGCGAATACGTGTCATACTGTGCCTTTGGCACGATGACGGCGTTTACCTCGACCGCAATGCGCGTGCGCACATAGCCCTGCTGCGTGAGCAGCTGGCCGATTGTCATTCCGGCTGCTGCCGGCACATCACTGCCGTTTACTTTCATAAGCTGTTTCTCCTTTGCTTGTTGATGGGTACAAAAAAAGACCAGCGACGAGAAGCCGTTGGTCAAGATATCATGTATATGGTATGAAAACTTAAAACTCCCTACGTCGGTGCTAACCGAACAGGTTCAATGAGTAAGGAGGCACTACTCCATTCTCAGCCGCTTGCCGCAGCTCCCCAGTTCAAGATATTAGATTGTTTGTACGGATATATTATAGGGCTGACAGGACAAAAAGTCAACGCTTTTTTTAGTAAGCATAGTGTAAAATAATTGTAGGAGAAATAAAAAAAAGATACAAGGAACAACTCA
>CAZEMM010000058.1:0-13539 GCA_964513445.1 uncultured Butyricicoccus sp. | reverse complement strand
GTACGCACGGTGGTGTGAGAGGTCGGCTAGGTAACTAGCCTCCTACTCGATTTATTCTCCCGCCTTGCCGGTGATGATCCACGGCGCAGGCTGCGTATCAAAGGTATTTTTGTGCGTCAGCTTGGAGACGGAAATCTGAATGATATCGGGATCCGCGATGCCGAGGCTCTTGCACAGCGCGGGCATTTCCGCCGCGACCTGAAAGTCCAGCGTATAGATGACAAATTCCATGTTCGGATTGAGCTTTAACAGACATTTCATTTCCTGTTCCATGCTTGCGGAGGCGACCAGCATTGTGACGTCCGGAACCGGAAGACCTGCCATCGTCCTTTCGTCCACATGGTCGATAATGGTGATGTTATTCAGACCGAACTGGCTGATGTTATCCTCCAGCGTCTTGCGGTCACGCTTGTTGTATTCTACGGCGATAACGGTTCCCTCGCTGCCCATAATCGCTGCTTCGACGGCAATTGACTCGCCGGAGATGACACACAGGTTTTTTTGCATATCAATCTGCATCTTACTCAGAATAACCGCGCGAATCTCCGAGCCGACATAGCGCACCGAGCCAAACGCAAACGACTGATTGCTCATGCCAAACTTAAATGTACTGCGCGCCTTGGGATTGAGGATGACCATGCCGGCGGAGGCGTTGATGCCGCGGTCCAGCATATCGTATACCTTGCTCTGCAGAATGGGGCCGGAGGGCTCGCTTCCCTCGTTATAGATGACCGTGCATTCGCCCAGGCCTGCATTATACATGCGGTAAAAGATATCCGGATGGCCTGCTTCGGTAAATACCAGAACCGAGCGATGCGATTCGACCGTTGGGATCAGATTTTTATTCTTGCGCGTGATATCCAAAATCTTGATGCCCTCTAAATCGATCTCGGAATTATCCGCAAAATATTGCAGCCATGCCAGAATGTGTGCATTAGTAAAAAGGTTGTTTTCCATATGAAACGCTCCTTTGCCAAGGTTATCAGGAATCCCGGCCGCACGCGAAGAAACACGGCGGGTTTCCTTTTCTATCATAGCATGTCTTCAGTAGAAATGCACGAAAAAATGAAGAAAAAACAAAAATAATTTGGACGTATCCGCAAGGGCAATCGTATTTACGCATATGCTCTAGCGGCAGGCATCGCCGTCGTCCGATTCCAGCCGAAGCTCCAATAAATTGGCGAACGGAACCGTCGTGCGGGCAACGCTGAGCACGCGTTGCGTCAGGCTGAACCGCGAGACGAGTCCGGTCAGCCGCAGATATTCCCCTGTGTGCGTGTCCGGGTCGACGGCGTAATAGACGATCGTGACCCGCTGACCGACGCGTACCCAGTGCAGCATGCGGTCCAGCTCCTCCGCTGCGCTCTGCGTGAGTGTGCGCTTGGGAACGTGAATCTTTTCCTTTTTTGCCAGCGCCTCCGGCAGCCCCCGCAGCGCGGCAAACGGTGCAAATTGCTTGGCGCGGTGAGAAATCGGCATGCGCGTCTGTGTCCAGCTGCTTTGTGCAGTGTTAAGTACCACTTTTATGCCCTCCGATCTGATGGTTGCGCTCGCGCGTTGTGGCGGCCTCCTCCAAATTCATGCCCTTTAAAATGGCGTTTTTACCATATTGCTTTTTGATCTGCAATATGGTTTTTTGCAGCGCATGGCTGCGCTGCTGCCGGGGCGGCGTATCAAACAGGCTGCACTGCGCGCCCGCTACCTCTTGTTCGGGGATAACGCGGTTGCAGGTTAGGTTGATACGGCGGATGGGGATGCCTCGGCGCACAATGCGTTCATACAGCTGCACGACCTCCGGAATCCACACGCTATCCACATTGCTTTCCTGTGCAATGCGGGCAGTGCCGTGTGCAGATTTCACATCCCGCTCATGCGAATAGCCGACATGCAGCGTGACGGACGCGGTGACAACGCCCCGATCAGCTAGGTCGAGGCACAGTAAATCCATCATTTCCTTGACAATCAGTCTGGCCTCGTCAAATGAATAGTCACGCATCAGCACCTGTCCGCTGCCAATGCTCGTTGTTTTGCCGTGATATCGCTTGATATCCGCGATGGTGGTAGGCTCAACGCCCCACGCATGGTCAACCAGAAGTTCCGCGTCCACACCGAACAAGCGGCGCAGCCAGCGGTCATCCGCCTTGGCGATCTGTTCCATCGTCGTAATGCCGTATTTATGCAGGCGGTTTGCCGTGCCCGAGCCGATGCGCCAGAAATCCGTCAGCGGCGTGTGCCGCCAAAGCGTGGCGCGATAGGTTTCCTCCGAAAGAAAGGCGATGCAATCCGGTGCATGCTTTGCCAAAATATCCAGCGCGATTTTGGCCAGATAGAGATTGGTTCCGATGCCGCAGGTGGCGCATACGCCGGTTCGCTGCATAATCACCCGCATGATATCCTGCGCAAGCTGCTTTGCCGTCATGCGGTACAGCTTGAGATAATGCGTCACATCCAAAAACGCCTCGTCGATAGAATAGACATGGATGTCGTCCGGAGCGAGATATTGCAGATAAATTCCATAAATTTCCGCGGCGTAGTCGATATACAGCTGCATGCGCGGCTGCGCCATGATATAGTCCACACCTGCCGGAATGTCATGCACGCGGCAGCGGTTTTTAATACCCATCGACTTCATGGCCGGCGTGATCGCCAGACAGATCGTGTTGCCGGTGCGCTCCGGGTCGGCCACGACGAGCTTGGCGCGCATCGGGTCAAGCCCACGCTCGACGCACTCCACCGATGCATAAAAGCTCTTCAGATCAATGCACAGATAGATATGCTCCGCCTGCAGCGTTGCGGTTGGGTCATGCAGCATAGTCGCCACCTCCAAATACGAACATATGTTCGATAAATCTATTATAAAGCATTGCGCGGACGATGTCAACAAAAAAGATACGGCGTTGTATTTTGCTTCGCAAACGCGCTGCTTCCGGCTGCGTCGACGCTGAACCGCACGCTGGCGTCGATATGCCTTGATATTAAAATCACCCTATACATTCCAGAGAGACATTTGCAGATGAAGCGGAGGCAAATAGAAAATCGCCCTGGCAGCTTAACGGAAGTGTAAAAAGACATGGTGCTGGCGTCCGGCATGTGATAAAATAAAAGCAGCCGAAACTCCTTCCGTGAAGAGAGGAAGGGGTTCTCAAAATAGAGCATCAGATACAGACAGGGATAGATGATGAGCAGAGCTTTTACCGCCTGAGAGTAAAAGCTCCGTGCGCAGCGTCCCGCCGGACAATGAAGCAACGCAGGTAAACAGAGGAAACTTGAGGAGAATGATATGGCAAGCAAATATTTGAGTATGGATGAATACAGTCAGCTGTTTGAGCACATTGTGCTGGCGGAATATGACAATCTGTTCCACAACGCCGAGCTGCGGTGCGATCTCGGACTTACAGGCGGGCAGACAGCACGCTTTGCCGTGGAATATCTCAATGTCGCGCTGTTTCTGTTGGATGATCTGATGCCGGACAGCCGATTGGCCGATGGCGTGCGCGCCTCACTTCCGGCACAGGTGCGCGCGAATGTATTTCAAAGCATTTTGCCGCAAGGCGCGCCGCAGGACGTGCACGCGCGGTACATCCTGTATTCGCTCAAGCGCGGCGCAAAGTTTGCGGCGCTGTACCACCGCAATGATGAGACGATGAAGCTGCTCATTGAGGATTGTCTTGCGCAGGCGCAATTGGACGATCCCGTCGCTCGTCTGCCGCAGCAAACCTATCTGATGCAGCTGCTGCCCGGCATCGTGCAGCTGTTTTGCGATCTACTGTGTAGTGTGCAGCAAGAGGAAGAGATACCGCCGCGTTTTCGCATTGACATGCCGGAGGGACAGGACGAGGGGATCTAAGGCAATGCCTCTGGGTTCGGATTGCGTGCTTTCTGGCAAAATCACGCTTGTCGAATTATGCGGTGTTGCTCTAAAATGTGTTTGACGAACGTGTACTTCATGTTTATAATTTACAGTATGAGAGCGAAAAACGAGAGGAAAAGAGGGTCGTATATGAAACCGAAGGTATATTTCACCAGAACGATTGCGCCGGAGCGCGTATTGGACATGTATCAGGTGCTGGACAAGCCGCTGACCGGCCGCATTGCCGCAAAGGTGCATTCCGGCGAGGACGGTAACCAGAACTTTTTGCGTCCGGGCTTTTGGAAGCCAATGATTGATTCTCTGGGGGCGACGGTCGTGGAGTGCAATACAGCGTACGGCGGTGCGCGCAATTCGACGGAAAAACACAGAAAGCTCATCAAGAAGCACGGCTGGACGCAGTATTTTGACGTTGACCTGATGGACGCGGAGGGTCCGGATCTGCGTGTCGCTATTCCAAACGGCTTGGTGCTGAAGGAAAATTATCTCGGCAAAAATATCCAGAATTATGATTCCATGATTGTGTTGGCGCATTTTAAGGGACATCCAGCGGGCGGCTATGGCGGTGCGCTCAAGCAGCTATCCATTGGCTGCGCGTCCACGGCAGGGAAATGCATCATTCATTCCGCAGCATATACCGACGATCAGGATATTGTGTGGGATCATATGGCGCCACAGGACACGTTCTGTGAATGCATGGCGGATGCGGCAGGCTCGGTTATCGACCTGTTCCACGGCAATATTGCATATATCAATATCATGGCGAATCTGTCCGTCGACTGCGATTGCTGCGCGGTAGCGGAGGATCCCTGTATGAAGGATATCGGCATTTTGTCGTCACTCGATCCTGTTGCGCTCGATCAGGCGTGTATGGATTTGATTTATGCGTCTGATGACCCGGGACGCGACCATTTCATCGAGCGCGTGGAATCGCTGCACGGCATCCATACGATCGAGTCGGCGGCACAGATCGGCTATGGCAGCCGGGAATATGAGCTGGTCGATCTCGACCGGCAGGGCTGACAGGCAGTATGAATAAAGGATTATGATTGAGGAGGCAAACGAATATGGCTTGCTTTTTGGTACCGGCGGCAGAGGCGATTGTGACCACTGCGGCCAATCATGTGATGAAGAAGCGAGGGACGGATGCGGAAATGCGCACTGCGCCGGCGCACGGTATCCACTTTGCGGACAAGCTGAACTGGCTATCCAATATGCTGTGGGGCGGCTCTGCGCTGCTGGCGTTTGAGCATGTCTGGCATGGCGAGGTGACGCCATGGTTCCCATTCTTGACCGCTGCGGGCAATCCGGCTGAGCTGGCGGAGATGTTGCAGGAGATGGCGACCTCTGGCGTCGGTATGGCAACGCTGGTTACAGTCGTATGGGGCGGTATGGTCGTCGCGGCAAACCGCATCGTACAGGCAAAGCCGGAGGGCGCGGAATGACACTGCTGCTTACGGTTTTTGCGGCGGTTGTCAGCACCGTGGTATGGTACTGCAATGAATCGCGGTCGCAGCTGCGGCTTGGCGTGCTGTGCTGGATGTTCTGGGGCGCATCGCTGATGTGGCTGGTGGATGCCATCGCGGAATATATGGAGATAGGCGCGGCGTATTTTGCGCCCGCGGCAGCAGATATGCTGAACGACACCTTTCTTGGTTTGTCCGTCATTGCATTGGCGCTGGTCATTTGGGTGGTCATCCTGCTCGTGCATGATCCGCGCGGCGTAATCCGCGCGGTGCTGCTGCGTGAAAAAAAGTAAAACAGGCGGCTTCGTCGGGTGAGGGCATGCGTTTTTCCGGCGAAGCCGTTTGCGATAAAGTGGGAGGAAACGCGTCATGGAGCGAGAGGAGATCAAACAGCTGCTGCATGCCGTTGCACAGGGCGGCATCACAGTGGATGCTGCGCTGACACAGCTGCGCGGACAGCCGTTTTACGATTTGGGCTTTGCCAAATATGACAGCCATCGTGCGCTGCGGCAGGGTGTTGCCGAGGTGGTGTACGGCGCGGGCAAAACAGCCGAGCAGATACAGCAAATCGTGTCCGCTATGCGTGAGGACGGACAGAAAACCGTTCTGATTACGCGTCTGGATGCGCAAAAGGCACAGGAACTGCAGCAGCGAGTGCCGCTGATCTATCATGCGGACGGTCGCATTGGCATTGTGGGCGAGCTGCCGCAGCCGGATGGCAAGGGAACGATCGTCATCGCGACGGGTGGTACCAGCGATGTGCCGGTGGCAGAGGAGGCTGCGCTCACCGCGCAGGCGTTGGGCAATGCAGTGGTGCGGCTGTATGATGTCGGTGTCGCGGGACTACATCGGCTGCTTGCGCATTTGGACGATTTGATGGATGCCCGCGTTATCATTGCGATTGCGGGTATGGAGGGTGCGCTTGCCAGCGTTATCGGCGGCCTGGCGGATTGCCCGGTGATCGCCGTTCCGACCAGCGTTGGATATGGCGCATCGTTTGGTGGGCTGTCAGCGCTGTTGTCCATGCTCAATTCCTGCGCCAGCGGTGTGAGCGTCGTCAACATCGACAACGGCTTTGGCGCGGCGTATCAGGCGAGCATGATCAATCATTTATGAGGAAGTTATATGAAAACATTGTATTTGGAATGCGGTATGGGTGCGGCGGGCGATATGCTGACTGCCGCGCTGCTGGAGCTGACGGATGACAGGCAGGCGTTTGCGGATCAAATGAACGCGCTTGGCCTGCCGGGCGTGCACGTCTCGGTGGACACGGTGCAGCGGTGCGGTATCACAGGCACGCACGTGACGGTTTTGGTGGACGGCGCGGAGGAGGAGAGCTACGAAGCACACCATCATCACCATCATGCGCACGAGAAAGGACACGCGTCAGTGCATCACCATGCCGATATGCAGGAAATCGCGCATATGATCGGGCATCTGGACGTGTCCGAACGCGTCAAAACGGATGCGCTGGCGGTTTATCGGCTGATTGCCGAGGCCGAAAGCCACGCGCATGGGCGCCCGGTCGACCAGATTCATTTTCACGAGGTCGGCACGGCGGATGCCGTCGCGGATATCGTCGGCGTATGTCTGCTGATGGAGCAGCTTGCGCCGGAGCGAATCGTCGCGTCGCCGGTTCATGTGGGCTGCGGCAGTGTACGCTGTGCGCACGGTATTTTGCCGGTTCCCGCGCCCGCAACCGCTCATATCCTGCGCGGTGTGCCGACCTATGGCGGCGGAATACAGGGTGAGCTGTGTACGCCGACCGGCGCGGCGCTGCTGCGGTATTTTGTGCAGGAATTTGGCGATATGCCCGCCATGCGCGTGCAGCGCATCGGTTATGGCATGGGGAAGAAGGAGCTGGAACAGGCCAACTGTGTGCGGGCCATGCTGGGCGATACGGCGGATAGCACGGATGACGTCGTAGAGCTTTGCTGCAATGTGGATGACATGACGGCGGAGGAGCTGGCCTTTGCGATGGAGCAGCTGCTCACAGCGGGCGCGCTGGATGTATACACGATACCGACCGGCATGAAAAAATCGCGCATCGGCAGTATGCTCACCTGCATGTGCCGTGTGCAGCAGCGCGAGACCATGCTGTCCCTGCTGTTCCGGCATACGACGACGCTCGGTGTGCGCGAGAGCGTCAGCAGGCGGTATACGCTGCGGCGTGCGCAGCGCGTGCGCGAGACGCCCTATGGTGCGGTACGTATCAAAACGTCATCGGGCTGGGGCGTGCGCCGTGAAAAGGCAGAGTATGAGGATCTGGCAGATATCGCGCGCAGGACGGGCAAATCGCTCGCGGAGATTCGCGCGGAGGTCATGGGATAACAGAGGTCAAAAGCCCGTTGTCCATCGTTGATATGGTAGAAAAAATCATCCCGCCGGTGCGCCTGCATCAGCGGGATGTTGCGTTATATGCTTATTTACATTGCTTGGGCTGTGCGGCCCGGCCGTTATACTTCTGGGTCGCGGCGGGTACGCCGTTTTCCAGCAGCTCGCTGACCGCCAGCACGGCGCGCTCGACGGCGTCGTCCATCGCGGGCAGTTCTTCCGGCTTGAGACTGGACAGCACCCAGTCCGCCAAATCGTAATCCGGATGCGGCTTTGCGCCGATGCCGACCTTGATGCGCGGGAACGCGTCGGAGCCGAGGCGCTCGATGATGTGCTTGACGCCGTTTTGCCCGCCGGCAGAGCCTTTGGCGCGGATGCGCAGTGTGCCGACTGGGAGCGAGATGTCATCAAAGATGACCAATATGCGTTCCGGGGGGATTTTGTAAAAATCCGCCGCTTCTCTTACCGCATCGCCCGACAGGTTCATATACGTCTGCGGCTTGAGCAGCAGCGCCCGGTGACCGCCGAGCACAGCCTCGCCGGTCAGCGCGTGAAACCGCGCGCGGTCACAGCGCACACTGTGTGCCTTGCACAGCGCGTCCATCACACGAAAGCCGGTGTTGTGGCGCGTGCCAGCGTATTTTGGGCCGGGATTGCCCAGACCGACCACCAGCCATTCGATGGGCTGCACCGGCCTGCGCTCCTGCTCCAGCTTTGCAAAAATATCAAAAATTGACATGGTGTGCGTTCATCCCTCCGCGGAGAGAATGAAGTAATAGACCGGCTGTCCGCCGTTGATGATCGTGACCTCGGCCTCCGGCGCTTCCTTGGCAACCATGCGCTCAACGCGCGCCGCATCGTCCTCTGTCATGTCCTCTCCGTAGATGATATTGACGAATGACGTGCTGCCGCCGCGCAGCATCTCGCGCACGAGCTTTTTGACCGCGTCATCCAGCTTGCGGTTGTTTGCGCACAGCTTGGATTCCAGCAGGGAAAGGTACTCGCCCTCCTTGATCTTTTTGCCGTCAAAGTCGGAATTGCGTGCGGCATAGGTGACCTGACCGGCACGGACGTTTGCCGCCGCGTCCAGCATGGCCTCGCGGTTTTCCTCCAGATCCGCGCCCCCGTCAAACGACAGCATGGCGGAAATGCCCTGCGGGATGTTCTTGGTCGGAATAATCACGACCGTTTTGCTCTCGCACAGCGGAACCGCCTGCTCGGCCGCCATGATGATGTTTTTGTTGTTCGGCAGCACAAAGACGATTTCTGCCGGAACCGCGTCGATGGCATGCATAATATTGTCGGTAGACGGGTTCATGGTTTGACCGCCCTGCACCATCTGGTCGACGCCCAGATCGCGGAATACGCTGACCAGACCGTCGCCCGCCGCGACCGAGACAAAGCCGTACTTTTTTTCCGGCTCCGCGATGGTGCGCGCCTTGCTCTGCAGGCCGGCGGCTTCCTCTACAATCTTTGCGGAGTGCTGCTGGCGCATGTTTTCGATCTTTACAGTGAGCAGCTGGCCGAATTTCAGGCCGGCGGCAAGCGCCTCGTTCGGGGTATCGGTGTGTACGTGTACCTTGATGATCTCGTCGTCCTCAACAACGACCAGACTGTCGCCAATGCTGTCAAGGAAAGCGCGCAAACGCTGGACATTGCGCGACTTATCGCGGCGTTCCGCAATAAACTCCGTGCAGTAGGTGAACGTGATGTCCTCCGCGCTGATGTCGGAGAATGTCGCGCCTGCCGGATTGCGAACATCCGGTTCCGGCGCCTTGCGCTCCTTTCGGATGCCGTTATACGCGTCGTACATGCCGCTCAGCACGGCCAAAAAGCCAAAGCCGCCGGCATCCACTACGCCCGCCTTTTCCAATACGGGGTTTTGGTGCGTGGTCTGCGCCAGCGCCTCCTGCCCTTTTTCAATCGCTGCGCGCAGCACCTCGCCGCAGTCGATATCCGGATTGGACTGACACAGCTCGAGCACATACTGCGCCGCGACGCGCGATACCGTGAGAATCGTGCCCTCCGCCGGCTTCATAACAGCCTTGTATGCCGCCTGTACGCCCTCGTGCAGCGCGAGCGCGATGTCCTGCCCCTTTGCGCTCTGGCATTTTTTCAGGTGCTTGGACATGCCGCGGAACAGCAGCGATAAGATCACGCCGGAGTTGCCGCGCGCGCCGCGCAGCAGCGCGGAGGCGGTCGTCTCGCTTGCCTTCGCCAGCGTCGGCTCAGTCAGCTTGGAGACCTCGTTTTTCGCCGACGCCATCGTCAGTGACATATTGGTGCCGGTATCGCCATCCGGTACCGGGAATACATTCAGCTCGTTTGCCTGTTCTTTTTTTTCTTCAATGGACAACGCGCCCTCGATGACCATGGCGCAGAATAACTGTCCGTCAATCATTTTTGACAATGCAATTGCCTCCTTCTCATTTTGGGCAGATACGCTCTAGTCTGCACGAATGGCATCGACATAGATGTCAACATTTTTAACGTCGATACCGGTCATTTTTTCTACGTTGTAGCGCACCTCATTGATGATGGAGCGGCAGATGGTTGCAATATTGACGCCGTGCTCTACGGCAAGATGCAGGTCGATATTGACGCCGCCATCCTCTGCCTCCGTAATGCGCACGCCGCGCGACATATTTTCCCGACGCAGCAGATGCGCAATGCCGTCCGATACCGAACGGATGGTCATTCCCTTGACGCCAAAGCAGCTCATCGCCGCGTAGCCTGCGATGTCGGCCAGTACTTCCGGCGCGATATTGATAAATCCGAGATCGGCTTTAATCGTCATCACAATTCCTCCTCTATGATACAATTCTAAATGAAACACATAATAATTCAATTCTATTTTATAATATTTTTTCAGAGGCGACAAGTGTATTTTACAATTGGATGCGCCTGTTGATGCGTTTTTCATCGGAAAATTTATTATTGTATGATAAATGTATGACTGTCGGGGAGAAAACGGGCAAACATTTGTTTGCTTTTTCATGAGAAATTCGGTACAATAGAGACAAAGATCATGCCGCTGCGGCAGGGGAGGGATGAAATGCGACCGATTTCAGATAAGCAAAAACAGATTTTGGCATTTATTCGGGACTATACACAGGAGCAGGGCTACCCGCCGTCCGTGCGTGAGATCGCGGCGGCTGTCGGACTGCGCTCACCGTCCTCCGTGCATGCGCACCTCAAGCATCTGCGCGAGCTGGGCTATTTGGAAAAGGAGGACCGCAAAACGCGCGCCATCACGCTGGCAGGCCATACGAGCGGCGAGAGCGTGCCGGTTTTGGGGCGTGTCACAGCTGGTATGCCGATTCTGGCAGTCGAGCAGGCAGAGGGTGTGCTGCATGTCGATCTGGACGGCAAACACGGCGACTATTTTGCGCTGCGCATTTGTGGTGATTCGATGATCGGCGTGGGCATTTTGGACGGCGATTACATCGTCGTGCGCAGCCAGAGCTTTGCGCAGCAGGATCAGATTGTCGTGGCGATTCTGGAGGACGAGGCGACGTGCAAGCGGCTGCACAAGCAGGATGGTCATGTGTGGCTGCTGCCGGAAAATCCCGCCTATGATCCGATACCGGGCGATGAGGCGCGCATATTGGGCGTTGTTGCCAAGGTGGTGCGCAGCTATCCGGTATGAATGAGCTGAAGAAAAACGTACAGTATGTGCGCGGCGTCGGGCCAAAGAAGGCGCAGCTTTTGGCAAAGCTGGGTATTGAGACGCTGGAGGACGCGCTGTCCTGTTATCCGCGCGGCTATGAGGACCGCACACATATTGTCCCGATTGCCGAGGTGCTGGACGGCGAAAAGCAATGTGTGCATGCTATTGTGGGTGCCGCACCGCAGACCGCGCACATCCGCAAGGGAATGTGCATCACGCGCTGCACAGTATTTGACCGCACAGGCACGCTTGCGCTGCGCTTTTTTAACCAGCAATATGTGGCCTCTGCGCTGCATACCGGCGAGGAATACGCGTTTTACGGAAAGGTGCAGTATGAACGCGGACAATTTGTCATGCTTTCACCGGCATTTGAAAAGCTGGGCGCGGACAATGAGGCCGGGCGCATTCTGCCAATCTACCCGCTGACAGCAGGGCTGCACCAGCGCGATCTCCAGCGAGTGACGGCGGCGGCCTTGGACGCGCTGCCGCCGGATTTTTCAGATTTTCTGCCCGCGCGTGTGCGGGAGCAGCAGAAGCTTCTGCCGCTGTGTACCGCACTGCAAGAGATTCACCGGCCACAGACGCTGGAGCAGGCGCAGCGGGCGCGGCAGCGCATGGTGTTTGAGGAGCTGTTCCTGCTCTCGTGCGGTTTGCGCTTTTTGCGCCATCGTCGGTCGGGACAGCACGGCGCGCAGCTGCGGGATTTGAGCCTGACGGCGTTTTACCGCGCACTGCCGTTTTCGCTGACCGGCGCGCAGCAGCGCGCAATTGAGGCGTGTACGCTGGACATCGCGGCGGGACGCCCGCTCAGCCGTCTGATTCAGGGCGACGTCGGCTCGGGCAAAACGGTGGTTGCGGCTGCGCTGTGCTATCTTGCGGCAAATAATGGGAGACAGGCGGTCATTATGGTGCCGACCGAGCTGCTTGCACAGCAGCATATGCAGACGCTGGAGCCGCTGCTGGGTAAGCTGGGCATTTCGTGCGCGCTGCTTGTCGGCTCACTGGGCGCAAAGCGCAGGCGTGAGACGATAGAGGCGATCGCGGCGGGTGACTGCGCGGTCGTCATCGGTACGCATGCCGTGCTCAGCGACAACGTACAGTTTCACGATCTGGCAGTCGCGGTGGTGGATGAACAGCACCGCTTTGGCGTCAACCAGCGCGCGACGCTGACAGCAAAGGGCGAAAATGTGCATCTGCTCGTCATGTCGGCAACGCCCATTCCGCGCACGCTCGCGCTGCTCATCTATGGCGATTTGGATGTTTCAATCCTTGACGAGCTGCCGCCCGGACGGCAGAGGGTCAAGACCTATGCCGTCGGAGAGAACATGCGCGCGCGCATCGACCGCTTTATCGACAAGCAGTGCGCGGAGGGCGGTCAGGTCTATGTCGTCTGCCCGCTGGTACAGGACGGCGAGGCGGATACCGGACGCACGAGCGCGGCACATTGCGCGCAGCGGCTGACCGAGGTGCTGCCGCACCGCCGCATCGCGCTGGTGCATGGCCGCACCAAAAGCGCGGAAAAGGAGCGAATCATGGCGGACTTTGCCGCGGGAAGCATTGATATCCTCGTCTCCACGACGGTCATTGAGGTGGGTATGAACATACCCAACGCGTCGCTGATGGTTGTGGAGGACGGCGACTGCTTTGGCCTGTCCCAGCTGCATCAGCTGCGCGGGCGCGTCGGGCGCGGCAAACGGCAGGCGTACTGCGTCTTTTACGGCGCCGACCGCGGCACGGCGGCGCGTGACCGGCTGACGGTGCTCGTGCACACAAACGACGGCTTTGCCATCGCGCAGAAGGATTTGGAGCTGCGCGGTGCGGGTGATTTTTTCGGCACGCGGCAGCATGGCCTGCCGCCGATGAAGCTGGCGGATCTCGCGGGCGACACGCGGCTGTTGCAGGCGGCACAGCAGGCGGCGCAGGATATCCTTGCGGACGATCCGACGCTGGAGCGGGAGCCGCAGCTGCGCGCGCGCGTAGAAAAGCTGTTCCGCCAGCACGGAGAGGGCAGCTTCAACTAATGAAATGAAGGATGTCTTGCGTATGAATATGCTGCAAGGCGTCCTTATATTTTTATTTCAGTCTATGACAAACATTCTAAATTGTGGTAAACTAAAAATGTCAACCAATTGGGGCATTTGGCCCCGGTTATGCAGCCCGGTGCGCGCACGCGCATTCGCTCGCACACTTCCGGGCTGAGA
>CAZEMM010000057.1:10252-13594 GCA_964513445.1 uncultured Butyricicoccus sp. | reverse complement strand
AGGGTGCCCGCGCATATGCAAACCACACCTATCTGGTAAAGATGGTTGAGGCTGCTGTTATCAATAACCCGGAAATCCCGATCGCACTGCATCTGGACCACGGCGATTCGTTTGAAGTTTGTAAGTCCTGCATCGACGGCGGCTTTACCTCTGTTATGATCGACGCATCCTCCAAGTCCTTTGAGGAGAACATCGCTCTGACCAAGCAGGTCGTAGAGTACGCTCATGACCACGGCGTTGTTGTCGAGGCTGAGCTGGGCACGCTGGCCGGCGTTGAGGACGAAGTTGTTGTTGAGGCTGGCAACGAGAGCTACACCCGTCCGGAAGAGGTTGAGGAATTCGTTTCCCGCACCGGATGTGACTCCCTGGCGATTGCCATCGGCACCTCCCACGGCGCGTACAAGTTCACCCCAGCACAGTGCACCCGTAATGCGGATGGCATCCTGGTTCCGCCTCCGCTGCGCTTCGACGTACTTGAGGAGTGCATCAAGCGCCTGCCGGGCTTCCCGATTGTTCTGCACGGCTCCTCCTCTGTTCCGCAGGAGTTCGTCAAGATGGTCAACGAAAACGGCGGCAATATGCCGGATGCAATCGGCATTCCGGAAGAGCAGCTGCGTAAGGCTGCGAAGCTGGCTGTCTGCAAGATCAACATCGACTCCGATATCCGTCTGGCAATGACTGCCACTATCCGCAAGTATATGAACGAGCATCCGGATCATTTCGATCCGCGCCAGTACCTGAAGCCGGCTCGCCAGGCTGTCAAGGATATGGTAGCGCACAAGATCGTGAACGTTCTGGGTTCCGACGGCAAGGCTTAATTTTTCTTTCCCTTTCAATCAATCTGGGGCTGCACCTTTTGAGGCGCGGCCCCTTTTGGCGCGCGCGACGCATATGTAAAAACGCAGCATCCTGCCCAATGTGAACAAAATAATGCAGCTGTTCATGCGAAATGAAGCCGTAGGATGCAAAAACCTGCATAAAAATCATATTTGCCTTGAAAAAGTGAGCAATAACTCTTGCAATATGCAGGTAAGTTATATAAAATAATCGTATAGCAATTTAATTATAAACGCTTTATGCGGGAAAAGAGTGAAATCGAATATGCTTAACATCAAGATTATGCCGGCAACAGAAAAGAAGCCGAAGCCGGATGTACACAATCTGGGCTTTGGTGTTTACTACACCGATAACATGTTTATTGTAGAACACACGGAGGGCATCGGCTGGCATGACGCGCGCATCGTACCGTATCAGCCGCTTCAGATTGATCCGGCTGCAATGGTGCTTCATTATGCTATGGAGTCGTTTGAGGGCCTCAAGGCATACCGCACACCGGAGGGCAAGATTCAGCTGTTCCGTCCGGAATGCAATGCGGAACGCATGATTAATACCAATAAACGTATGTGTCTGCCGTCGTTGTCTGTTGAGGACTTCATTCAGGCGATCAAGACATTGGTCAAGGTTGAGGAGGATTGGGTTCCGTCCGAGCCGGGCACCTCGCTGTACATTCGTCCGTTTATCATTGCGGATGAGCCGCATCTGGGTGTTCGCACCTCAAAGACACACAAGTTCATGATTATCCTGTCGCCTGTCGGCGCGTATTATTCCACCGGCATCAATCCGGTCAAGATTTTTGTCGAGGATGAGTACACCCGCGCATGCCCGGGCGGCACCGGCTTTACCAAGTGCGGCGGTAACTATGCGGCATCGCTCATCTCGCAGGTCAAGGGGCATGAGCTGGGCTATGAGCAGAGCTTATGGCTGGATGGCGTCGAGCACAAGTATGTCGAAGAGGTCGGCTCAATGAACTGCTTCTTCAAGATTGACGGCACGATCTATACCGCGCCGTGTGTCGGCACGGTGCTGCCGGGCGTTACCCGCCGCTCCTGCATCGATTTGCTCAAGAAGTGGGGGTATACCGTATCAGAGGAGCGTCTGCCGATCGTGGATATCATGAAGGCTGCCGATGATGGCAAGCTGGAAGAGGTATTCGGCACCGGAACCGCGGCTGTCATCTCACCGGTAGGCGAGCTGCGCTACGAGGATCAGGTCGCGTACATTAACGGCGGAAAGATCGGCCCGGTGACACACAGACTATACGACACGCTGACCGGCATCCAGTGGGGTACGATGAAGGACGACATGGGCTGGACCACACCGATTGAATAAATTTATAATTGTAAATTGAGAGGATGAGACAACGACCGTCTGATTTCGTCGCGCTCATCCTCTTTTTTTGAAAACTTAATATTTGGAAAGAGAGGAATTCAAACATGAACAGACGAATCACGCGTGTGCTGGCGATGTGTTTGGCATGCCTGCTTGCATTTGGCGTATTTTTTAAAGTTGTTACGCCGCAGGCAAAGGCTGCCGATGTCATCTCCGTCGGCACCAATGCGGAATTCCCGCCGTTTGAGTACATGAACAATGACGGCGAACCGGACGGCTTCGACATGGCGATCATCAAGGCAATCGGCGAGGCGGAGGGCTTCGAGGTCAAGATCGTCAATATGGAGTTTAAATCGCTCATTGCGTCGCTGTCCACTGGCAGCCTGGATGCGGTTATTGCAGGTATGACGGTGACGGAGGAGCGCCAGCAGTCGGTCGATTTCTCCGACAGCTATTATACAGCGACGCAGTGCATCATCGTGCCGATAGACAGCGACATTACATCGCTTGCCGATCTGAACGGTAAAAAGATTGCGGTGCAAGAGGGTACGACGGGGGACATCCTTTGCACACCGGCGGACGATAACGAGGTTATCACGGACGCTGATACGCAAGTGCAGCGGTTTAAAAAGGGCACGGACGCGGTGGTTACGCTCAATAACGGCGGCGTGGACGCGGTTGTCATCGACAAAAATCCGGCAGAGAATTTTGTTGCAAACAATCCGGATACGCTCAAAATGATTGAGGATGAGACATCGACAGAGGAATACGCCATCGCGGTTGGCAAAGACAATCCGGAGCTGATGGAGAAGATCAACAGCGGCCTTGCAAAGATTCGCGAGGACGGCACGTTTGACAAGCTGGTCAGCGAGTATATCGAGGGCGACGAGGGGGCTGCCGCCGACACGGCAGATACAGATTCTGACGAACAAAAGCCAAAGGGCTTTTTGGAAAACCTGAAGTATGTCTTTGTGGATACCAACGGCTATCAGCTCATGCTGAAGGGTCTTGGCGTGACGCTGGGCATCTCGGTTGCGGCTGGTATTTTGGGCATAGTGCTCGGTTTTGTTATCGCGCTGATGAAGCTGACCGAGACGCGCAAAAAGCGCAGAACCGTACTGTCCAGTATCGCGGGAATTTATATTGATATCCTGCGCGGTACGCCGTCAATGG
>CAZEMM010000057.1:0-10242 GCA_964513445.1 uncultured Butyricicoccus sp. | reverse complement strand
GCTGATTATGTTCATGGTTATTTTCCGCAGCAGGTTTGCAGTTTTTGCAGCGATCCTGTCCTTTGGCATTAACAGCGGCGCATACGTTGCGGAAAATATTCGCGCGGGAATTCTGGCGGTGGATGTCGGACAGATGGAAGGCGGACGCTCGCTCGGCTTTACCTATGGCGAGACGATGCGCTATATCATCCTGCCGCAGGCCATTAAGAATGTTATTCCTGCGCTGGGCAATGAGATGATTACGCTGGTCAAGGAGACGTCGATTGTCGGCTATGTCGCCATTGTCGACTTGACCAAAGCGGGCGATTTCATCGTATCGCGTACCTATGAGGCGTTCCTGCCGCTGATTGCGGTTGCGATTATTTATTACATCATCGTAAAGATCATGACCAAAATTTTGGCTGTTATTGAAGGGAGGCTGCGTCAGAGTGATAATCGTTAAGGATTTAAAAAAGAGCTTCGGCGATTTGGAGGTGCTCAAAAAGATTGACTGCCATATCAAGCCGGGTGAATGCGTCGTTGTCATTGGCCCGTCCGGCTCGGGCAAGAGTACATTTCTGCGCTGTCTCAACCGGCTGGAGGACCCGACCGGCGGACAGATCCTCTTTGACGGCAAGGACGTCACGGATAAAAGCACCGATATGAACAAGGTGCGGCAGAAGCTGGGCATGGTATTCCAGCACTTTAATCTGTTTAATCACCTGACGGTGCTGGACAATCTGATGCTTGCACCGGTTAAGCAGAAGCTGATGAGCGAGCAGGAGGCAAAGCAGCAGGCAATGCAGCTGTTGGAGCGCGTCGGTTTGGCGGAAAAGGCAAATTCATATCCCGCGCAGCTTTCCGGCGGACAAAAGCAGCGAGTTGCGATTGCCCGTTCGCTCGCCATGAAGCCAAAGGCGATTTTGTTTGACGAGCCGACAAGCGCACTTGATCCGGAGATGGTCGGCGAGGTGCTCGACGTTATGAAGTCGCTGGCCAAAGAGGGCATGACGATGGTCTGCGTCACGCATGAGATGGGCTTTGCCCGCGATGTGGCGGATCGAGTGATCTTTATGTCGGACGGCTACATCACAGAGGAGGGCACGCCGGAGCAGATTTTTGAACATCCGCAGCAGGAGCGCACAAAGGCGTTTCTCGGCGCAGTAATGAAGTAAATTTTATAACGAGCAAAAACGGCGGGGCCTGTGTGCACCGCCGTTTTCTGCGTATGCCGCCATCAATCTTGTCTGGCCGTTTGTCATGCTGTGTAGCGCGATCGGGTTTATGCTTGGAACGGGCGGAAGCGCGCTGGTTGCCATGACGCTTGGCATGGGAGAGCGCAGGACGGCAAACCGCTATTTTTCCATGATCGTGTATGTGGCGATCGGAAGCGGCATTGCCGTGTCTGTCCTTGGCACCTTTTTTATGCGTCCCATTGTCATTTGTTCTCGCGGGCGTCAATATTTACACGTCATCCTTTTTACGTCGCTTAATGACGGCCTGATCTCCGCAGTGATTTCCTTTTTGCGCGCGCTGGTATTTCAGCTCGTCTGTGTGCTGGTGCTGCCCGTGCTGTTTGGCATCGAGGGCATTTGGTGGGCGCTGATGGTTGCGGAGGCGCTGGCGTGCGTCATTTCGCAGGCGCTGCTGCTGGCAAAGGGCAAGCAATATCATTATCTGTAGGAAACCGTGAGCGCTGTGTGCCTGCGACTTGACATTCCATTGACAGAACGGTATAATAATTAAGTATCATTGATGTAAAATCGATTCGATTAGACAAACAGAGAAGGATGAGCGGTCATATGAGAGCAGCACAATCCATGCGGCGTTTCCGGTCATTGCTTAAAAAGCATCTGGCCGTTTTTATTTATATCGTTTTTGCCATTCAGCCGATGATGGATGTTTTGTCATATTGGCAGGATCAGCGCGGCGGTAGCGCTTTGTTAACACTTGTGCTGCGAATGGCTGTGCTTGTGGCTGTGACGATCGCAGGCTTTCTGCTGTCTAAGCGGAGACGATATTATTGGTATCTTGCAGTCGTATGCGGTGTCTTTTATGTGCTGCATGCGCTGGCATGCGCCTATGCGGGCTTTGTCAGCCCGTTTGCCGATCTGACTAATTATATCCGCGTGGTGCAGATTCCGCTGTTTACGCTGTGCTTTATTTCCTTTTGCAGGGCGGATAAGCGGGCGTTCCGCTGGATTCGGACGGGAATTCTTATCAGTTTTGCGATTATCACTGTTGTGGTGCTGCTCAGCGTGATTACAGGAAGCAATCCGCACACTTATCAGGATACGCAATCAGGTGTGCTCGGTTGGTTTTCTACCACCAATTCACAGGCGGCGATCTTGAGTATGGTCACGCCGGTGCTGCTTTGTATGGCGTATCGCGCAAAAAATCCCGCGATTTTTGTCATCACTGCTGTGCTCGCCTGCGGGCAGCTGTATCTGCTCGGTACACGGCTGGCATATATGGCGGTATTCGCCTCGCTGTTTGGATTGATGCTTGTCGCCGGATTGTGCGGAAAAGCGGAGAAAACACGATATATCACGATGATTGTCATTGCCGTACTGTGCTTAGCCGGCTACAAGGTTTCCCCGATGTATGAGCACCAGATGTCCTATGCGAAGGAAATGCAGGAAAAGCAGGAGGATCTGTCTGCGATGTCAGAACAGCGCGGAACCGATCTTTCCGAGCTGACAGAGGAGGAGCAGGAGGAACGGACTGATCTGGAACAGATGCGTTCACTCAACCAGATTTATGTTTATTACTGCAGCGATCTTGTGCAGCGCTTTGGCTTGGAATATGTTATGGAGCAGTGTGACTTTAAAACGGATGTCACCGCGATTACAGGCGTACGCCGCAACAAGATCATGTTTTGCTCGCTGCTGATGGATGAAGAGCCATTCCCATCCCGTCTGTTTGGCTTGGAACGTGAGAAGATGGAATTTAAGGGCGAACAGTACGATGTTGAAAATGATTTTCACGGAATTTATTTTCTCTACGGTATAGTCGGATTGCTGCTGTTCCTTGCCTTCGTATTGTATTTTGTCTATCTGATCGGCAAAGCGTTGTGCAAAAATGCGGCGATGTATTTTACGATGGACGCGGGGGCGTTTGGCATTTCATTTATTCTAATGCTACTTAATGCATATGCGACTGCTGGAATTTTCCGCCGTCCGAACGCTTCATTTTATATGTCCGTTATTCTCGCAGTGATCTATTATCTGGTCAACATTCGGCAGTACCCGGAGGGCAAGATCAACGCGGCGCTTCCGCCGTTTCTCAAAAAGCATTTTCCTAAGCGAAAGAATACAGTTGAGTAATAGCCCGTATTCGCAAGCGTTTAAGAGGGAAGTGGAATAACCATGGACTCCGCTTGCTGAACTCGTGGCAAAAAAAAGAGGGGGGGAATCATGTAAAGTGATGTTGATTGAACATTCAAGATATGGGGTTGGATTATATGGGTAGCCCCGATAAGTATAGCAAGCTAAAAAAAGTAGGGCATGCAAAGGCAAAGGGCATCATTGGCTTTGCAGCGTTGATCACAGCAATGGTCATAGTCTGGATAAACTGTTATCATCTTGTTACAGACGAGGTCATGAAAACTGCTGTACAAAACATGCAAGAGCTGTCATTGCACGATGAACAGTCCATTGCCACCAGCCTGGATGAGCAATGGGATACGCTCAAGGGCATTGCCTACTCTTTGAAGATCAATCAGTTCGATTCGGAGGATGCGCTTGTTTTGGGGCTGAACTCCTTTGAAGATCTGATGGATTGTATCCAGATCACATTGATCACCGATGACGGGTATTCTGTCAGCAGTTCCATGGTGCGTAAATATGACGAAAGCCTGCTTGATTCCTGCGTCAGCGCCAACGGATCCTTTATCCGGCATATGAAAAACGAAGAATCCAATGCCGACGGCGTAGGTGAGATCCTGCTGTGCGGGACGGAAATTGAGCCGTTTTCCGTGCAGGGGCAAACCTATACATATATTGTTTGCCAGATGTATGTGGACGCCTTACAGGATCTCCTGAAGATCGACTGCTATGACGGGCGCGGCTACAGCAGCATCATTGACACGGACGGCAATTATATCGTCAGCGTTGAGCGGGATTTTACCGCGCAGAAGATCGACAACTTCTTTGAAGAGCTTGCGGACGGTACGCTTCCGAAAGAATATTCCCTTGAGATTATCCACCAGTTGATCGAGTCCCAGCAGGGATTTACGCTGGAGTACACCAGCGCGGTCGGCGAGGAGCTTGTGGTCGTATTCTCTCCGTTTCCCGAGATCGACTGGTTTTTTGTCACGACGGTTCCAAGGGATGTATTTGAAGAGCAGGGAAAGTATCTGGTGCTTCTGTTTGTTACGATTTTTACGATCCTGTACGTGGGGATTCTCGTATCCGTCGCGATCATGATCCGCAGGCGCTCCAGGCAGTACCGTTTGGAGGTTGAGCATCGCAAGCAGCTTGCGGATGCATTGGCGGCGGAGGAATCTGCCAGCCGTGCGAAAACAAATTTCCTCAACAATATGTCCCATGATATCCGGACGCCGATGAATGCGATTGTCGGGTTTACTGCGTTGGCCACTGCCTGTATTGATGATAAGGAGCGTGTGGCTGACTATCTGAGAAAGATCGAGAGTTCCTCCAGTCACCTTCTCTCGCTGATCAACGATATTTTGGATATGTCCCGCATTGAATCCGGAAAAATGGATCTGGACGTGAAGCCGGAGAACCTTGCGGAAATATGCCGTGATCTCAGAGATATCCTTCATGTGAGTATCTGTTCCAAGCAAATCGAGTTCTCTATTGACATGGTGGCTGTCACCGATGAGGAGATCTATTGTGACCGGCTCAAGCTCAATCAAATCCTGCTGAACATTCTATCCAACGCGATGAAATTTACAGATGCCGGCGGCGCGATTTCGGTACGGATTACGGAGTCTGAATCGACCCGCGCGGGCTATGGTACGTATGAATTCCGCGTGAAGGATACCGGCATCGGCATGAGCGAAGAATTTCTTAAGACGATCTTTGAACCGTTCACGCGTGCGCGTTCGTCCACTGTCAGCGGCATTCAGGGTACCGGTCTGGGTATGGCCATCACCAAGAAAATCGTTGACCTGATGGGCGGCACGATCACCGTCCAAAGCGAGGAAGGCAAGGGAACAGAGTTCGTCGTGACGATAGATTTCCGCCTTCAAGACGAGCAGCAGAGGTACGAGCCAATGGAACAGTTCCAGGGACTGCGCGGCCTTGTTGTGGACAACCACGTGGATACCTGTCAGAGCGTTTCTGCCATGCTGAACCAAATCGGGCTGCGCGCGGAATGGACTGTGAGCGGCAGCGAAGCTGTGACGCGATCCAAAGAGGCCGCCCAGGCTGGAGATCCATACCGTGTCTTTATCATCGATTGGCAAATGCCGGATATGGATGGAATTGAGACGACCCGACGTATCTGCCAGATTGCTGGGTATGACGCACCGATTATCCTCCTGTCCGCCTATGATTGTACGGATATTGAAGAGGAAGCGCGAACAGTGGGTGTGACGGATTTTGTGAACAAGCCGCTGTTCCAGTCCGATTTGCGCAACGCGCTTCAGCGCGTCTACGGAGGACAAAGCAAACAGACTGAAGAGCAACCGGATTCGTATAGCCAATTCAACGGCGAACGGCTGCTTCTGGTTGAGGACGTTGAGCTCAATCGCATACTCGCGATGACTGTCTTGGAAATGGCGGGGTTTGAGCTGGACTGCGCCGAAAACGGTCAGGAAGCGGTTGACAAGGTGGCAAATTCTGCACCCGGCTATTATCAAGCGATTCTGATGGATATTCAGATGCCTGTTATGAACGGATATGACGCAACCCGCCGCATCCGCAGACTGTCTGACCCGGCACTGGCATCTATTCCGATCATCTCGATGACGGCTGACGCATTCGAAGAGGATAAGAAGAAGGCGTTTGATGCCGGTATGAATGCACATGTAAGCAAACCGATCGATATACCTGAGTTGCTGCACACCCTGAAACGGGTACTTGAGAATAAAAACTGAGGAGGCCATATTTATGAAACGGCGCATGATTTGCTTTGCTCTGATTGGTGCTGCATTGCTGAGCCTTATGACAGGATGTGGAACAGAATCGAAACCCGCAGTTACGCTGAACATCAAGACTCCGCTCTTTTCAATTGATCCGCCCGCAGGACTGGAGGATTATCAGGACATATATTCCTTTTTGTCTGCGGCTGCGGAGGATTTTGCGGCGCAGTATACAGAGGCTGATGTGACCGTGCATGTCACGCAGTACAGCGGCGACAGGCAGACGGCGGAACTCGACGGTTGCTTTGACACCGAAGACGCCGTTGATGTGCTTTTCTCCAACCTCTCGAGCTATCTCTTCACAGGGCGCGTTGTGCCGTTGGATGATATCATCAGCGATGAGATCTATTCTGATATCGATGAGAGCGTATGGGAGACCTGCCGGTTCGACGGAAAGACCTATCTGATGCCGTTTTTCGGCTCGCAGATGGTCTTATGCTATAATCGGGAGCTGTTCCGCCAGGCGGGGCTGGACGCATATCTGACAGAGGAGGATACAATCCAGAGCTGGACGCTGGAAGAGTGGGATGAAATATTGCGCGCTCTTCGGGCGGAGCTGCCGAACTCTGTCTATCCCATGATGATGTATGCCGCCAATTCGTCGGGCGATATGCACATTATGACGCTGCTCCGCAGCCGTGGCAGCACATTTTTTGATGACGACAACCTGTTTGATCTCGAGACGCCGGAAGGAACCGCGGCTCTCCAGTGGCTCCGCGACTGTAACGAAAATGGATACTTTCCGCCGAATGCCGAAAACCTTGAAATGCTCGACTGCTACGATCTCTTTATGAACGGGCAGCTTGCCATTTATTGCGCAAACACATCGCACCAGATCATGTATGACGAAGCTGGCCTGGATTATGGGTTGGTAAATTTCCCCTCAGAAGACGGTGCGGGGTTCAATACCACTACGTATTTGACCTTTCAGGTATTCGACAACGGGGATGACGCGAAGGTGGATGTCGCCAAGGCGTTCGTCAAATATATTTATGAGTCTGATTGGCTCGATTACTCTGCCGCCGCTATTCCGGTGAGCAGCAAGGTATCGGAAAAGTACAAGTCCGAATTGAACAATGTATGGAAATATATTGAAAACCTGGGGCGGAATAACAATTACACCGGAAATAATCCGGGATGGAATGAAGTCCGGAAAGAATTTTATCTGCATATTCGGGATCTGCTATATGGAGAAAAGGACGTTTCAGAAATTGCGAGCGAATTGGACAGCACCTGTAATACGATATTGAAAAGCGCCCGATCCAACAGCTCTTTCCACCCGTGACAGACCAAAAAGTCCCGCCTGAGAGCAATTCAGGCGGGATTTTTTACAGCCAGACAGCATAGCATGACAGGGGTGAGCGATTCATGGCGCGAAAAAAGACAAAAAAGCGTGATATCGGCGTAATCCTGTGGTGGGCGATTTGCGCCGCGCTGTCCATTGTGCTGGCCTGCTGTGTGCTGTACGTTGTATTTGCCGGAAATACGATGACGCATGACGCGGATGTACCGGATGAAATTGCAGGCATTGAAGTGCATACCGATTATATTTCGCGTGATTCAATGGCGCGACCCGGGCAGACACGAACCATTCGCTTTGTCGTCATACATGAGACGGATAACACCGGCGCAAATGCGACGGCAAAGGCACATAATGACTATTTACATCAGAACTGCTGGACAGAGCAAAAAAGCTGGCATTATACCGTTGATCAGACGGAGATATGGCATCATCTGCCGGATGACGAGATCGGTTATCATGCAGGTGACAGCAGTGAGGGCGACGGGAATCTGCATGGCATTGGCATCGAGCTGTGCGTAAACGAAGGCGGTGATTTTCAGCAGACTATGCAAAACGCGGCGCAGCTGACGGCGTATCTGCTGCGGCGATACGATTTGTCAATTGACGACGTGAAGCAGCACCGCGATTTTTCCGGTAAAATTTGCCCCAAGACCATCATACAAAACGACGGCTGGGATGATTTTTTGCAATTGATTCAGTGTGCTGTCGACGAGCAGAATCAGCAGGCGGAGCAGGAAAGACAGGCGCAGCAGGCGACGCAGGAATAAAACGGCGGACAGATGGACATGATAGCAGTGAACCAGCGAAAGCGCGGATCCGCGTTTTCCAGGCGATATCTGCAAGCTGGACGTTTTTAACGCGTCCCCGAAAAGGAGGAACCGAGCATGGACAAATGTCATGCAAACAAGAGCATCCACTGTACGGTAGAGCAGTGCGCAAACCACTGCAAGGATGCGGAATACTGCGCACTGGAGAGCATCTCTGTCGGCACGCATGAGATGAACCCGACCGAGACCAAATGCACAGACTGCGAATCGTTCCGCATGAGCTGATGCGCCAGGGCTGATGCGGCTGGGCAGCCGTCCGGCCAACGCATACAACCGTTTTGCGCATCAACCAGCACACCGCGCCTCCTCTGCTGCCAGAGGGGCGCGGCGTGCTATTTGCGGGGAATCTGTCAAATTGTCCGTACAAGCAACGTCCTTTTTCCATCCGGGTTGATGCCTGTTTTTTTATGTGTGTACGTAAATGTTTGGTGCGTTCGCTTTTTTAACGCAGCAGATATTTTTAAACGGTAACCTTGGTTGGATTTGCTGCCGGAGCGTTTTTCGCCCCGGCAGCATTAAGAAGGGTTAGGTGAAGCTAGCAATATAAAATTTATTTCGCAGGCGCATTTCGCCTGTTTTTTTCTGTTTCATAATCGCAGGGCCATGCGGCGTTCCAATCGGAACACCACGCCTGCATGTCCGGTGTCAGTTCGACGGATACCTTATCGTTGATGCCCGGCGCCTTGACAAAGAACAGCCGGCAGCCTGCCTGACATTTTTGCAGATACGGTACATCCTTCCGCAGCACATAGAAATCGCCCGCTTTGAAGTGATATTCCTCCTGCGTGTCCAAATCTATATACTTTGTCTCTCCGGACAGGATATAACAATATTCACTGGTGATGGTATGATAATGCGGCTGCTCCCACTGATACGTGGGATAGCTGCTGATACCGGATTCAATTTCGGTATCCTTGATAAAGCGCAGCTGCTGCGGCAGCTTAAGGTCGCCGGTCAGATACTGCCGCGTGCTGTGCGCCAGCGCAGATTCGATCTCGTTTGCATAAATAGGCTCGATTCTTGCCATATTTTCTTATTCTCCCAAAATCAGGGTTTCCAATGCCCATGCTACGCCGTCCTGCTCAGTGGCCGGTGCAATATAATCCGCTTTTTCCTTGAGGCGCGCAAAAGCATTGCCCATCGCGACGCAGGTTCCTGCCTCATCAAACATGCCCAGATCGTTTTCGCTGTCCCCGATGACCATAATCTGCTCCGGTGTCAGCCTGAGCATGGTCCGCACGGCATGTACCGCGCGCTTTTTATCCATATTGTCCGGCAGAATCTCGACAAAGCTGTCACTGCTTTGCAGCGTCCTGACGCCGTTTATCCCACCGAGCGTATCCCGCATTGCGGCAATGCACGCCGGCCTTCCCTCAACAAAGAAAAATTTATTGATATGCGGCTGCTTTTTGCAGATTTGCCGGATGTCCTCAATTGGCTGCGCCGTTTGCAGAAAAAACTGTATTTTGTCCTCCGGTATACCGCTCTCGCGCAAAAAAGACTCTGTTTCAACTGGATAACAGGCGCGCTCGCCGATATACGCTTCAAAAAACACCTGTTGTTCCAACAGATAATCAATAATTTGCTCTGTTGCCCGATTCTGTAAATATGCCTCGTACAGCAGCGTGCGTGTTTTGTAATTCTCATAAACAGCCAAGCCGTTCATGGTGATCAGAAAGGTGTCCGCACCGGTCGCCTGCACAGCAAAATCCGTTTCATATGCCGGCCTGCCTGTGGCGATGACCGTCCTCACGCCTTTCTCCTGTATACGGCGTATGGCCTGTATGTTGCGCGCTGATACCCGATCCATGTGATATAACAGCGTACCATCCAGATCAATAAATACGGCTTTGATGTCCTTTGGCTGATTCATGCGATACCCTCCCGCTTTAGAAAATCGAACTGCCATTTTTCTGACGGCTCCGGATTTGAGCAATGATTTTGAAGGGCGATGCCGGAGGGAAATCAATCCCTCCGGTATCGTTTGAACAGAGATTAGAGCAATGAAGTCTTGCGATTCAAAT
>CAZEMM010000056.1:0-13831 GCA_964513445.1 uncultured Butyricicoccus sp. | reverse complement strand
ACTGCTAAAACTGAGTGAGATTTGGTACTAATCCACAAAAATATTTAGGGAGGTCGTGATAAATGGCTGAGAAAATTGCAACCAGAATGGCATATGGCCATACAATTGCTGCGTTGGGAAGTCAATATCCTGAGATCGTTTGCCTTGACGCAGATCTGGCTGGTGCCACCATGAGTAAATTTTTTTGTGAGGCACATCCAGATCGGTACTTTGACATGGGAATATCTGAGGCCAATATGCAGGGCGTAGCAGCAGGACTTGCGACTTGTGGCTTTATGCCCTTTACACATACATTCGCCATGTTTGCTGCCGGACGCTCTTGGGAACAGATACGCAATTCCATCGCATACCCCGACATGAACGTAAAAATCATCGGTTCGCACGGCGGGCTCTCCGTTGGTGAAGACGGCGCCACCCATCAATGCATCGAAGATTTTGCCCTCATGCGAGTCATTCCGGGAATGACGGTACTTTGTCCATGCGATGCACATGAAATGCGTCAGGCCGTTGAAGCGCTGATCCAATATAACGGCCCCGCCTATATGCGGCTAGGCAGATTGGCGGTGGAAACGGTCACTGATTCCATTCCAAATTATTCCTTTGAGTTGGGCAAGGGGTGTATGCTGCGCGAAGGGAATGATGTGACTCTCATCGCCAACGGCATGATGGTGCAGATTGCCCTGCAAGCCGCACAGTTGCTGGAAGAACAAAACATTTCTGCCCGTGTCATCGACATGCATACCATCAAACCTCTAGATACTGATATTATTCAAACAGCTGCTTTGGAGACTGGCGCAATCGTGACCTCTGAGGAACACAATATCATTGGCGGACTAGGCGCTGCAGTTGCCGAATTTTGTGCAGAAAACTGTCCTGTACCCATTATCAGGCATGGTGTAAACGATGTGTTCGGCCATAGCGGCAAGGCTTCTGACGTTCTATCCGCTTACGGTCTTACACCTGCTCAAATGGTTACAAAAGCCAAAGAAGCCATTCATATGAAAAATCATGTAATCTGTAACTAATTCAAATGGGCTTGTTTGTGAGACAATCCATTTCCATGTTGGATCTATACAATTTGGTAGCGCAAGCCGTGCCCTTTTTCCGGCAGTCACTTGCAAAGCGTCAAACTTTGTGCTATCGTGTAAAGCGCATAAAGTAATTTTTGAGGTGATGCGCTTATGATAAACAGCAAACTATTACAGCTGCGTATGCAGTCGCTGACCATATTACATTCGATCAAGCACACGGAGATTTTTCAGCTCTACGCCGACACGCTGTGCGCGCTGGAACAGACGCCGGATGCATTCTGTAAAAGCTATGCGCGCCTTTGCCGCCTGCACTATCAGCAGGGCGACCCCGGCAAGCTGCTGGCTAAGGAAATTCATTTTGATTCCAATGCGCTCAGCCGCAACCCCTCCGGAAAAATTTCCTCTGATATTCGCACTGCCGTGGATTTTGACCTGTATACCATCAATTCGCTCATCTCGCTGAGCGGCAAGGATCTGATTCAAATGGCCCGCAATGTGTTCCCAAATGAACTGAGCGAACTGTTCGATGCGCTTCCTGGCTTTCCCTCCGGCTCTCCGCTGCCATTTGGCAACTGCGATGGCCTGTGTCAGATGTACCGCAAGCACGGCTCGGGCTACTTTGCGCGCGCGAGCGCATTCACGGTTCGAGACGGCAAGCCGCTCGCGATCGACACACCTGATCCGATTCGCCTGACTGATCTCAAGGGCTATGCGGTGCAGAAAAAGGCCATTATTGACAATACCCTTGCCCTGCTGGACGGGAAGCAAGCCAATAATATCCTATTATATGGCGACCGTGGCTGCGGCAAATCCTCCACGGTTAAGGCCGTATCCAATGAATTTGCCGCACGTGGTTTAAAAATCATCGAGCTTCCAAACAACCAGATCCAGTGCTTCCCCGATGTATGCGCGTGTATCAAACAAAGCCCGTTCTGCTTCATTCTGTTTTTAGATGATCTTTCGTTTGAGGCAGAGGACGATCGTTTCTCCGCGCTGAAGGGATTTATAGAGGGCGGCGTGGCAGATATGCCGCGCAATATGGTCATTTATGCGACCTCCAACCGCCGCCATATTATCCGTGAACGTTTTTCCGACCGTGAGGGTGACGATGTGCACGCGCGCGACGCACGCCAGAACGCCGCGTCGCTGTCCGATCGTTTCGGCATTGAGATCACATTTTCCAATCCGGTTAAAAATGAGTATCTGTTCATTGTCGATCAGCTGGCGCAGGATTACGGCCTGACGCTGCCTGTGGATGAACTACATCTGCTGGCCGAGCGCTTTGCCATTCGCCGCAATGGACGCTCTCCGCGCACGGCGCGTCAGTTTATCAAGCATCAGCTTGCTCTGGACGCTGGCGATGATGGCGAATCGTAATCGAATCGTTTCTTCCCTCCGGCTACCTGCTGGAGGGAAATTTTTTTGCAGAGCACCCGCCTGTTTTATGCAATTACGAGCCGCACTTGCCGCAGCTTTTTCCACAAAATCCGGCAAAATCGCAACAGATCCCATTGTCAAAAGGTCTGAAGCCCGAATTTTCAGGCAGTTCTCCAAAAAAAATTTACAATTTGCCTCTTTGCAAATGAGATATTTTGATGTATTATATTACATGTCGAAACAACATATTGTTTTTGTTCACGATTTTACCTACTATATATAGTGTCGTGCGCATATATTTCATAAGCTGGAAGGTGTTATTTAAGAATGAGAACGCATACGAAAACCAAAGTAATCAAACGCAATGGTGAGGAGGTAGCCTTTGACCTTTCCAAAATTATCAATGCAGTTTCCGCCGCAAACAACGAGGTAGAAAACATCTATAAGATGAACAAATATCAGATTCGCGCGGTCGCGGACGATATTGCACAGCAGGTACAGCACTCGCCCCATGCTGTCAATGTTGAAGATATCCAGGACATGGTGGAAATCAGCATCATGGGCATGCGCGGCTATGAGGTCGCGCAGAAATATGTACGCTACCGCTATAAGCGTGAGCTTGCGCGCAAATCCAACACGACGGATAACGGCATTCTCGCGCTGATCGACCATATCAATGAGGAGGTTAAGCAGGAGAATTCCAACAAGAACCCCATTATTAATTCGACCCAGCGTGATTACATGGCTGGCGAGGTCAGCAAGGATCTCTCCAAGCGCGTACTGCTTCCGGAGGATATTGTACAGGCGCACGAGGAGGGCATCATCCACTTTCATGATTCGGATTATTTTGCGCAGAAAGAGCACAACTGTGACCTCATTAACCTCGAGGATATGCTGCAAAACGGCACGGTCATCAGCGACACGCTGATTGAAAAGCCGCACAGCTTTTTCACGGCCTGCAATGTGACCACGCAGATTGTCGCACAGGTTGCCAGCAACCAATACGGCGGCCAGTCGTTTACCCTGTCGCATCTTGCGCCGTTTGTCGATATCAGCCGCAAAAAACTGCGCGCCAGTGTTGTCAAGGAGCGTAAGCTGTGCGGCGAGAGCATGAATGCGGACGCCATTGACAAAACCACAGAAATGCGTTTACATGAGGAGATCAAGAGCGGTATCCAGACCATTCAGTATCAGCTTATCACTCTGATGACCTGCAATGGGCAGGCGCCGTTTGTTACAGTATTTATGTATCTGGATGAAGTTCCGGAGGGACGGACGCGCGATGATCTCGCACTCATCATTGAAGAGGTACTGCGCCAGCGTATGCAGGGCGTCAAGAACGAAAAGGGCGTGTGGATCACACCTGCGTTTCCAAAGCTGATTTATGTACTTGATGAGGACAACATCACAGAGGACTCTCCCTATTGGTATCTGACGGAGCTTGCAGCACAGTGTACGGCCAAGCGCATGGTGCCGGATTATATCTCCGCCAAAATTATGAAGCAGCTCAAAGGAAATGTATATACCTGTATGGGCTGCCGCTCGTTCCTGACGGTTGAGGATTCCCAGCGCAATCCGGACGGCACCCACAAGTTTTATGGTCGCTTCAATCAGGGCGTCGTAACCATCAATCTGGTGGATGTCGCGTGCTCGGCTGAAGGAGATATGGACACGTTCTGGCGCATACTGGATGAGCGTCTGGAGCTGTGCCACCGTGCGCTGCGCTGCCGGCATGAACGGCTGCTTGGCACGATCTCTGATGTCGCGCCGATTTTGTGGCAGTACGGCGCGCTTGCCCGCCTGAAAAAGGGCGAAAAGATCGACAAGCTGCTGTATAACGGCTATTCGACCATTTCACTCGGCTATGCCGGTCTGTATGAAATGTGCATGCGCATGCTTGGTAAATCACACACCGACCCGGAGGCGCGCCCGTTTGCGCTGGCTGTCATGCAGCGGCTAAACGACAAGTGCGCTGAATGGAAAAAGGCGGAGAATATCAGCTATTCCGTCTATGGAACGCCGATGGAATCCACAACTTATAAGTTCGCCAAATGCCTGCAAAAACGCTTTGGCATCATTCCGGGTGTCACGGATAAAAACTATATCACAAACAGCTATCATGTCCATGTCTCGGAGGAAATCAATGCGTTTGATAAGCTGGCCTTTGAAGCGGAATTTCAAAAACTGTCTCCGGGCGGCGCAATCAGCTATGTGGAAGTACCCAACATGCAAAATAACATTCCGGCTGTGCTGTCCGTCATGCGGTTCATTTATGACAATATCATGTATGCCGAGCTGAATACCAAGAGCGATTACTGCGAGGTCTGTGGCTACAGCGGTGAGATTCTCATCAAAGAGAACGACTCCGGCAAGCTGATTTGGGAATGCCCGAACTGCGGCAACCGCGACCAGAACCAAATGGCAGTAGCTCGCCGCACCTGTGGCTATATTGGCACGCAGTTCTGGAATCAGGGCCGTACACAGGAAATCAAGGACCGCGTGTTGCATCTATAAACGATGAATTACGGAGAAATCAAAAAATATGACATCGCCAACGGCCCGGGCGTGCGTGTCAGCCTGTTTGTCTCTGGCTGCCGCCACCACTGCAAGGGCTGCTTCAATGCGCAGACATGGGATTTTTCGTTTGGCCAGCCGTTTACCGCGCAGACTGAGCAAGAGCTAATTCAAGCGATTGCGCCCGACTATATTGCAGGTTTTTCGTTGCTCGGCGGCGAACCGTTTGAGCCGGAAAATCAGGCTGTGCTCGCTCCTCTCCTGCGCCGCATACGCAAAGCCTATCCGCAAAAAAACATCTGGTGCTATACCGGCTATACCTACGATGTAGATTTGATGCCGGGCGGCAGTGTCTTTCGCGCCGGCGTGACGGACAATATGCTCTCCTGCATCGACGTCTTGGTGGACGGCGAGTTCATTGAGGCGGAAAAGGACATTTCGCTGCAATTTCGCGGCAGCCGCAACCAGCGCATCATTCCCCTGCGCACAACGCACGAACAAGCTGCGGTCGACAATGCCGCATCATTCGGCTGAGGAGCGATTTCGCCAGAAAAACGCAAAAATATTGTATGTATACTAGAGTCTGTCGACCCTTGCTGACAGGCAGCGGGACGGCATATAATTTGTCGTCCCGCTTTTCTCATTGCTTTGACATATGCTCTTTTTTCCTGTTTCAGATGTTCAATAATACGAAAGCCGTCGGTGTCGATGTCTCCCTCATTTCCCAGCTGTGTGATGACATATAGCCTTTGTTTTTCTTCCTCGCAGACAAAACGAATCAGACCATCCTTTCCCATTTTGGACAGGCTTCCATACATCGTTCCGTGTCAATAAATTATTCTGTTTTTCTGTGACGTCACTTTACATCCATATGCGGAGCAACATCGGGACGACAAGCAGCCGCCACAGCGCAGACAACAGAAACAACGCCGCACACAATGACACTGCCGTGCGGCATCGACCAAATGCCTGCAAATACCTGCCCTGGCAGCCCGACTCAAGACAAGCCGTGCCAAACAGCAGCAGTGCAGGCACCCACAACGCAGCTGAGATGCCGATGGAGACAAAGGACAGATACACGCCCCACAGACCAGATCCCAGAAGCGCGGCCGCCACCGCAAATGCAAGAAAAAAGCCGCGCAGCGCGATGATCAGAGCTACCCACAGCTGTCTCCCTATCGGTTTCCCGAACAGCAGCAACGCAAGCGGCCATCCAAACGTACCTGCCAAGCACAGCAGCACTGTGCGCGTCGCCGGCAGCTGTCCGGTTACATTACACGTGAGCAAAGCCGCAATCTCCTGCGCATAGCTTCCATCCGCCTGCGGAATACGCATGCCGGTCAAACATCCCGCAATGATGCCGCACAGCATACAGGCTGTCAAAAAGACAAAAAACGGGGATGCGCGCAATCTGCGGACATCAGAAAAGCTGAGCATATCTTGTTTCATTGCGGTTCCCCTTTCCGGTTCACTGTTACAAGATATTCTCAGCTGATTTCTGTTATGTCTGTTTACATAAGCTGTTCGGTTTCGATCTCACCAATGGAGCGGAAAATATCTTCTACCGCAGACTTCATGTGATTGGGAAACCGCTTGGAATAGGTCAGATGACTGAAATGCGTTCCATCCTCCCTATCCTCACTCGCGACGCAAACAACATGGGTCGCCTTCGCCACGCGATCCAAAATATAATCGACATTCCGGTTCGGAATCGTAGAGACTAAAACCTTGCCGCGTGTCGTTCCGCAAATCGAAGAGAGCAGTGTAGAAAACTCCTGCTTTTCTCCCGATACGATCATAATTTCCGAACGCAGCATGGACGCGGAAACATCCGGCATACAATCCAGACCTTTTCCCTTATAATGTTCACGCCGCAGTTCGTTTTTCTCAGCAATATGGATATGGCTGGCTGCCACGACGTTATTGTCCAATACGCCGTTCAAAATGCGATCCGCCAATTCGTTCATCCCGATCATGCCAAGTCCGATGCTATGAGCCACTTGAATCACCTCTATCTGTTAACCAATGGAACCTATTCGTGCTCCGTGGATGCGATGTGTCCCATACCGCAAAAAGACCGCGGATATGAAACGCCTCGTAAAATCCCTGTGATAGATACAGCATATTTTATCAGGGATTCCGGTTGGATTAACTACATTATAGAGCGAATCGTTATAATTTCAACAACTATTTTGCTTTTTTCGGATATTTTGGAGAGTTGACAAATTATTCCTCCATCAACTCCGCCGCTTTAAGGTAAATTGCACATTCCAAACGCTTCTTTTGCAGCTCGCAGCCCATCTCATACGGCGTCTCAATGTCGCCGTTCATATTGAAATTTGCCGCCACGCAGCCGCCGGAGCAGTAAAATTTTGCCCAACAATCCGCACATTTTGGCCGTGTACAGACGTTCAAACGCGAGAAATGTTCCGAAATGTCCATATCAAATGAGCCGTCAAGCACACTGCCCTGTTTAAATTCCGGCTGCCCGACAAACTGATGACACGGATAAATATCGCCGTCCGGCGTTACTGCAACATATTCATATCCGGCGCCGCAGCCGCGCAGACGCTTAATGACGCACGGCCCCTGCTGCAGGTCAACCATGAAATGGAAGAAATTGAATGAGCGGCCCTCCTTGCGACGCTGCTGCATGATATCCACCAGCTTTTCATATTCCACTCCGATGCGCGGAAGATCCTTTTCGCTGATATCATAGCCAGTGCCCTCCGGACTGGTGACTGGCTCGACAGAAAGCTGGTCAAAGCCCTCATCCGCGATCGCCAGCACATCATTGCAAAAGTCCAAATTTTTGCTGGTAAATGTGCCGCGCACATAATAATCTCTGTCCTCCCCGCGCTGCTGCACGAGCTTTTTAAACTTCGGGACAATGACGTCATAGCTGCCACAACCACCTGCGGTCGGACGCATCTCATCGTTGACCGCACGACGCCCGTCCAGCGACAGCACGACGTTGTCCATATTTTCATTGATATAATCGATGATCTCATCATTGAGCAGCAGGCCGTTTGTCGTGACGGTAAAGCGGAACTTTTTGTTCTTTTTCTCCTCCAGCGAACGCGCGTAGTCCACCGTCTTTTTGACGGTATCCCAGGCCATGAGCGGTTCGCCGCCAAAGAAATCGATCTCAATATTGCGGCGCGCGCCAGAGCGCTCCACCACAAAATCAATCGCCTTTTTCGCCACGTCAAAATCCATGGTCATACGTCGGCCTGTGCCAAAATCGCCGGTAGAGGCAAAGCAATATTTACAGCGCAGATTGCAGTCGTGTGAGACGTGCAGACACAGCGCTTTGATCGGTGCGCCCGTCGGGATCGCCGCGGCAATATTGATATAATCGTCATCCGCAAACAGATAGCCGTTTTGCTCCAGCTCATACAGCTCATGATAGGCCTCTTTCAGCTGATTCTCGGTAAACTGGTCGGACAGGCTGCGCAGAATATCCTCCGGACAGTCCGCCGTCATACCGGGTGCCACGACAGCAGACAGCGCATACGCCGCGTCGTCTACGATATGTACCGAACCGCTGTTGATATCCATCAGGATATTGACACCCTTCATGGAAAAACGATGTATCATGATAAACTAACTCCTGTCAAAAAATTTCGGGACTGACAGTTCCGTCAGCCCCGAGCGTGTTGTTTGCAACAAAAAAACTGTTACTTCTTGTGCTCGCACTTCTGGTTTGCTACCGTGCAGGAGGTCTTGCAGGCAGACTGGCACGAGGTCTGGCACTCGCCGCAGCCGCCCTTTGCAGCAGATTCCTTAAAGGTGCAGGTATTTAACGTCTTAATGTGTGTCATGTGGATTTCTCCTTCCGTTTTATCCATATCCATCGCGATGGATATGTTTATCGTTTTTTCTTTCGCGCCGCCGCGCCAAAAAACGCACCCAGCAGCGAGGCGGCGAGCGCAATACCGGCCGTCATACCGGCCGCCGGAAAAGCGAACGCAGTCTGCTGCTCGGTCAAGCCCAACAGAGCCAGACAACTCAAAAGAAGCATACCGATGAGCAGCCCCATCGGCAGCCGATGTGCAGCGGCACGCCTGGCGCCCCAATGGGACGCCAGCAGGCAGCCCAATCCCAATGGGATATACGCTGCCAGCGGAGCCAAATTCACCGCAATCATACCGCCGGCAAGCAGCGCCGCACCGATGAATGTCCCTCCGAAAATGATAAGCAGACCTAGTAGCATGGGCGCAGCCCAAAAAACACGGTCTGCCGGTTCCGAATGATGCATCGCACTCCTCCTCTTCTACCTCATATGGTACGCGAGAGCGCATGCAAACATACCAGATCAATCATTTTCAGAAACCTTCTCGACCTTTTCACGAATCGCCCATTTCATCATCTTGAGCCGGTTGCCGCCGCTCTCAATCACGACGTCCTCTTCACCGACCTGAACGACTTTACCGATAAAACCGCCGATCGAAATGATACGATCGCCGGGAACAATCGATTCACGCATGTCGCGATCTGCCTTTTCACGCTTCTTCTGCGGGCGAATCAGCATAAAATAAAAAATGACAATCATCACGATAAGCAAAACATACGGAAGATAGGCCTCCGCGCTCGGCATTGCAGTATCCAAAGCGAAGTTGATCATAATCGCATTACACCTCCTGTCAAATTTGCAATATAACAATTATAAACAAATTATAGGTAAATTTCAAGATCTTTTCCTTCTCTCTATCCATATTTGTTGGCTGCGGCAAAATTTTCATGTATAATAGATATGTAAACCTGACGTAAGGGAGGACAATCAATATGAAACTGACAAGCAAAGGCATTGAAAATGGCTATTGGGCCGACCGTTTTGGCAAGCATGGCGACCCAACGGATATGACTGGCGATAAAAATATCCGCTCGGTTCCGTTTTCCATCGAGGATGCACCCGAGGGTACGGTGAGCTTTGCTGCTGTGCTGGATGACAAGGATTCTATTCCTGTCTGCGGCTTTGCATGGATTCACTGGACGCTATGCAATTTGACAAGCAGCGATGTCGCGGAAAACACCAGCCGCAACCATCCTGATTTCGTACAGGGCACCACCAGCTTTTGCAGCTGTGCTGGCGATGAAACACGAGAGCAGGCCTCCTGCTACGGCGGCATGGCGCCTCCGGATAAGGATCATGAATACGATTTGCAGGTGTACGCACTCGACTGTATGTTGGATTTGAAGGACGGCTTCTATCTTGGCGATTTGCTGCGCGCCATGCGCGGACATGTTTTGGCGCACAAAAAAATCTCAGCATGGTATCGGGTATAACCGCCATGACGCCCACATTCCGACAGGTTGACCTGTCCGCATGGCCGCGCCGCGAGCACTATCGCTACTACACAGAAAGCCTGAAGGTCACGTTCAATGTGACTGCCGACATACAGGTCGACAGGCTGCTCGCCTACTGCCACAGCCACGGCCGGCGGTTTTATCCCGCCTGGATCGCGCTGACCACGCTGGCGGTCAACAGCATGGAGAATCTGCGTATGTTCCGCGGCGCGGACGATGCGCTGTGCATTTGGGATCATGTCGTCCCAAATTACACGATCTTTCACGCGGATGATCACACGTTTTCCGACTGCTGGTCGGTGTATTCCGACGACTTTGACACGCTGTATCAAACTGTTGCGGCGGATATGACCCGCTTCGGGGACAGTAAGGGCATCAAAGCCAGAGCCGGCCAGCCCGCGAATTTCTTCTGTATTTCCTGCGCGCCGTGGCTGCATTTCAGCAGCTGCGCCAGCTATGTGGCGGGCGGCGAGCCGCAATTCTTCCCGATCATCACAGCGGGAAAATATCTCAAAAAGGATGAAAAAACCATGCTTCCGGTCAGCCTGACCATCGCGCACGCCGTGTGCGACGGCTATCATGCGGGACTGCTGTTCCGGCGCATGCAGGAGGGCATTGACGCGCTGGATAACTCAAACGAATAAGCGCCTTGTTTATTGAAATGGGCAGGTCGTTTGGATGCTTACAAACAAATCGAATGAACGCTCGTTAATATCAACCAAAACATCCCGTCAGGCTGCAAAAGCTCTGACGGGATGCGTCATTTTCACGTATTATTTACAGATACTTCTGTGCCACAGATCGGATGGTCTCCAGGTTGCTCGGCGCCCAGACATCCCACGTGGTGTTTTCCGCTGCGATGATGCGTCCCAGCTCAATGAGCAGCGTCGGGATATCCTTCTCCAGAACAACGCCAATGAAATCGCCAAAGCGTTCGCTGTGCAGTTCCTCCGAGCCGTTCACCGTCATGCGGAACGCTGGCTGCATTTCACCGTCTACCTTGCGCGCTGCACCCTGAAAGCCAATCGCACCGGTCTGATGCGCAGCACAGCTGGACGGACAGCCGGAAAAATGAACGACAGGCAGCACACCGTCAGCAAAATGCTCCGCACGGACAGCCTCTACAGTACGATGCAGCGCGCTCTGGCTGTCGCGCACGCCCTGCTGGCAGATTGCCGCGCCGATACATGCCACACTGCATTCAAAGCGGGTCACCGCGCTGTCTGCTGTCGCCGCGAGCACCGCTTTCGCCTCGTCTGCCGTCAAATTGATGATATACAACCCCTCATCAGGCGTAACGCGGCACTCGACCTCCGGCATATCCCGGATGACCTCGTAAAGCTCCGCCGGCTTGCCCGTCGGCATTGCGCCGCCAATCGGCTGATAGAGAACCGCATACAGCCCGCTCTGCTTCTGCGGGATGACGCGTGCGTCCTCGATTTCGCCTGTACCCGTCTTGCTGACACGAATCGGATCGATTTCAATATCCAGACCGCCCGCCGCACGCGCGGCATCCAGATTCTTACAAAACTCCGCACGCAGGCCATCCACGCCCAGCTTGTCCTGCATAAACCGCGTACGCGCACGCGCGCGGTTGTTGTAGTCTCCATGTGCGCAGAATGTATCGATCATCGCCTTGAGACAGTATAGCACATCGGAGGCCGGAAGCCGCTCGACGACGGAAACGCCCAGCTTGGGGCCGCCTCCCAGACCGCCGGCAATGTACAAATGGAACGTGCCGTCCGCGTTGGCGAGAAAGCCCATGTCGCGATATGTGGCATGTACGCTGTCATCCACACCGTTGCAGAAGCCGACCTTCAGCTTGCGCGGCATATGGATGTCCTTCGCAATGCCCAGCAGATACTTGGCAGACGCCTCTGCATACGGCAGCGTATCAAAGTATTCGCCCTGCTGCACGCCGGCAAGCGGGCTGCACATGACGTTGCGCGGATTGTCTCCGCCGCCGCCGCGCGTATAAATACCGCAGTCAATCGCCCGCTCCATCAATACCGGAACCTGCTCCGCCGTCAGATTGTGCAGCTGAATTGCCTGACAGGTCGTCAGCTTAATCAGTGAAATGTCATGCTGCGCGATCGAATCAACCAGATACTTCAGACGCTGTTTGGTCAGCCTTCCGCCCGCCATACGCAGACGCAGCATATTTTTTGATGCGTTGCGCTGTGCGTAGCTGCCGAAGCCGCCGGAAAAGCCCTTATAGCCCTTGCGGTCGATCTCGCCCCGCTGAAACGCCTGCAGCTTATCCGCAAATGTTCCAATGTCGCTGCGAAATTCGCTGACCCATTTTTCGTTCATTTCCATAATTGTTTCACTCCTACTTGTTTGGTATGGTATAGACATTTTGCAATCTGTTTCATACGCCTTAATCTATAGTTATATCACTATATTTTAAGGAATTTATATATCTCATATATTATATACCTTCGTTTCATATTTGTATAGTATTTTAATCGTTTTTTTCAGCAAACTTTTCTGCTTTTTTGCACAAAAATGGGGAAGGCTGCAAAGCTGTATGCAGTCTTCCCCTGTTTCGCTGTGTTGTCTCCCTATTCCGTTATTGTTGTGGAAAACGACAGGATTTCCGTCTCGCCCGCAGGCAGGCAGCGCACGCCGATCTTACGCTCCAGCGCATGATCCAGATAGGCCGCGTCCGGCAGCGTGCTCCACGGCTCAATGCAGACATAATTGGTATCTGCTCCGATATATTTGCTCCAAATGCCGAGATACGGGAAATCCGCAAAATCCATTCGGACACAGCAATCGGACTTATCGCTCCGAATGCAGACTGAACGTGTCTTGAGATCGTCCAAAATGAGCGCGTCCAATGCAAACAGATCGCCCGTCAAATATAGTCTGCCGTCCTTGAGCGGAACCGTGCGTTTTTTCTCCGTCAGCATAAGCGCGTCGTCATTGACGATCGGGTGCACCGCATCACCTTCGCCAAAGTCGACATAGTAATCCGCCATCGTCTCGCCCTCGTGCAGCGCAACGCGGTAGGCGTCATGTCCGCCCACCTCATAATACAGCGTATCCTGTCCGTTGTTGGTGATGATATGCTGCTTGACCAGTGTGCTGCCCTCCAGCGTGTACCGCACAGTCAGCGCAAAATCAAACGGATACATCTCTTTGGTATATTCGTTCGGCGTGAGCGTAAACGCAATGCTCGACGCGCTGCGGTCGGTACACGCAAATTCCAAATCACGGCCGAAGCCATGCTGGGTGATGCTGTATTCCTTGCCGCCCACTGTGTATTTCTTGTCCTTTAGCCGCCCGACAATAGGAAAAAGGATTGGCGCATGCCGCGCCCAGACCGCCGGGTCTGCCTGCCATACGTATTCCATGCCGCTCTGCTTGGACCGCATGGAACATAGCTCCGCGCCCTTGCTGTCGATCGTGACGACAAATGCTTGGTTTTCAATGGTATACTGCATATGCTACTCCCTTCCATCCGTTTACAAAATGCAACATTTCTTGTAAGATTAGTGTAGCATGCGAATGTATTTTCGTCAACCTGCCGGCTTACTAAAGACGGTGTCAAGTTGTTGTAGGATTTTTATGAAACGAACTCAAATAACGGCAGC
>CAZEMM010000055.1:0-13833 GCA_964513445.1 uncultured Butyricicoccus sp. | reverse complement strand
CTTTTATGATAATGGATTTTTCCTCTATGCTCAACTTATAAATATAACTTTGGGGCCAGATTCTTCGTCTGACCCCAACATTTATTATAGAACCTTCATTTTACGTTTGCGGAGACAAAATCGTTTATTTTTCTGCAAAAGAGAGAGATTTGTATTGAAAAAAGGCGAGTGAGACAGTATAATACAACTGTGAATAATTTTTATCAGGAGGTTCATTATCATGGCTGCAATCACAAAACAGTCTACGATCGGCGAAGTTCTCGCGCGAGATATCAATACGGCGCAGTTTTTTATTAATATCGGCATGCACTGCTTGGGTTGCCCGCATTCGCAGGGCGAGAGCATTGAGGAAGCGTGCATGGTTCATGGCACGGACGCGGACGATCTGGTTGAAGAGATCAATTCGTATTTCCAGAGCCAGGGCTGATTCAGATGAATGCCGGAGGGTCGATGCGTTGTGTATCGACCCTCTTTGTGATGGAACTGCCCACAGGAGGGGAGAATGGAACAACGAATGCACATGACGCCGCGGCTGCGCACAATTTTACAGCAGGTGCCTCATGGCGCGCGTTTGGCGGACATTGGAACCGATCATGCGCTCATCCCGACCGCTCTGCTGCGGAGGGGCGTCATCACATATGGGGTAGCATCGGATATCCGTGTCGGACCGCTGGAGAGCGCAGCACGCACGGCAGAGCAATTTGGCCAGCATATTGACCTGCGCCTGGGCGCGGGCTTACGCACGGTACAGCCGGAGGAAGTGGATGTGATCGTGATTGCCGGTATGAGCGGCGAGACGATTGTGCAGATTTTAGAAGAAGACGCTTGGGCACTCGATGGCGCGCATTTGCTGTTGCTCCAGCCGATGACGGCGCAGCCGCAGCTGCGGCAATATCTTGCAGCGCATGGTGGTAGAATTCAAAAGGAATCACTTTGCCGCGAGGGACGGCGCATGTATACGATCCTGACAGTGCGCGGGGGCGCGCCATGCGAGCAAAAAACACTGGCGCAATGCTGTATTTCGGAGGCGTTGCTGCGCGACAAGCTGGCGGCAGACTATATGAACAAGCTGCTGCTGCGCGAACGGAAGATCGTTTCCTCGCTCGAAAGTGCGCGGCGTCAAAAGCCGGCGGAGCTGGAACTGCACCGGAAAAATGTGCATGTGCTGGAGCTAGCATTGGCTCAATTGAAACGGGAGTGAAACAACAATGGTACAGGTAAAGGATATTTTGCGCTGCCTGGAACAGGCAGCTCCGTATGCGCTGGCAGAGAGCTGGGATAATGTCGGCCTGCTGGTTGGCGACCCGACGGCAAAGATAGAGGGCGTACTGTGTGCGCTGGACATCACAGAGCGCGTGGTGGAGGAAGCAGTGCGGCGCGGCTGCAATCTCATCGTTGCGCATCATCCGGTTATTTTTACATCAGTAAGCCGAGTGACTGCGGATACTGTGACGGGCCGCATTTTGATCGCGATGATTCGAGGCGGCATTTCGGGCATCTGCATGCACACCAATATGGATTGTGCGGAGGCAGGCGTCAATGATCTGCTGGCGGCCTCACTCGGCCTGACCGATGTGGAAAGCATGGGCGCAGGCGAGAACGGCAATTTGGGACGTGTCGGCAATCTTGCGCGTGAAATGACACTGGCGGATTTTGCACAGCATGTCAAGCTATCGTTGGAGGCAGGCGGTGTGCGCGTTGCGGATGGCGGAAAGCCGGTGCGCCGCGTCGCGGTCGGCGGCGGTGCGTGCGGCAAGCTGATGGATTATGCCGTCGCAAAGGGTGCGGATACCTTTGTCATTGGTGATTGCAGCTATGACCTGATGATGCGCGCGCATGACATCGGCTTAAACCTGTTGGATGCCGGACATTTTCCAACGGAAAATCCGGTTGCACGCGGATTCCGTGATTTGATCGCAGCACAGTTTCCGAATGTCAATGTACTGGTGTCCGATGTGCATGCCGACTGCATCAAATTTTATTAAAGAATAAGGAGAGTGCATTATGCCACTGGATGCTGTGTGTTTGCTGGCCACCGTACGCGAGATCAACACGCGCATGGCTGGCGGACGAATTGATAAAATCTATCAGCCGGAACGGGACGAGGTGGTTTTGTCCGTGCGGCTGATGCGCGGCGGTGTAAAGCTGCTCCTTTCTGTCGGTGCGGGCGCGCCACGTATGCATTTCATTGAGACGGGACGGGAAAACCCGGCTGCACCTCCGATGTTTTGTATGCTGCTGCGTAAGCATTTGCAGGGCGCAAAGATTGTCTCCGTCACATCGCCGGATATGGAGCGTATGGCGATCATTGAATGTGATACGGTGGATGAGATGGGTGTGCCGAGCAAGAAATATCTTGCCGTCGAGCTGATGGGCAAATATTCCAATATCATTCTATATGATGCGGACGGACGTATTTTGGATGCGATCAAGCGCATTGACGGCGATACCTCCGGCAAACGGCAGGTATTGCCCGGCTTGTTTTACCGCATGCCGCCGCCGCAGGATAAGGTCAATTTGCTGACGGTATCGCAGGCTGGCCTGCTTGCTGCGATTTGCAGTGCAAATGAGGATATTGCCGTTGACCGCTGGCTGCTATCGCATTTTAAGGGTCTGTCGCCGCTGTTATGCCGTGAGCTGGCTTGCCGCGCCTGCGGGGAAACGGCAAAGTCGATGCGCGATCTGACCAATGCGGAGCGCGGAAGCCTGTCGGATGTACTGGCGGATTTTGTGCAAATGATCGAGCAAAACCGCATGAAGCCGTTTCTCATCACCAAGTCGGAGGACGATACGGTATTTGATTTTACTGTATTTCCAGTTGTGCAGTATGGCGAATGCGTGCACAATACGCAGGTGGACAACTTTTCGCAGCTTTTGTCGATTTTTTATGAGAAAAAAGGCAGCATGGAACGCATTCGCCGTCGCGCGCAGAATATGACGCATACCATACAAAATGCGCGCGACCGTGTGCGGCGCAAGCTGGCTGCACAGCGTCAAGAGCTGAGCCGATCGCAAAGCCGTGAAAAATACAAACGCCGCGGCGACTTGATCACCGCGAATTTGTATCAAATTGAGCAGGGCGCACGCAAGGTCACGGTGATTGATTATTTCGACCCGAACTGTCCGGAGGTTGAGTTGGAGCTGGACATCCGTCTGACGCCACAGCAGAATGCGCAAAAGCAATTTAAGCTGTATACCAAGGCGAAGACAGCAGAAGAAAAGCTGACGGAACAGATCGCATATGGAGAGCAGGAGCTGCAATACCTGGATAGTGTGCTGGAGAGCATTGCAGAGGCGGAAAACCTGACTGATTTGGCGCAGATTCATGAGGAACTCATTTCGACCGGATATTTGTCCGCCAAGCAAAATAAAAAAAAGTGGCGCAGGGCAAAGCCGGTACAGGGCAAGCCGTTCCATTATAGGACGTCGGATGGACATGATGTGTTTGCCGGAAAAAATAATACGCAGAATGATTTGCTGACGTTAAAAACCGCCTTTAAAAGCGATATGTGGTTTCATACGCAGAAAATACATGGCTCGCATGTGATTTTGGTGTGCGCGAGCGGGGAACCGTCCAATCAGGCGATGACAGAGGCCGCAGAAATCGCAGCATGGCATTCACAGGCACGCGGTTCGTCGCAGATTCCGGTGGATTACTCACAGGTGCGCAACATCAAAAAACCAAATGGCGCCAAGCCCGGCATGGTGATCTATCATGTCTATCAGACGGCCTTCGTCACGCCGGATGAGAAAAAAATAGAAAAAATGCGTGTGGAATAAGGATGTATCTTGTCTGCACAGTAAAATTGTGGCATAATAGAAAAAATATTGTTTGCGGGAGCGGCTTTCGCTTTTGCAGAAGAAAAGGAGTGCACGGATGCAAAAACATGAGCTTGTTCTGGTGTTGGATTTTGGCGGACAGTATAATCAACTGATTGCCCGCAGAGTGCGTGAATGTAATGTGTACTGTGAGATTATGCCGTATACGACACCGATTGAAAAAATTAAGGCGTTGAATCCGACCGGTATTATCTTTACCGGAGGCCCTAATTCCGTCTATGATATGCGTTCACCGCATTATTCGGAAGAAATCCTACAGATTGGCGTGCCGATTTTAGGCATTTGCTATGGCTGCCAGCTGATTGCATGGATGGGTGGCGGCGAGGTCAAAAGCGCACCGGTATCGGAATATGGCAAGATTGAATTGCAGGTGACGGATATGTCATCCAAGCTGTTCCGTAATGTTGCGGAGACCTCTGTCGTTTGGATGAGTCATACCGATTATATTGCCATGCCGCCAGAAGGCTTCCAGATCATTGGAAAGACGAATGACTGTCCTTGTGCGGCGATGGCAAATACGGAAAAGAACATCTACGCGGTTCAGTTCCATCCGGAGGTCACCCATTCGGAATATGGCAAACAGATTTTACGCAATTTCCTATATGAAGTCTGTGCGTGCAGCGGGGATTGGGTAATGGATGGCTTTATTGAGACGACAGTTGCCGCGCTCCGAGATCGCATTGGCGATAAGAAGGTCATTCTCGGCTTGTCCGGCGGTGTTGACAGTTCAGTTGCAGCTGGTTTGCTCTCGCGTGCAGTCGGCAAACAGCTGACCTGTGTGTTTGTTGATCATGGCCTGATGCGCAAGAATGAGGGCGATTTCGTTGAACAGACGTTTACGACGATGTTTGACATGAACTTTGTCCGAGTCAACTGCGGCGATCATTTTCTCAAAAAGGTGAAGGGCGTTGTCGATCCGGAGCGCAAGCGTAAGATTATTGGCGCGGAATTCTATAAGGTATTCTGGGATGAGATTCGCAGTCAGGCAGAGGAAGGCTTTTTCGCACAGGGCACCATCTATCCGGATCGTATCGAATCCGGCAAGGGTAAGAGCGCGGGTAAGGCAAATACTGCGGTCATTAAGACGCATCATAATATGGCGGAAATGCCGAAGGATATCGAGTTTCTCGGCACCCTCGAACCGCTTGGCGATCTGTTCAAGGATGAGGTGCGCGCCGTAGGCGAAAAGCTAGGCATTCCGAAGGAATTGGTATGGCGTCAGCCATTCCCGGGTCCGGGACTTGGCGTGCGTATCATCGGTGAAATCACAGCGGAGAAGATTAAGGTTTTACAGGACGCGGACTGGGTGCTGCGTGATGAGATGTCAAAAAACGGATACGAGAGCAATCTGGCGCAGTTTTTCTGCGTACTGCCGGGTGTCAACACCGTTGGCGTCATGGGCGATCACAGGACATATGACAACCTTGTTGCGATTCGTGCGGTCACAACGGATGATTTCATGACAGCGGATTGGGCGAGAATTCCGTATGATATCCTGTCGAAGGTGTCCAACCGTATTACAAACGAGGTAGACCACGTCAACCGTGTCGTGTATGATATCACTTCAAAACCGCCGGGAACGGTGGAGTGGGAATAAAAATTCTCTCAAAGGGCAAAGTAAAAATAGCCAAAAAAACTTCCCCAAATATACAAACAAGACCTTGTACTGTGGATAAAACCACCGTATAAGGTCTTATTTTTTTCAATATCCAAGCCAAAACCTCATTTGCAAAGTCATGATGCTTTTTCGCCCCAAAATTGCGAAGGCGGAAACCTTCTCCCGCAATCAATCGGGGCGCGCTGCCGTGAATATCTGCTCTGAATAATTACGGTTTGCATTTCAAAAGCGCTGCTTACACGCTCAAGGTAGGAGCAACCCAATTTGTCCCATAAAAAATATCCATGCAAACAGTGTGAAAAGTGAAATAATCGTGCTGATGAACACAAACTGACCTGCTAACTCGCCATCACCGCCCATACTCATGGCCATGGGATAACTTCCTGAAGCGATTGGTGTGCCAAATACCGCCACCACAAGGAATAACTCCACTCCTCGCAGCCCGAGCACATAAGCAATACCTGCCAGAATGAGCGGAACGACAATCAGCTTACCCAATAATGTAGGCACCAAATAGGGCAGATTTTTCGCGATGTCCTGAAATCTCAGGGTTCCTCCGAGAGCAAACATGGCTAAAGGAGTGGTCATATTCGCAAAGCTTGAGATTGGACTGGACAGACAGGCAGGCAATCGTATTTGAAAGCAGAAGAAAAGCAGACCGATAGCGCAGCCCTGGAGCATGGGGTTTCGGATCAGTCTGACCAAAAGGAATTTGAGCGAGATTTTATGATCAGGATCTCCATGGTCATTGAATAGCTCCAGGATTATCACGGAGGTAATATTGTAAATGGTCAATACAACGGTGATCAACATTGCGGCGATGGCAGTCTGCTCCTGCCCAAAGATCGCTGTGGTCAGCGGCAGACCAAACAGAACGAAGTTGCTTCGATACATTGCCTGAATGATGACGCCCCGCTTTGGATTCTCCTTCACCAGGCGAGGTACGATGAATAACATCAGTCCTTCAAGAATCAAAATGCTTACGCCGACAAACACCAGCAATGTGACGCTGGGTACGGTGTTCCGATCCGCAGCATAGATATTGTTGAAGGTCATGAATGGAAACATCACTGTGAAGATCATGCGGGTCAGCTTTTGCAGGAACGGTATGTCTACTATTCCAGCGGCTTTTGCCGCGCCGCCCAGAGCAAGGTAACACAAAAACGGGATGACGGCGTTCACCGCCACAAAAAAGCTCTCAGCCATGGTAATTCCCCTTGAAATGCGGGCGGACGTCCGGGCAAATGCCGGACGTCCGCCCTTTTTGATTCAGATTTATGGTTTTGCTCAGTTTCCGGCCATCATATCCAGCACCCATTGGGGAGCCAGCTGGGGCAGTTCCCCGCCCTCGGCCCGAGCCTTGCGGTAGGCTGCGATGGTTTCCTCCCGCTTTGTCTCGTAGGCCTGTTTTTTCTCCGCTTCGGATAAAACGGTTTCAATGTACTCCACAGGGATGACGCACACGCCGTCGGAGTCACCTACCACCAAGTCGCCGGGATTGACCTGAACTCCGCCGCACCGGATTGGGGTGTTGATGTTTCCCTCGTCCTTTTTGATAGGGCCTCGAGGCATAGATCCTCGGGAATAAACGGGAAAACCCAGCTCAATATTGCCCTCTCGATCTCTGGTGCAGCCATCAATTACCATGCCTTCGAAGCCAACGGCCTGGCAGGCTCCCATGATCAGATCGCCAAAGTAGGCTCGACCCTCGTATCCTTTGCCGTCGATAACCATGACATAGCCGTCAGCATGGAAGGAATAGCTTGCCACATGGATAGGGAAGTTGTCGCCGTTTGCAGTTTCCACCGTCAGTGCGGTACCTACCACGGTCATGCCTCGATCCACGGGATTGATGTGCATATCCATGCAGCCGCCGTTGGGAATGTCAAGTTTTGCAGCTTTTACGCCGTCCAACAGCAGAGGGACGTTCAGCTTTTTCGCCCGTTCAATGACTTCTGCGGGCAACAGAGGCGCACATTGGTTTATCATGTGATTGCTCCTTTCTTATTCGAGGACAGCTTGGCAAGAATCAGGATCGCAAGACCGATTACCAGGCCGACGATATTGAGGATGAAGGGCTCTTTGAGCATCATTAGCACGCCGCAAATCAGCAGAATCGCCCGCTCTGGGATCTTCAGATCCCGGAACAGCCAGCCAAACAGAGCCAGCGCCATGAAAGCGCAGCCAATAGCGGCGGTGCAAACGCTGACGATCACAGGCAGCGTGATGCCAAAGGTGTTGGTCGCCACGTCAAAGCAGAGCAGATCTGTGTTAAACAAGAAGATAAAGGGAATGATAAATCCGGCAGCGGCCATTTTGATGGCTTGCAGACCTGTTTTCCACATATCGCCTCCAGAGATTCCGATGGCGGCAAAAACGGCCAGAGCCACAGGCGGGGTGATAGCGGCAACCACACCATAATACAGAATGAACATATGGGCGGAGATTGTAGCCACGTTCAGACCGATCATGGCGGGAGCAACCAGCACAGATAGCACGATATAGCAGGCAGAGGTGGGTAATCCCATGCCCAATACGATGCAAACGATGGCGGTCAGGATGCCCAGAATCAGGATATTGCCAGCGGACAAGGTAGTGATCAGACCGCTGATGCGCAGACCTAATCCAGTGATGTTGATTGCAGCCACGATGATGCCCGCAATCATGCACGCGATGGAGACAGTCATGATGGATTTGGTAGAGTCAATGCACAGATTTTTCAAATTTGTCAACGTGAATTTCTTAGGATTGGTGATCAGCCCAATGACCAAACAGAGGATAATGGTAATCAAAGCCGCACGCTGCGTGCTCAGACCCATAATCAGCATGACGACTAAGGCCACAATAGGGCTAAAGAAATACCAGCCGCTTTTGAAGATTTGTCCTACGGTCTTTGCATTGGGATCAGCCTTCCTGACAGGAATGTTATGTCTATGAGCGTAGGAGAAAATGGACGTGGACAAGGTCAAGTAATACAGAACAGCGGGGAAGAGAGCTGCCAGGCAGATTGTGGTGTAGGGTAGGCTGGTGGCATCCGCCATCAGGAAGGCCACAGCACCCATTACCGGAGGCATGATCTGTCCGCCGTTGGAGGCGCAGGATTCTACCGCTCCGGCAGTTTCCTTGTCAAAGCCAGTCTTTTTCATCAACGGTATGGTGAAGGTGCCGGTGGTGACTACGTTTGCCGCGCCGGAGCCGTTGACCATGCCCATGAGCATACTGGAGTATACTGCGGCCTGAGCGGGACCGCCGCAGAACCTGCCGAAAGCGGCGAAGGAGATGTCCACAAAGAACTCACCCGCCCCGATGAAAGCCAGCACAGAGCCGAAAATGACAAAGAGGAAGATGAAGTTGGCGGAGGTGGACAGGGCGTTGCCGAACAGACCCTCGTCTCCTACCATCAGGTAGGTGCCCATGCGCTTAATGGTGACGCGGGCGGTGGCGAACACGCCGGGCAGATACCGTCCTACCAGAGAATAGATCAGGAATACCAGAGACAAGGTAGGAAGCACCTTGCCCAGAGCGCGGTAGGCAATGAACAGAGCTACAACCACGAAAGCAATGGAGATATACTGCTGATAGGGGCTGTATAGTACACCGGACGCGGTATTGGAATTACGCATGACTATCACCTGATGAGCAGCCAGCACGGTGATAATGATGAGTAAAACATCAATGATCCGGGATAGCGATTTGATCTTCTTCATCGGAGACACCAACAGGAAGAAGGATACAACTAAACCGCCATGGATAACAGCCTGGGTTGTATTGTTCAGAGTCAAGAGGGGTGATGCGGCCAGCAGATGGAAGATGACCAGCACTACGGCCACGATCACGGCAGCGATGTTGAAAAGTTGGTCGCTGCGGGAAACGGTCTCGATGGTTTTGTTTTCACTCATTTGTTTTCCCTCCTTGTGTTAATCCAGCAGCCCGGCTTCACGGTAGTACCGCTCGGCGCCAGGGTGGAAGGGGATATACTGTGTGACAACCGATTCCGGACTGATTTGGCGTGTAGCATCATTGGTGTCACGGTAGGTGTCCAGCGTCTCCATCATCATCTTGGTGAAGGAATAAATTTTCTCCTCATCAACCCAGCTGGATGTGAACAGGCAGGTCTGATAGGTCAGCGTGTCTACCTCGCTTTCATTGGCCTGGTTCTCATACACTCCGGCGGGAATGGTAGCGGGAATGGCGAATGGATATTCCTCCGTCACTTGGCTGATGACATCTGAATCCACCGGTAACATCCGGAAACTGGTGGTAGCGGCGTACTGCTGGATACCGGCAATGGGATATCCGCCAGTCTGGAAAGCCGCGTCAATGTCGCCGTTAGACACAGCCTCTGCTGCCTCGGCATAGTTCATATAATAGGGATCTACATCGTCGATGGAAATGCCATAGGCGTTGAGAATCGTCTCATTGATGAACAGATAGCTGGTGCCGGGGCTGCCGATGCATACCTTTTTACCCTTCAATTGGGAGATATCGGTAATTCCGCTTTTCTCGGTAACGAACACATGAAGCTGGCTGTTATAGAGTGCCGCCACTTCAAGCACATCCAGCGGTCCGGTCTCAGCATAACTCATCGTGCCATTGTAGGCAGCATAGATGGAGTCAGAATTGGCCATGCCAATGTCGATATCGCCGGAGAGAATCAGGGCGACATTTTCGTTGGATCCCGCCGTAGCCTGAACCATGACGTTCAGGTCGCTGTTCTCAGAGATGGCGTTGCCAATGGCTGCGCCCACATAATAAAAGGTGCCGGTGGAGGATGCAGTACCCACAACTATGTTACTGTCCTCACTGCATCCGCTGAGGGTGGTGACCATCACGGCAGCAGCCATGAGGAGCGCGAGCAGTCTTTTTTTCATCTGGGGTCTCCTTTCCTTATCTCTTGTCGGCGTGTTTCAAACGCTGCCTTCCTGAAAAAAACGGTATCCAGAAGAATCTTTGCGAAAGATTCATTTCCCTTTTTTGGATGGAAAGACTGTTTTGAAACACGCTCTATTGTTTTGGCTGAAATTCAGATCAGCTCATCGCCTGCAACGGGGAAGAAATTGGAGAAGCTCTCACCGTACTGATATGTGTTGTCTCCGGAAATACGGCGCAGGTGATTGCCACGCAGGTGAGCCCGTTCGGTGTAGTATTGGATCAGATGCTTCTGCGCTTTGAAGCATTGCATTGCAGCGACCTTCTGATCATAAACCTCGGAGATGTCGATGAGACTGCCGGGGACGAATTTGCTCAGCTCGGTCTGGTGGGGCTCAAAGCCGAACAGACGCATTTGTTTGGTCGTTTTGGTGCCCTCGATGCGGTAACCGTTGGAGTTGGACTGGATGGAACATGCGAATACAAACTTGGCTACGTCGTTGTGATCCGGGTTCAGTACGTCCTCACCGTTTTTGTCGTGAGTGATAATGATGTTGGGCTGGACAGCGCGGATTTTGCGAATGAGCCGCTCCCGAACCTCATCGTTCAAAGCGGGCGCCATAGGGTAATCAGGCAAATCCCAGAACTCGATGTTTTGGATGCCGAGTATTTTCGCAGCCTGGGTAGTTTCTGCCAGACGCTCTGCTCTGACGCTATCGTAAGTAGCGCCTTCCTTCTTCCACAGGTCGTTGCTCTCGCCCCGAATGCCGAAGCTCAGAACTACCACATGAACCTCAGCGCCGTTCTTTATGTACTTGGCGATGGTACCGCCGCTGCGCCAGACATAATCGGCGGCGTGAGCGCTGACAACCAGCATTTTCTTTCCCTTGATCATGATGATTTCCTCCTTAAAAAATCTGTTTCTATGGGCGCCCTGAAAAATTTAGGGACGCCCTGATGTCATTGTACTCTACTCGCTGTTGAAACGATTTACCAATGAGTAAGGATTCATTCCCTCGCGCCGCAGCGCGGTTTGGCATGACCCTTCGGCGGAGCGGAAAATCATTCCGTTCGCCAATATAACAGGTTTACTCCTTGCCCAGCAGTTTGCGCGGGTTGTGGATGGTCATTGTCTTGACTTCTTCAGCGGAGAAGCCGGCATCGTACAGCTTCGTGGCAAATGCCAGCATCCCTTCATCGGGATAGATGGAAGTGGTCTGACCCAGGTCGGTGGCCAGTATGCAGTTCTCAGGACCCACCTCGCGGATCATCTGCTTCGTGACCTCAAAGTCAACCTTGTTGGTAGCCCAAGTGGTGTAGCAGTGCTCCATCTTCGCTCCATAGCCGGCAAACATTTTCTGATCTTCAATGCTGTAATACGTCGTGGGGAAATCCACATGGGTGATGACGATGTTCTTTACTCCGCGCTTGGCAGCTTCGGGCACCAGTTTATAGGCTTCTTCATGGGAAATGTGGCCGGTGGTGAGGATTATGTTATATTTTGCGATGATATCCAGAATGTCCAGCACTTCCCCTTTTAACTCGCCCTTCTCGTCCAGACAGTTCACGGTGGGCGCCTCAATTCCGGCATCCTTCATCTGGATAATGATCTGCGCCCAGAAGGGCAGCTTTTTGTTGGGGTCGCCGTTGAAGGTGTGCGCCCGTTCGTGCTCGTTATCACAGGTGGGGAACCATACCAGCTTGGCTCCGCTGCGGGCAGCCATCTCCATAGCAGTGGGATTCAGACCGCCCACGGCGCTGTTCAGGGTGATGGTTCCCACATAGTCCACGTCAGGATAGAGCCTGTGCATCAGCTGCGCCCGCTCACTGGTGCAGAAAAAATGGCTCTTGATAGCGTAGCCGGCCATGCCGCTGTTCCGGATGCGTTCGGCCATGTCGATATCATCCATCTTGCGGGGCAGGACATCGGGCGCAGAGTGTACATGCAGATCGTAGGCTCCTCGAATGAGTTCTTTGTAATCCATTCTACTGTTCTCCTTTTAAGTATTTCATTTTAGAATTCAATATTGTTGAACAATATTGATCATATTTAAATTATAAAAGGAGGTACGAATTTTGTCAACCCCTTTTATAAAAACTGTGATAAAGCACAACTTTTTGGGTTCATATTTATACAAAACGCACAAAACTCAATTGCTGTTGACAGATGACTATCATAATATTATAATGATATTGTTAAAATACTTTGTTCTACAATCCGGAGCTGGGAGGAATAGTAATGGCCAATATGAATCAGACAACGATGGTATATAAAAAGCTTCGGGAGCGCATTGAACAGGGCTTCTATTCGCCGGCTGAGAGCTTACCGGAAATAGAACTGGCGGCAGAATATTCTGTCAGCCGTAATACAATCAAAAAAGCGCTACTTATGCTGGAGAAGGATGCTCTTGTGAGCATCGAGCCAAATAAAGGAGCAAAGGTGCGAAATTACTCCAAGACAGAGATTTTAGATTTTCTGGAACTCAGGGCTGAACTGGAGGGTTTTATTGTCAGAATTGCTGTACCACATTTTACGGAAGACGAAGTGCTCAAACTGGAATCATTGCTGACTGATATGAAGCGAAAACGTGAGAATGGTGATCTACTGAATTATTCAGCACTCAATCAGAAGTTTCACGCCCTGATTTATGACGTATGTCCGAACAAAATAGCGACAGATTTGTTGATCAAATTAAAAAGCCAGATGAGAAAATATAACGCGAAGACGATTCTGGTGCCTGGAAGAGATGCCCAATCACTAAAGGAACACCAGATGATCCTGGATGCGATTCGGAGCAAAGATGCTGTTGCCGCTGAGAAAAGTATGCGTACGCATGTGAATAACGTGCGTCATACATTTGAGGAATACTATTCATTGCTATTTTAAGCCTGCCTTAAAAAACGATTCTGAAGGCAGCATCATAAATAAGGTCTGGAAAGTGCGTTGAATCGTAAAAAACAGCTAAACCGGCACCATAAAAATTACAGAGTGGAGTAATGGGGTACAATAGTCTACTTTGCTTATCCTGCTTCTCTTGGGATCGGCCTCAAAATAAGAAACACAACGGTCTGTTTCGTGCATTCGTACCAGAGGGAGTATCCATTGAGTCCTTCACGTCAGAATGTACCCTGTCCGCTACTGACGAGATGAACGGGCGGCCACGCAGGAAGCTGGGCTACCATACGCCGGAGGAACTGTTTGACGCATTCATCGACCAGGTTTACGAAACCTGCGACACCCTCGGTTTCGGCAGAAGTCACTGGCTTCCACTGCGACCGAGGGTTTAAAATCCAATTCTTACTATGCGGGTTTTCGATTTGCACTTGCAATTTGCTTTGTTTTTCTTATCTCCAAGCTTATTTAGGGATTGTCCTCGCAGTCCCTGCCAGAGAAACTGCAGAAAGCAGCACAGCTTTTCCGATAACGCATACAGGTGCTCACGTAACGCCGTCCATAAAACATTTCCTGCCACTGCCTTACATTCCCCAGATAGCCGTTATTCAAT
>CAZEMM010000054.1:0-13880 GCA_964513445.1 uncultured Butyricicoccus sp. | reverse complement strand
ACAAATTCCTATCAAAGGAGGCAAGTTTCATGAAGAAAAGAATAAGTAGCCTGCTGCTCGCGGCATGTATGATTTTGGGCATGCTGCCGACGGTCGCGCTTGCGGATGACGCCGCAAACGGGGGTGCGCCGATCGACCCCTCTGATTCTCCGATTTCGGGTGATTTTGGCGACGCGGCAGAAGCGCAGGAAGAAACGCAGGAAGAGACTGTCGTAACGATTGATGCGGACGCGAAGGCGGGGGATGCTGCCGATGATACCTCTGGTATAATTAGTACAGCGAAAGCTGATGATGAAACAACTTATGTTGCAGAAATTGGCGAAACAAAGTATGAAACCCTCGCTAAAGCTGTTGAAGCAGCCAGTAGCGGCGATACCATCACGCTCTTGAACGACGCGTCCGGCTGCGGAATTATAATTAAAAGTTCGGATCTTGATGGTCTGACCATCGACTTTGATGGTCATACTTACACGGTAAATGATGATCCGCTTGCCGGCTCCACTGGAACTGAAACCCAGTGTTTCCAGCTGCTCACTGGCGGCTCAGTCACTATGAAAAACGGAGCAATCGTGGCTGACAACTCTAGTGTCGCTATGATTATCCAGAACTACTGCAACCTGACGCTGGAAAACATGACGCTGGATGCCACGCAGGGCAATAACACAGTCAGCTATGTTCTCAGCAATAACTGTGGAGATGTCACCATTTCGAACAGCACCATTACCGCCAAGGATGGCGACGTTGCCTTTGACGTATACGGCGGGTTTGGCTCGTACGGTGATGTATCTGTGACCGTAACGGGCAATAGCGAGATCAACGGAACGGTTGAGGTTGCCCGTAGTACAAGCAACAGCAATAACAATACTCTGGTGATAGAGGATAATAGCACCGTCAACGGCAATGTCAGCGTAACGGCGGGAACAAGCGTTACCATTAAAGATGCAACAATAGGCTCTGTGGAGGAAACTGACTCTGGCGCTGTCGTGACTGTGCTGAATTCTACGGTAGCTACCTCTGTCGAGGGTGCTGTGACTGTGGTAAATAGCTGGGTTGCCGGAACGCTGACCAATACTGTCGCGAACAATGTCGTAGCCTTGGTTGGCGATAAGACCTACACCTCTCTGGCAGACGCTATCGACGCCGCGAAGGATGGCGGCACGGTAACGCTGCTGGCGGATATAGCTGCGACTAAGACAGTTACCATCCCTGAAGGAGCTAATGTGACCCTCGACCTGAATGGCAAGACTCTTTCGGTTCCTGACAACGGTCTGGTCGTAAATGGTTCGCTGACCGTAACGGATAGTACGGATGAGAAAACCGGAAAGATTACATCTACAGGGGATGTCGTTGAGGTAAATGGTAATAGCGCGACCTTTACTCTTGAAAGTGGAACAATTAAAAGTACCGCAACTTTCGGAAATAACGGCTACGGCGTTTCTGCATTCAACGGAGGTACCGTTACTGTGAATGGAGGTACAATCACGGCTCTGTACGCTGCCGTCTCCGGCAATAATACAGAGGGTGATATGAACGTCTATGTGAACGGCGGCACATTGACGGCAGGAGAGGGTCCCGCGATCTACATGCCAAGCGACGGTGTGCTTAGCATCGCTGGCGGCACGTTAAACGGCGGCGTAATGGCAAGAATGGGTGACATCACCATCTCCGGCGGCGAAATTCTGAATGAGAATACCCAATATAATACCGACACATTCGCTGAATATTACAACTATTCTGGCAATGTTTGGTATCCAAACGCGGTGACTCTGTACCCGGGTTCCTATTCCGGCGATAGCGACAACAACCTGTCCTTGACCATCACAGGCGGCACCATCAAGAGCACGGTTTCCGGCGGCGATGCTGTTGCAATCTATGTGGGAGGAAAAACCGAATCCACTATCAATGCAAGCATTACCGGCGGTACATTTACTGCTGCGGAGAATGGCAAGGCATATGAGGTTGTATATGCAAGCAATGTGATTCAGGATTATACCGACACCTATGATAATGCAGCTGAAACTGCCATCTCCGGCGGCACCTTCTCCACCGAAGTCCCGGAGGAATATTGCGCTGATGGCTTTGAGCCTGTTAAAAATGATGACGGTACGTATACCGTTGAAGTTGCCGTCACCGGCATCGAACTGAAGCCGACAACCGCATCGATTGAGGTTGGCAAGACTGTCACACTGACCGCGACCGTTTCTCCGGAAAACGCGGCGGATAAGACCGTTACATGGACCTCCAACAACGAGCAGGTTGCAACCGTTGATAAAGACGGCGTCGTTACCGGCGTTGCAGCTGGCACGGCGACCATTACCGCGACGGCTGGCGACGCGAGCGCAACCTGCACAGTAACCGTTACAGAGGCTGCCGAGCCTGACCAGCCCTCTGATGAGGGACCGATTCAGGCCGATCCGGACTGCAACGGCGGAACCGATTGCCCGTTCGCGCAGTACAAGGACTACAAGGACGGCTGGTACCATCAGCCGGTTGACTTCGTCATCCTGAACAAGATCATGCTTGGCATGAATGACGGCAGCTGGGGGCTTGGAAAAACCATCTCCCGCGCAGAGATCGCGCAGATGATGTACAACATGAAGGCCGCAGACGGCTATACCGCACCGTCGACCGCCACGTTCAAGGACGTCGCGAAGAGCGCATGGTACTACAAGGCAATCGAGTGGGCAAACACGGACGGCTGCATGGTCGGCGTAGGCAACGGCAAGTTCGAGCCGAACCGCGCGGTTACCCGTCAGGAGTTCGCGATGGTTATGTACCGCGTGAAGACCGGCACGATGTCCGCAGCGGACAAGACGGCGTATGACGCGGAATGCAACGCGGTCTCGCTGAGCGCGTTCTCCGACAGCAACAAGATTGCAAGCTGGGCGCTCACCAGCATGAAGATGTGCGTGAAGGAAAAGATCATGCAGGGCACCAACACCACGCAGCTGATGCCGCTGTCCGGCGCAAAGCGCGAGGAAGCCGCACAGATCATGATGAATTACCTCAGCAAGTAAGTAAATTCCACCAACACCGCGCATGCGTAAATGATCCTTATTCAATTCGCCAAACGGCGCAGCGCGTGGAACAAAGCCCGAATCTCTCAGGGGATTCGGGCTTTGCTTTGGGGGCAAATATGAGAAAATATGTATGGAGTCATGGATAAATTCAGAAAAATCTTTGTTTATAATTTACAAACCCGTAGAATCATACTATAATAGAAATAATATAAGAGGAAGTGGATGTAGATTCTGTTTTTGGCATACGTCACGGGATGAAAACAACAAAACGAGATGAGGAGTGCTATCAGCGATGGAGAAGAAAAGAACGAGAAAGCGCGCAGCAAGGGCTGCGGCAGAGCCGATTGTGCAGTCACCGTTTATTACGGAATACGACCAGTATCTGTTTGGTCAGGGCGTACATTATCAAATTTATAATAAGATGGGTGCGCATCCCGCAGAAAAGGACGGAAAGAAGGGCGCCTATTTTGCAGTGTGGGCGCCGAATGCGAAATGTGTTCATCTGGTCGGTGATTTTAACAGCTGGAATCGGGAAGCGACACCGATGAACCGTCTGGAGCCGCTGGGCATCTATGAGCTGTTTGTGCCGGAGCTGCAGGAGGGCAGCCTGTACAAATATGCGGTGACCGGCCAGGAGGGCGATACGGTGCTCAAGAGCGATCCGTATGGCTTTAGTGCGGAGCTGCGTCCGGGCACGGCGTCCAAGGTTGCCTCCATCGACAATTTTAAGTGGACGGATCAGCGTTGGATGGATGCGCGTGAGCGGTTTAACTTTAAGAAGGAAGCGATGTGCATTTATGAGATGCATCCCGGCTCCTGGAAAAAGCATGCGCCGCAGAATGAGGATGACCCAGGCTATTATAATTTTCGGGAGCTTGCGCGGGAGCTGGTCGTTTATCTCAAGCAGATGAATTACACGCATGTTGAGTTGATCGGCGTGGCGGAGCATCCGTTTGACGGCTCGTGGGGCTATCAGGTCACGGGCTATTACGCGCCGACCTCGCGCTATGGCACGCCGAAGGATTTGATGTATTTTGTCGATTATCTGCATAAAAACAAAATCGGCGTCATTCTGGATTGGGTTCCGGCGCATTTCCCGCGTGATGAGCACGGCCTTGCAAATTTTGACGGCTATCCGCTTTATGAATATGGAGACCCGCGTAAGGGCGAGCATCCGGATTGGGGCACGAAGATTTTTGATCTGGGACGCAATGAGGTCAAGAATTTCCTCATCGCCAACGCGCTGTACTGGCTCAATGAATACCATGTGGATGGCCTGCGCATTGACGCAGTCGCATCCATGCTGTATCTCGACTATGGCAAGCAGGACGGCCAGTGGGTAGCAAATGAATACGGCGAGAACAAGAATTTGGATGCCATTGAGTTTTTCCGTCACCTCAATTCCATCGTGCATGCGCGCAAGCCGGGTGCGGTCATGATCGCGGAGGAATCCACCGCGTGGCCGATGGTAACCGGCTCTCCGATGGACGGCGGCCTGGGCTTTGATCTCAAGTGGAATATGGGCTGGATGAACGACTTTTTGGAATACCAGAAATGCGACCCGTATTTCCGCAAATATAACCACAACAAGATGACGTTCTCCATGACCTACGCATACAGCGAGAACTATGTGCTTGTCATCTCGCATGACGAGGTCGTGCACCTGAAGCGCGCAATGCTGGAAAAGCTGCCGGGTACGGATGAGGAGAAATTTGCGAATCTGAAGGCGGCCTATGCGTTTATGCTGGGTCATCCGGGCAAAAAGCTGCTGTTCATGGGACAGGAATTTGGCGAGCGGCGCGAATGGAGCGAGGCGCGCGAGCTGGATTGGCCGAGCCTGAACGATCCCAATCATGCAAATCTCAAGGAGTTTGTCTCACAGCTTTGGGGTATGTACAAAAAGTATCCGGCGCTCTACGCAATGGATGATACTTGGGACGGCTTCCAGTGGATCAACGCCAACGACGGCGACCGCAGCATCTTCAGCTTTGTACGCTACTCGCCGACCGGCAGAAATAATCTGCTGTTTGTCATCAACTTTACGCCGGTTGACCGCCCGGATTATTGTGTCGGCGTGCCGAAAAAGAAGAGGTATACCCGCATTTTGGCAACCAATGCACCGTCTGTCGGCGGCGCGGGCGACACGACGCAGGTTATCCTCAACGCGAGGAAGAGCGAATGTGATGGACAGCTGTTCTCCATCGCATCCCCGCTTCCGGCATACGGCGTACAGATTTTCAAGTTCTAATCATCGAATTTCAGACATAACAATGGCTGGCGTTTTGTGGCGCCAGCCATATTTTATCGCTGTATGCGGCCGCGCAGCCCGTTTTCGGTCAGATCTGTCAGCAGCACGTGCTGTTCGCTGCCCTGCGGGCCGCTGTTTGCTGGAAGCTGAATGGCAAAATGCCATCGGCTGTGCGCCGGCTGAAATGCCGCGTGGGTGCGCTCCAGTACGACCGGGACGGTTTTGCCGATAAATTGTGCAAGGAAATCCTTACCGCATGCAGCGGCGACGGAGCGCAGCGCGTCTGCGCGCTGTGCGCGTATGTGTGGAGGCACGACGTTCGGCATGGATGCGGCCGGTGTCCCGCTTCGCTCCGAGTACGGAAAGACATGCACGGCGGCAAAGGCACAGCGACGCACAAACGCGGTGGTCTGTGCAAATTCTTCGTCCGTCTCGCCGGGAAAGCCTGTGATGATATCGGTTGTGTTGGAGCAGGTAGGAAAGGCGCGGCGCAGACGCTGCACACATGCGAAATACTGCTCTGTCGTATAACGGCGATGCATGCGGCGCAGCGTTTCATCACAGCCGGACTGCAGTGAAAGATGAAAATGGAGTGCCAGATTGGGAAGCTGACACAGCGTATCGCAAAATGCCTGCGTGACAATGCGCGGCTCAAGAGAGCCAAGACGAATGCGCACATCGGGCACAGCGCGGCACAGCGCGTCAGTCAATGTGCCCAAATCCGGCTTTTCGGGCAGATCGCGGCCGTAGCTTGCAATTTCAATGCCTGTCACGACGATCTCCCGCACGCCCTGTGCCGCCAGCTGCTGGGCCTGCCGGACGGCGTCCGTCAATGGAAGGGAACGCACATGCCCGCGTGCATATGGAATAATGCAATAGGTACAGTAATTGTCGCAGCCGTCCTGTACCTTGAGCAGCGCGCGCGTGTGGCCGGGTAGAACGCCTGCAGGCAGCGGTTCGAAATCACGGCGTGTATGGATATCCGATACCGTGCAAATTGGCTCGCGTCCATGCACCGCCTGCTCGCAAAGCGCAATGACATCGGCGCGGTCTGCCGTGCCGCACACGATATCGACGCCGTCCAGCGCGGCGGCGCGTTCCGGTTCGACCTGCGCAAAGCAGCCGCACAGTGCAATGACCGCCTGCGGATTGTTCCGTTGCAGACGGCGCACGGTGCGCATCGTTTTATGATCGCCGGATGCAGTGACGGTACATGCGTTGATGATGCAGGCATCCGCATTATTTTGTGCAAGCGTATGCCCGCGCGCCTGTGCCAGCTGTACCAGCGCCTGCGTTTCAAATTGATTGACCTTGCAGCCCAACGTTGCAAAGCAGAATTTCATATTGATTCCTCCGAAGTAATTGCGTAAGCCTATTATAATGCATTTGCATGTGCGGCACAACGGATTTTTTTGCTTTGCTTTGCCGCAAAGTGTGGTAGGATAGAGGCAATTGAGATAGACAGACCAATGCGATGGGAGATATGAACATGGAGAGAATGATTCTTTCGGCTCGCAATACGGCACGGCGCAGCAGTTAAACAAGTGAATATATGTTGGAAAGAAGGGAACACAATGTTTCGGAAAATGAGGAGAAGCAGACAGCAGCTGAGCAAGGCAGAGTGTCTGGATATCATACAACGCGGGCAGACGGGCATTTTGGCTGTACTGGGCGACGACGGATATCCCTATACGGTGCCGCTCAATTACGTGTATGCGGACGGCAGAATTTATTTTCACAGTGCGAAAAGCGGGCACAAGCTGGACGCGCTGGAGCGATGCGACAAGGTGTCGTTTTGTGTGATTGACAGAGATGACGTTGCGCCGGAACGGTTGGCTACCGACTATAAAAGCGTGGTCGTATTTGGCAGGGCGCACATCCTACAGGCAGAGGAGATGCTGCGTGCCATAACGCTGCTGGGACTGCGATATAATCCGGACGCAGCGTTTGTCGAACAGGAGATTCAGCGGGAACGTGATCGGGTGTGCTGTATCGCGCTTGCCATCGAGCATATAACCGGGAAAGAGGGTATTGCGCTGACGCAGGCGCGCGAAAAGCACGCGGCGATAGGCATCACGACGACGGATGAATGGATGGGGTGAATTGACGAGGCGTATCAATTTGCGATGGTAAAATAACAGCGTTTGTATGATCTGCCGTCATGCCTCTCCATCGCGCCGCATATGCTGAGAGCAGGACGAGAGGGGGAGGCAGATGAAACGATTGCTTGCCACGGCGGGCATGCTGCTGGTGTTTTTTGCTGCCCAGCCTGCACAGGCGGCGGAATTGGGCGAGGTACATGCGAAATCCGCCATCCTTGCGACGGCGGACGGACAGATTCTATTTGAACAAAATGCGGATGAGCCGCATCCGCCGGCATCGGTCACCAAAATTATGACGATGCTGCTGACGATCGAGGCGGTGGATAACGGGACGGCTTCACTGCAGGACACTGTCACGGCCTCCGCACATGCGGCGGAGATGGGCGGCTCGCAGATCTACCTCAAGGAGGGTGAGCAGATGACGCTGGATGACATGCTCAAATCCATCTGCGTCGCCTCCGCCAATGACGCGGCTGTTGCAGTCGCGGAATTTTTGGGTGGCAGTGAGGAGACGTTTGTCTCTATGATGAACGAGCGGGCAAAGGAGCTGGGCTGTACCGGCACGACCTTTGTCAATCCAAACGGGCTGGACACGGATGGAGAGGAGACCAAGACGACAGCACGCGATCTGGCGCTGATCTCCGTAGAGCTGCTGCGGCATGAGAAAATTTTGGATTATACCTCTATTTGGATGGACACCGTGCGCGACGGCACCTTTTCACTTGCGAACACAAATAAAATGCTGCGGCTATATGACGGTATGATTGGACTAAAAACTGGCTATACCAGCACAGCGGGCTATTGCATCTCGGCGGTGGCGGAGCAGGGAGGCATGAGGCTGATTGCTGTGGTGCTGGGCGAGCCGGATAAGGACGCGCGCAACGGCGATATCACCGCGATGCTCAACTATGGCTTCGCCAACTATGCACAGACGGATATTTTGGAACAAAATGCGCCGCTTTCCGACGTATCTGTTTCGCTTGGCACGCAGGACAGCGTGCGTGTCAAGCTGTCGGACGACACACCGCTTTTGCTGCAAAAAAGTACAGCGCAGGATGTCACACGGGAGATAAAGCTGACGGACAGTGTGCAGGCGCCGGTGCAGGCAGGCGCAAAGCTCGGTGAGATCGTGCTGTGCAGCGGGGAAGAGGAGCTTACCCGACGGGATATTGTGGCGGCGGAGGATGTGCCGCGCAAGGGAATATCGGCAGTCTATCGCGAACTACTGCAATATTTGCTGATGAAACGCATGGTTTTTTAGCGGGAATTTGAACAAACTGAAAATCTTGTATGAGACATTGTTTTTTCTTTATCAAATCCGTTGCACTTTATCCGGATTTGTGGTAACATTGAAGCAACCTCATAGCAGATTGGGAGGAAAAATAAGATGATAAAACTGATTATGGCGGCTACCGGAAGCGGTAAAACAAAGAGTATTATTGATCGTGTTAACGAAGCAGCGGCAAAAGAGCCGGGCTCAATCGTCTGCATTGCGAAGGGCAATCAGCTCAACTTTGACATTTCGCACCGCGCACGATTAATTAATGTTATGGACTATAATGTCACAGATTATGCTTCACTTTTGGGCTTTGTAGCCGGCATTCATGCAGGAAATTATGACATCACGAAAATTTTCATCGACAGCCTGTACAAGGTTGCGTGTGACGACAAGCCGGAAAATGCGGATCATTTCATTTTGGCTCTGGATGAGTTCTCAGCAAAGCATAACGTGGAATTCACCATTGCGATGTCCGGCGACGTAGCGTCTGCCAGCGACGTGATGAAAAAGTATCTTTGAGTTACCTAAAATCCTGTAAACCAGTTAAACCCCGTTGAATGTTGTAATTCGGCGGGGTTTTCTTGCGGGGAAACCGCGTAGAGAATATTTTTCGCGTTAAAGCGTTCGGTGCGCAGTAGGTCGTCGATCGCCTGCTTTAGCGCACGCAGCTCGGGCAGCAGCTGCACCGCATCCGCAGCCTGCGCGCTTGCCTGCGCCCGCGCAAAGCACAGGCGCACCTCATCCAGCAGCTTTTCGCTGCATACGGCGGAAAAGTACCCCTCATGCGATACATAGCGGTCATGCGCCTGCTCGGTCAGACGCCTCGCGGCGTCCAGATCCTTTTCCTCCGCCATCGCGATTGCGCGATCCAGAGGCATCATGATATCGTCCACCATGCGGCTGACGGCAAGCAGATTGCCAAAACAACCGACAATCAGCGCCGCAAATAAAATAGCGGCAGCGGCACAACGGTTCACGAGGCGCCTCCGTTTGTCTGTATAAAGATATTGCCGCAGTCATCCAGTGTCATGAGAAATACATTTGCAAGCGACATTACGCCGTGCTTGCGGCATTGCAGCAGCAGCCAGTTTTCCGTGTGGCCGAGACGCTGCAAATTATGTCGGATGATTGTGCCGCTCTCTATAACGACAAGCGCCATGCCGGTCTGATTGGGCTGCAGCCTGACATCTGCGCGTGTCAGCGGTTCGTGCTGCGCATAGGGAATGACGCTGAGCTGACCATTTGTTTCAACAATTGCGTAACGCACATCAGCGATGCGGGAATAGCCTGCAATGCGCAAGCCTTCTATGATGTCATCCGGTGACAAACGCAGCAGGCGCAGCATATTCACGTCAAACTGCCCGTTCTTGATGACGACGCAGGGATTGCCGGAGAGCAACCGGCGCAGACGGCGGCTGTGCCGGCACAGGCAGGACAGCAGTACCTCGACGGACAACAGCGTTAGCAGCGGCACCGCACCGCCTAACAGCGGGACGGCAGTATCCTGCAAGGGAATGGACGCTAATTCAGAAACTAAAATGGTCACGGCAAATTCCGAGGTTGAGAGCTCGCCGAGCTGACGCTTTCCGGTAAAACGCAGCCCGCCGATTACGGCGACATAAACGAACAGTGTGCGCAGAAATAAGACAGTCACGCTCGATCACCTCAAAATACAGGGATATAAGTAGGATTGCCGGCATCAATAAAAATATACCCGTATACCCGTGTGTCTATAAAAATAACATAATAACCGATAAATTTTGTCAAAAAAGAGGTTGACATTTTACAAAATGAAGATATAATTATATCTAACGTCAAAAGAGCAAATGCAGAGACCGGAAGGAGTAGCTTCCCTAACCCCTTCAGAGAGCTGCCGTATGGTGCAAGGCAGTAGGGACGGAGAGGTGAACGTCATCCGCGAGCAGCTCGGGCGAATCGCAGTAGTCCGAGTCGGCCAGCCCCCGTTAACAGGCAAGCATTACACGCTATGTGCGTCGATGTGTTGAGGTGGTCGCCGTTTGGCGGCAATAAGAGTGGTACCGCAGAGCTTAGTCTTTGTCTCTTTCGTAATGGAGATGAAGGCTTTTTTGTGTGTTCCGAAAGCCCCCTAGATCGGCAAGGCACAAATCTGATTTTAGGAGAAAATGATTATGAGACTCAATGGTTCGCAAATCGTCATGGAAACCCTGCTGGAGCAGGGAGTTGATACCGTTTTCGGCTATCCGGGCGGTACAATACTCAATATATATGATGAGCTGTACAAGTATTCTGACCGCATTCATCATGTTCTTACGGCACATGAGCAGGGTGCGTCACATGCGGCGGACGGCTATGCGCGCGCGACCGGTAAGGTCGGCGTCGTCTTTGCGACCTCCGGCCCGGGTGCGACCAATTTGGTCACGGGCATCGCAACGGCATACATGGATTCCGTCCCGATGGTTGCGATCACAGCCAATGTAGGCACGCCGTATATCGGGCGCGACAGCTTCCAGGAGGTCTACATCGTCGGTATTACCATGCCGGTTACCAAGCACAATTTCGTGGTACGTGACATTGAGGAGCTGGCGGATACCGTCCGTCTGGCATTTGAGATCGCTATGAGCGGTCGTCCTGGTCCGGTACTCATTGACATTCCGAAGGATGTCACGGCTGCGGAATGCGAGTATGAGCCGAAGCCGGCAGTGAAGCCGCGTCCGAGACCGGAGATCAATCCGGATGAAATTCAGAAGATGGCGGATATGATTAACGCGAGCGAACGCCCGGCAATCTTCTTTGGCGGCGGCATCCTTGCCTCCGGCGCATCGGAGCAGCTGACGCAGCTGATGCATCGTGCCGATATCCCGACCTGCCATTCCATGATGGGTATCGGTGCGCTGCGCACGGACGATCCGCTGAATCTCGGCATGATTGGCATGCACGGTTGGGTTTCTGCCGGAAGAGCGGTTGATAAGGCGGATCTTCTCATTGCATTGGGCACGCGTTTTTCCGACCGTGTTGCGACCAAGCTGGGTGATTTTGCGACAAGCGCAAGGATTGTACAGGTTGATATTGACCCGGCGGAGGTTAATAAAAATGTCACGGTTGACCACAGCGTCATCGGTGACGTTCGCGATGTTTTGGAGGCGCTGCTTCCGCTGATCCAGCCTGCGGATCACACACCGTGGAAGGAGCAGATCGCGACATGGAAAAACCGCATGGATTACAAGGCGAAGGACGACGACAGCACGATTCGCCCACACCAGCTCATGCGCAAGATTGACGAGCTGATCGGCGAGGACGATATTGTCGTCACCGACGTCGGACAGCATCAGATGTGGGCCGCGCAGTACTGCAACCGCCGTAAGCCGCGCACGTTCCTCACCTCCGGCGGTCTGGGTACGATGGGTTATGGTTATGGCGCGGCAATCGGCGCGCAGGTCGGACAGCCGGAACGACGCGTCGTACATGTCACCGGTGACGGCAGCTTCCATATGAATTTGCAGGAGATGTGCACCGCTGTCAGCTTCCATCTGCCAGTTATCACCGTTGTCGTCAATAACACCATGCTGGGCATGGTGCGGCAATGGCAAACCTCGTTCTACGGCCAGCGTTACTCGGCGACTGATCCACAGCGTCAGACGGATTTTGTCAAGCTGGCGGAGGCATTTGGCGCAAAGGGCCTGCGCTGCCGCACGCTTGCAGAATTTGATGCCTGCCTGCGCGAGGCATTGCAGTCGACAGACGGACCGGTCATCATTGACGCGCAGATCGACAAGGATGAGCGCGTGTTGCCGTTTATTCCGGCAGGCAAGACCATCCGCAATGTTGTGATCGACTAACGGAGGGAAGAATTATGGAAAAATATATCATTTCAGCGCTTGTACAAAACCGTTCGGGCGTTCTTGCACGCGTAGCGAGCCTGTTTGGACGCCGCGGCTTTAATATCGATTCATTGACGGTTTCTCCAACGACGGATGAGACGGTATCCCGCATCACAATTGTAGTCATCGGCGACGAGTATACGCTCGATCAGGTGCTCAAGCAGATGATGAAGCTGGAGGAGAGCATTGAGGTTCACCATATCGAGGAGAACGAGGCGTTTTGTTGGGAGCTTGTGCTGGTCAAGATTCGCGGCAACGCGGCGGTACACGAGAGTGTGCGTGAGGTATGCGGCGTGTATCATGCCGATGTCGTCGATTCGAATAACGAGACGATTATCGTCCGTATGGACGGCACGCCGAGCCAGATCAATATGTTTTTGGCGGTTATTTCCAGTTTTGATATTGTGGAGTCCAGCCGCACCGGCGTAACGGCAGTGCATAAGGACAAAATCAACGCGTAAAACACAATTTGTTGAGCAATGCACTTGATTTCTCACCTGCATTTACTTATAATAATATTTAACGGATACGATCCGGACAAGACATACCGAACGCCATTTCGATATGTCCCCAGTTAGGAGGAAAACAAAATGGTTAAAATGTACTATGATGAGGACTGCAATCTGTCTCTGCTCGACGGCAAGACTGTTGCAATCATTGGCTTTGGTTCTCAGGGTCACGCGCATGCGATGAACCTGAAGGATTCCGGTGTTGACGTTGTTGTTGGTCTGCGCCCGGGTTCCCGCCACACAGCGAAGGCTGAGGCATATGGCCTGAAGGTTATGAGCCCGGCTGAGGCGGCAAAGGCCGGCGATATCATCATGATTCTGACCCCCGATGAAAAGCAGGCTGATATCTACAAGGATGTCATTGAGCCGAATCTGGAGTCTGGCAATGTACTGGCTTTTGCACATGGCTTTAACATCCATTACAAGCAGATCATTCCGCCGGCAGACGTCGACGTTATCATGATCGCACCGAAGGGTCCGGGCCACACGGTTCGCAGCCAGTATGTCGAGGGTCATGGCGTACCGTGCCTGGCTTGTGTTGAGCAGGATGCTTCCGGCAAGGCAATGGATATCGCGCTTGCATACGCTTCCGGTATCGGCGGCGGTCGTGCGGGCATTCTGGAGTCCACCTTCCGCACGGAGACCGAAACCGATCTGTTCGGCGAGCAGGCTGTCCTGTGCGGCGGCGTTTGCGAGCTGATGAAGGCAGGCTTTGAGACGCTGGTTGAAGCTGGCTACGCACCGGAGAATGCATATTTTGAGTGTGTACATGAGATGAAGCTGATCGTTGACCTGATCAATGAGGGTGGCTTTGCAAAGATGCGTTACTCCATCTCCGATACCGCTGAGTACGGCGATTACC
>CAZEMM010000053.1:0-13990 GCA_964513445.1 uncultured Butyricicoccus sp. | reverse complement strand
ATATTGACAAATACGAGCTGGGCATCGCCGCGCAGAAGCTGAACGACTTTATTTGGGACGTATTCTGCGACTGGTATATCGAGATCGCCAAGACCCGTCTGCAAAACAAAGAGGATCGCAAGACCTGTGAAAACGTACAGAATATCCTGTGCTATGTTCTGTCCGGCTCGATGCAGTTGCTGCATCCGTTTATGCCGTTCATCACCGAGACCATCTGGCAGGCGCTGCCGCATGAGGGTGAGACGGTCATGCTGTCCAAGTGGCCGACATATTCTGACGCGCTGCACTTCCCAGCGGAAGAGGCGCAGATGGAAATGCTGATGGAGAGCATCCGCGCGATCCGCAACCGCCGCGCCGAGATGAACGTGCCGCCGTCCAAAAAGGCGCAGGTCTATGTTGTCACGGACAATGCGGCGCATCGGGACGTCTTTACCGAGGGCGAGGCGTGCTTCCTTAAGCTGGCATATTCCAGCGCGCTGACAGTCACCGACACGGCGCCGGATGACGCGGCGAAGATGGTATCGGTCGTCACGGGCGACGTACAGATGTATCTGCCGATGAACGAGCTGGTTGACTTTAAAAAGGAAAAGGAGCGCCTGAACAAGGAAAAGGCAAAGGCGGAGAAGGATTTGTCGTTCATTCAAAAGAAGCTGGGCAATCCAGGCTTTGTCAAAAAGGCGCCGGAGCAGGTCGTTGAGGGCGAGCGCGTCAAGGCAGCTAAGCTACAGGAGCAGATTGCCAAGCTGGACGAGAGCCTTGCGGCGCTGGGCTGACGATATGAATTATGAACAGACTCTTGCGGAAATTCATGCGCATGGCCGGTTTTCCGGCACGCCATGTCTGAGCCGCATACAGGCTTTGATGGCTGCGCTCGGAAATCCACAGAAGCGCTTGCGGTTTGTTCACATTGCAGGGACGAATGGGAAGGGGAGTACCGCCGCACTGACGGCGGCCTCTTTACGGCAGGCCGGTTATGTGACCGGTCTGTTTGTCTCCCCATTTGTCGTAGATTTTTGTGAACGAATCCGCATTGACGGTACCTTTATTTCGCGCAAAGACCTGTGTGACATTGCCGCGCGGGTGTCGCAGGTCGAACGCAGCCTACAGCTGCCGGAGGGTGAGCGCATCGGTGAATTTGAATTTACGACCGCATGCGCGTTGGTATATTTCGCACGGCAGCGCTGTGATATTGTTGTTCTTGAGGTCGGACTGGGCGGACGCTTTGACGCGACCAATGTAATCGACGCGCCGGAGGTTGCCGTAATGACGCATGTTGCGCTCGACCACATGTCGGTGCTCGGCGATACGGTCGAACAGATCGCGGCGGACAAAAGCCACATTGTGAAGCCGGGTACGACGCTGGTCAATTACCCGGAACAGACCGACAGCGTCAACAATATTTTGCAAAAGCGCTGCTATGACGTATGTGCGCAGTATGCGCGCGCGCCCATGCCGACGCATGTTGCTGTGGGTATGGACGGTACGACATGCACGATTGACGGGCAGATGTTTCAGCTGCGCATGCTTGGCCGGCATCAGGCGGACAACGCGGCGACGGCGTATGCCGCACTGTGCGCGCTGCGTGAAAAGGGCTGGCGCATTTCGGACGCACAGATCCGTGAGGGCTTTGCGCAGGCTGTGCTGCCGGCGCGTCAGGAGATCGTGCAGCGCGACCCGCTGCTGCTCATCGACGGTGCGCACAATCTGGACGGCGTGACGGCGCTGTGCGAAACAATCGACACCATGCTGCCGCCGGGTGGTATTTCGCTGGTGCTCGGCATGGTATCCGACAAGCAATATGCCGACTGTGTTGCCATGCTGGTGCGCCGCGCCGATACGGTGTATACCGTACAGCCGGACAGCCCGCGTGCCTTGTCCAGCAGCGTGCTTGCGACGTTGGCGCGCAAGCTGTCACCGTATTGCAACGTCTGTGACTGCGTGGATGTGCGCTCTGCACTGCGCCGCGCGCAGCGTTACAGCGCAGAAAATGACGTCATTATCGTCTGCGGCTCGCTGTATGTCGCGGGCGAGGCAAAAAACGTGTTGGCGGACGGCATCAAGTGACAAAATAATACGGACATCTTTTCTATAATAGAACTGTCTTACACGGACGGTTCTATTTTTTATCCATATTTAGGAGGGATACGATGAAGTGTTCACATAAACGGCGGCACTGCGGCATTGTTATTCGATTTGACGGTGAGCTTGGACATCATGAAGCGGCTAAATGTATGGAATATCTGGAAAAAACCATGACGTTGTATGCCACAGAGCCGATTTTTTTGGATTTATCCGGTTTGACCTTTATGGACAGCTCGGGTATTGCGGTTGTATTGAGCGCACAGCGCAATGTGCTGGGCGCGGGGCAGTCGCTGACCATTGTCGGGACGCCGCCGCAGGCCATGCGCATTTTTCGCGCAAGCGGTATGCTCTCTCGCCTGCATTTTGCACCCGAGCTGCCAATTAATTTCGAGGAGGAAGCTATATGCGCAGCGAAATCAACCAAATGAGTATCAAATTTCAAAGTCGTTCCGCAAACGAAGCATTTGCGAGACAGGCTGTCGCAGCATTTGCCGCGCAGCTTGATCCCACCATCGAGGAGATCAACGACATCAAGACAGCGGTCAGCGAGGCGGTGACCAACTGTATTGTACATGCCTATCGCAATCAGTTTGGCTACATAACCGTCAGTGCGAAGCTGTATGACAGCGGAGAAATTCAAATTGTCGTGCGGGATAAGGGATGCGGCATTGCGGATGTGCATCAGGCGAGACAGCCGATGTTCACCACCGGCGATTCCGGACGTTCCGGCATGGGCTTTACTATTATGGAAACATTTATGGACCGGCTTCGTGTCCGCTCCAGACAGGATATCGGCACACAGGTCACGATGACCAAGCGGATTGCAGCGCGATTTGGACAGCAGGCATAGCGGTGCACAGGTACAGCTCATTCGGCAAGCACAGTCCGGCGACGAGCGTGCCTGTGAACAGCTGCTTGAAACGAACAGCGGACTGATTTGGAGTATTGTGCGGCGGTTTACCGGCCGCGGCGTGGAAAATGAAGACCTCTATCAGCTCGGCAGTCTGGGCTTTGTCAAGGCAGTATACGGCTTTGACTGCGATTATGGTACACAATTTTCTACTTATGCCGTACCAAAAATTTCCGGAGAAATTCGCCGTTTTTTGCGAGATGACGGCATGATTAAGGTGAGCCGCTCGGTCAAGGCGCTGGCAATTAAAGTCGCTGCCGCACGGGAAGCCTATACCGCCCAAACAGGCTGCGAGCCATCCATCCATGAGCTGGCACAGCGTGTGGATGCGTCGCCGGAGGAGATCGCCGCATGTGAACAGGCGTTGCTTCCGACCGATTCATTACAGCGGGAAATTGGAACGGATGGCGCGTCGCTGGAGCAGCTGATCGGTGATCAGGGCATTGAGGAGCGCATTTTGGAGTCGGTCACGCTTCGCGACGCCATACAAAAGCTGACGGAAAAGGAACGAAAGGTTATTTTACTGCGTTATTTTCGCGGACAGACACAGCAGCAATGCGCCGCGCGCCTCAGTATTTCACAGGTGCAGGTATCGCGTCTGGAGCACCGCGCCATCGATAAAATGCGCAATATGCTGACAGAAACCAACTGAATGAAGGCCACCTTGTTCAAAAATGTAAAATGTGCTATACTGAAGGTCAAGTCGAGTGATGAGGAGACAACTATGGAGCAAACGAGATTTGACATACAGTATGCAGCAATGCGCAGCGCGATCATTGAGCGGGAATTTTCCAACCTGAATGACCGCCAGCGGGAAGCTGTTTTTCATACGGAGGGTCCATTGCTGGTGTTGGCTGGTGCGGGAAGCGGTAAGACCACCGTTTTAATTCACCGTATCATCAATATTTTGCGCTTTGGCCGCGGCTTCAGCTGCGAATATGCGCCACAGGACGCGACAGAGGATGATCTGCTGTTTCTGCGCGAGTATCTGCGCAGGCCGACGGAGGAAAACCGGATGCGCGCGGAACTGCTGTGTGCCGTAGAGCCTGCACGTCCATGGCAGATCTTGGCGATCACGTTTACCAACAAAGCCGCGAAGGAGATTCAGCAAAGGCTGGAGCGCGCTGTGGGCGAGGACTTTGCCCGCCAGATTTGGGCTTCGACATTTCATTCCATGTGTGTTCGCATTCTGCGACGCGACTGCGAGGTGCTCGGATATGATCGCTCGTTCACGATCTATGATTCCGATGATCAAAAGCGCGTGCTGAACGCCATTATCAAGGCGAAAAAGCTGGATGAGAAGGTATTTGATGCTCGCTCAGTTGCAGGCGTCATCGGCCGTGCAAAGGACCAGCTTCAAACGCCGCGCATGTTTGAAATGGAAGCCGGCGATAATTATTACCATAAAACGATCGCGGAAATCTATAGGGAATATGCGCGCCAGCTCAAGGAATCCAACGCGATGGATTTCGACGACATTATTATGAAAACTGTACAGCTATTACAGGGCAATCCGGATATTTTAGAGCGATATCAGCGTCAGTTCCATTATGTACTTGCGGATGAATATCAGGACACCAACCACGCGCAGTATGTTCTGACCAGCCTGCTCGCGGGCGGCTATGGAAATATCTGCGTAGTCGGCGATGACGACCAGAGCATTTATAAATTTCGAGGCGCAACGGTTACCAATATTTTGGAATTTGAACAGCAATATCGCGACACCAAAACCATCCGGCTGGAACAAAATTATCGGTCGACACAGAATATTTTGGACGCAGCGAATGCGTTAATTCGTAACAATGCGCGCCGGAAAGGGAAGGAGCTGTGGACAGATAACGGCAATGGAAAAAAGATTCGCATTCATCGCTCGGATACGCAGGAGGGAGAAGCGGAATACATTGCACAGACCATTTTAGATGGCTTCTCTGAGGGTGCGCGCTGGAGTGACTATGCAATTTTGTACCGAAATCACGTGCTGTCCAACAACGTCGAGAGCGCATTCAAGCGCAACAGCATCCCATACCGTATTGTCAGCGGCCTGCGCTTTTTTGATCGTGCGGAGGTCAAGGATATGCTGGCATATTTATGGGTCATCTCCAATCCGGCGGATGATCTTCGCCTGCGGCGCATCATCAATGTTCCGGCCCGTAAGATTGGAAATAAAACGGTAGAAACCGTCGCAGATCTTGCGGCGCTCAATCAGACGACGATGTTTGATATCGTCTCGCACGCGTCGGATTATCCCGAGCTGGGCCGCGCGACAAATGCGCTAGCCAAATTTGCGCAGATGATACAAGATCTGCAAAAAATGCTGGACTTCATGCCGCTGGATGAGTTTTATGAGCAGGTTTTGGAGCATTCGGGTTATTTGGCGGCATTGGAAGCAAAGGGCGATATAGAATCACAGGCGCGCATGGAAAACACAATGGAGCTGAAATCCAATCTGGCGGATTATGCGCAACGCACAGAACATCCTACACTGGCCGGATTTATGGAAGAGGTCTCGCTGTTTACCGATATAGACCGTCTGGATGCCGATGCCGATGCCGTGGTTATGATGACGATGCATTCCGCCAAGGGCTTGGAATTTCCCACTGTTTTTTTAGTCGGCATGGAGGAAGGTATATTTCCGAACTTTCGTTCCACGGAAAATGACGAGGATTTGGAGGAGGAACGCCGCCTGTGCTATGTAGCGGTCACACGCGCCAAACAGCAGTTATATCTGACATGTGCGGAACGCCGTATGATGTATGGTCAAACATGGTATTCCAAGCCATCCCAATTTTTGGATGAAATTCCGGAGGACTATGTGGATTCTAATATCTTTGAAACGCGCCGTCAGGCACAGCAGGATTTGGAGCTGCGTCCAAATACCAAATACCAATCCAAACGCGCCTATGAAATTTCCGGCAGTGCGCGCACATCAAAAACCAAAGCGACGAACCACGGTGCATCCGGAAATATTACGGCAACGGATTTAAAGCCTGGCGATCAGGTTGACCACAAAGCATTTGGTCACGGCATGATCACGTCATGCAGACCGATGGGCGGAGATATTCTGTTGGAAATTACATTTGACGGCGTTGGAACCAAACGCCTGATGGCAAAATCTGCGATGAAGTTCATGACGAAGCAGTCATGATGCATGACGAAGAGCGTTGTTTAGCGTAAAATGTACGAAAATAGACCACATATCAGATGAAACCGCCACGCCGACAGCGCAATTGATGCTGTTGGCGTTTTAGGTGGACTTGCGGTTTCTTCCTATAAAACACCACCCTAAACTTCACAAAATATGCATTTTGTGAAGTTGACAATCTGAATGAATCAAGGTATAATAGCATGCAAAGGATGTGATTGAATTATGGCAGCCTCCTCCTCTCTGGCAGAGATTATAGCTTCTTCTGAAACGCCACAGATTCTAAAGGATTATATATCCTATATTCAGGTCATCAAAGGTAAATCTGCGAATACAGCGCAGGAATATTTTTTTGACCTGCGCATGTTCTTTCGCTATATAAAAATGCAGCGCAACAACATTGCACAGGAAAATTTTTCTGATATTTCAATTGCCGATGTTGACACTTCGTTTATCCGCTCCATCACGCTTTCAGATGCGTATGCCTTTCTGCTGTATACGGCTAACCAGCGTGTCAAGTATCCAGGCAGCAAGCATCCAACGGTTGGATTGGGCGCGGCCGCACGTGCGCGAAAGACCTCCTCCCTGCGGCAATTTTTCAAATATGCCTGTGACAAAGCGCACATCATCGATGTTAACCCGCTGCAATCACTGGAAACGCCTAAGGTACGGCAAAGTCTGCCCAAATATTTAACGATGCAGGATTGTAAGCAAATGCTGGCCGCTGTTGATGGCCCTTTCCGTGAACGCGACTACTGTATTTTGATGCTGTTTTTGAACTGCGGCCTGCGCGTATCCGAGCTGTGCAGTATGAACACGACAGATATTCAGGGCGACAGATTACGGGTTCTGGGCAAAGGCAATAAGGAACGCATTTTGTTTCTCAATGATCTCTGTTTGGACGCAATCAACGCCTACCTCCCCCATCGGATTGAACCAAAAGCCGGAGAGGATCCCAATGCCATGTTTGTCTCGCGCAACAGACGGCGGATGCACCGTCGAAGCGTTGAGTTAATGGTAGAAAATACGCTGAAAAAGGCTGGGCTTGCGCAATTATCGCCACATAAACTGCGACATACCAGCGCATCCAATCTTCTGCATGCCGGCGTTGATATTCGCACGATACAGTCCATCTTGGGGCATTCTAATTTGGGAACGACGCAAATCTATACCCACCTGCTGGATTCTGATTTAAAGGAGGCAATGGAAAAGCAGGCGGAGTTGTTTGCGGATAGCTATGAAAGGGATCGTGAAGAGGACGCGCATTCAACTACAAAATAAACTGTGACGCTCAGGCGTTGAATTAACTCGTTTTTCTTCCAGTATTCTGCAATCAATCGAGACTTTTTTTACAGGCTCCTGCGAAGACCGGCTGCACATTCCTGCGAGTGCTATTCCTGTGTTTTACAATTATCGTTCTGCTGTTTTATTCCTTCCAGTGCTTCTGAGAGGCTGTTATAAATACCAGTGCAGATTCGTTCCGTTTCTTCATTGGGTGGCGTCATATCTATAATCATAATCGTACTACATCCAGCAGCAGAACCAGCTCGAATCCCATTCATACCGTCCTCAAAGACATAGCATTCCTCCGGGGTGCAATTGATCTGCTGCGCTGCAAGCTGAAAAATATCCGGATTCGGTTTCCCGTTTGCAACCTCGTCACCTCCTACTAGTGCATCAAAGTAGTGTAACATACCGACCTTCTCCAAATTCTTTTCAATCTGTTCATGCGTATTGCCGCTTGCAACAGCAAGCCTCACTCCATTTTTTCGCAGAAACGAGAGAATTTCATGCGCTCCGTTTTTTATCGGTGCTCCATTTTCTACAATCTGTGCCACATGAGCATAGCAATCCTTACTAAACTGTTCGGCATCAACATTCGGATAATATCTTTGAATAATGGAAATCATTTCGGCTCCGTTGCAACCGCAGACGGCAAGCGGAAACTCCGGGTTGTGTACCTGCCCATACTGCTTCGCCAAATGCATCCAGCTTTCCTGATATAACCGTTCTGTATCCAGTAACGTTCCATCCATATCAAATATTGCACCTTTTTTCATCATTGTTCTCCTTTCCGCGAAATCACTTATTTCTGTTTTTGCCTCGATCAAAGAATATATTCTTTCCGGACACGCTCAACGGAAGGCCTTGCCAGAAAACATCGTCTTCCAGATAGTGCATCTCTTCGGCAGCTTTCCCAATTGACATCATAACCCGGTTGTCTACTCTCGCATCTGCCGCTGTGCACATTGCAGAGGCCAATGCAATGCCCAAATCAAGTGTAACAAAGGCACAGAGCGCCCCAGCTGATTGACATCCGGCACAGTTCTCAAACCCACAATATCCGCAGTTGCGAACTCCCCTGCAGGCTCTCTTTGCACCAATCAACACGACTGCCTGCGCCGCATCCACATTTGCGGCGTCTCTCATAAACCATGATACCCCATGATCTGTAAAATCACGATTTCCAATTTCCTTCATTTTCTCAACCAGCTGGTTCTTTTCCTTACCGGTGAGAACCATGGAATAGATGGTATCCCTGCCGGTTGCTTTGGGGGCTGTTCTAGCTGCAACACACATCCGTGCCGCCGTCTCTAATACGGCATTGCGTTCCATTTCTTCACTTGTGTACCTCATTGGTGAAACCTCCTATATCATTTTCGTGTATATACACGATTTTACGTAGTGGTCGGAGAAAAATCCGGATGGTCGCAGGCGCAGATTTACCGTGGACGAAATCATGGAACGCGACAAGACCAGCTTGGATATCTTCTGGATCAAAGACTAATCCCTCGCCGATTTCGACAGTCTGCCCTCTCCGGATGATCTGGCGGAGGATAATATTATCGATAATCTACAAAGTGCGCTGGATAGTTTTCAGGAATTGCAGGCGCAGTTGAAAAAGAAATAATAACTGATCGGCACGATTGCCAGAACAATTTGCAGTTTGTAAAACGAAGCAAAATACATAGCATATCAGCGGCCAGCCGTAAAAAGCTGGTCGCTTTTGTTATGTCAAAATTCAGAATTTGTAATAATTTAGTTAATCGCATAACTTTATTTTACACCAACTACCGGATTCTTTCGAGGTCTTGCATTTATTTTTTCATAAAAAAGAGCTGTACACGAATCGCTTAGTGCAACAGCCCCTATATATAAGAGAAGAGAGAGGTGTTCCGAGAATGAAAGAACCATCCTCTATGAGTATTATAGCATGTTTCAAAAGTCATGCATTTTTGTTCGCGTTAAATGAACATTATGCTTTTAATATATCCTCGTAGGAAACGAGCGTTACATTACCCATTTCATTTGCTTCGTCCATACAGCCTTTGGTAAAGCCGGTTTTGGCAAAAAGGTAAAAATGCGTCTTCTTGTAGCGAAACAAGGTACTGCGTTCAACCAAGGTTTCAAGAACATTGAGATTGACTTTTTCGTTTGTCCACTTGCACTCACCGAACAGAGCGGCATCTTTGTCTGTTCCCATAATGTCGATTTCTTCTTGGGATTTAGTTTTGGGATTCACTCCCCACCAACGACCAAGATCGGTGAAGTTCACCGCACAATTGCCCTCAAGGAGTAGCTTCCAAAGATATTGTTTGCAAATATCTTCAAACACACCGCCCATATAAGAGGAAAGTTCTGTAGCAATACGGCTGTATGCCAAATCAATTGCTCCACGGGAAATAACGGAAATATTTTCCGGTACGAAGCGATACCAAAAACGAAACATATTATCCTCGATGGAATAAATTGTCTTACGAGTAGACTTTTCACCGTAAGGCGATTCTTTTTTTACGATACCGAGTGTAATCAGATTTTTAATATAGATGGCACATACGCTTGTGCTTTCATCTATTTTGTTGGAGATTTCGTTCATCTTGGACGAACCGGTTGCGATTGCCGTAATAACCGCATTATAAATTGCAGGCTCACGAACCTCTTGCTTTAAGAGATTGTTAGGCTCTTCAAATATAAAAGATGATGGATTCAAGTGCGTATTTTTTATGTTTTCTTCAATAGAAATTCTATCGTCAAATTGCATAAGATATTGCGGTGTTCCTCCGATAATACCGTAAGCCAAGGCTTTATCTTCGTCTGAAAAATTCTGAAAATAGCGGCAAGTCTCTAAAAATTCAAAAGGTTTTATTCTGAATTGTGCCGTTCTTCTTCCGTAAAGGGGCGCTTTATACGCCAAAACGTGATCTTCCATATAGGACATTGAAGAACCGCAAAGAATTAAGAACAGCTTTGATGTGTTTTTGTTCTTATCAATCAAAAGCTGAAGCGTGGAAGCAAGACTCTTAGATGCACGGGCAACATAAGGGTACTCGTCAATTACAAGCACAATTCTTTTGGTTTTGGCAAGTTCAAAAACGTGTTCAAGCGCCACCTGAAAGTTATTAAAGGAAACGCCCGAAGCAATACCTGTATTGTATTCCATAATACATCTTGAAAAGTTATCAAGATTTTGCTTCGCGTTTGTTTCAACGCCGGTAAAGAATATGGTATCTTTATCCTTTACAAATTCGCTGATAAGAGCAGTTTTACCCACACGACGGCGGCCGTAAATAACGGCGAATTCGAATTTATTGGAATGATAGAGCCTGTTTAATGTATTTAGCTCGCTTTCTCTTCCTATGAACATAGGCAAACCTCCTCATAGAAAATTTATGCTTTATTTAATTATACTTCACAGGGATAGAATATTCAATAGCTTTTTTCAAATTTACTTAATTATGATTTAGTAAATTAAAAAATACAAAGAATCAGATTTCCCTCGCTGTGACACAGAGAAAGAGACGCACTCTCTCAAGAATGCGTCTCTCCTTATACAATTTTGGCGTTTCCAGCCAGATTAGGAAGGTTGTTGACCTTTTTCATCTGCTCTGTATCAAGGTTACAGATTTGTTTATATTTTTGGATCGTTTCTTGTATTACAGCATATATAAGTTTGTGTACCGATTCAAGAATTAGAACCAGATTCTTATATTCATCCTTGCCACCTTTCGATCTGGGGATCTTGTGATGACAGTGGATATCTGCTGTACATGTGAACTCTTTGCCTGTGACTGCACATTTACCCCATTGCGAGGAGAACAGGGATACGCGATTATCCGCATATTCCACACTTGTTATAGAGCGGTTGTTTCATAAGCTCCAGCATGAGGGACACGTTAACTCGAAGGTCATCGTGTATCTCCTGTATGCCGTTTGCCGTGTAAGAGCAAGCACTTCTCTTTTTGTGCATGGAGTTCTTTTGTTTCACATATTCCTGTTCTCGATCAGCTAAATCTTGTTGAACACATCAATCAGATAGCCCTTATTCGGATACTTCTCGGAAAAGGTCATCATCATATTCTGAATCACGGTTTTGAGGCTCTTGACTCTGCTGTAGTCCGGCACCTCAAAGCTAATGCCTCGCCAGTCGAAGTCATCCTGCACATAACCCATGATGGCACTATAAAGAGGCATCACGACACCGCCGATCTCAATCCGAAGCACTTCAAACGTAAGCGTAAAAAGCTGAGTTGGGAATTGTCAAAAAGTTCTGACAATTCCCAACTCAGCAATCAGGAATGTAGCTGATTGTTAGGATAGATAAGTTGGGCATCGTCGAAGCGTTTCCAGTCCAGGCGCTGTCCGCACCGGTCGCAGTAAGTCTGGAATTCGCGTTCCAATGTGATTCTGCAGGCTGGGCAAACAGGAAAAGCTTCACCGGACGGCAAGCAAAGCATCTGCGTAACATGTGCAGGGAGGAAACGGAAAATACGTGGCTTATTCATCGCAACTCTCATCGATTATGCAAAGGATCGCAGCTAAATGAGTTTGGACCTGCTGCCGCTTTTCAGCGCTGAGGTCATGATACCAATTCAGCAGCACGAGGAAACAGTTCATCAGTTCAAACTGTTGGGGAGTAAACGTGGTGCCTGTCAGAATATCCAGCGGAGTCTCAATGCTGTTGGAAATACGCAGTGCGGTGTCCAAGGTCGTGTTTCCGCCCTTAAGGATGGACTGCAGCGTGGATTTGGGAATGCTCAATTCCCGTGAAAATTCTGCCAGGGACAAACCTCCCTGGAGCTTTTTGAGGTTCAATGCGAAATTGCTGGGATTATGCATGGCTTTTCCTCCTTAAAGTGAATTTACATTTTAAGGATAACGGAAATTGTCGAATTCTGTCGTACGAGCTTTCGGTCTATCCGGTCGAGTTTTCGTATCGGCATGACATCCAGATTCAGGCAAGCAAAAAGCGGGTTCAAAAGCGAACCCGCTGGAAAGAAAATTTGCTTATCGTCCGGAACGGCAACCCTCCGGGGCGGTTTCCAGAATCCAAACCAGATCCTTCCTTCTTCCGCTGAACAGAAAAATCGCTCCCTGAAACGGACTTAGCTGAAACTGCTCCTGAACAATGGCGGCCAGGCCGTTGATTCCTCGCCGCAGGTTCGTGTAGCCGTATGACTTAAACACTTTTCAATTTGCATAGTTCTACGTTTTGGTTTGTATACAGCCAGTTGCTCGGCTAATATTCGATCTAATGAGATAACTGGCATCGCATCCTCGACAAGCCCAACAGCCAGAACCAGAAGTATATCAAGGCATAACAACCCGCTTTGCCGCACTTTTCCATTGTTATAAAACAACATGAGGCAAAAAAACCGCTACAGGAAATCGGAATCACATCTCTCCGATCTCCCCACAACGGGGTTATGTCTACATTCCCAATAAGTCTGCATGGGAACCTGTTCTGGTAAGAAACAATATCAATTCCCCACAGTCTATCTTATAAATCAGCAGACAGTCCGGCGTAATATGGCACTCTCTGTATCCGTTTCAGTTTCCTGTCAATGCATGATCGTGGTTCTTTTCTTCCAATTCCTCCCCCCCGCAGCCAATTTTTCTACTATGGCTTCCAGCAAACGTGTGTCGTAGCCACGCTTCTTTATCCGTTTATAATCCCTTTAAATGCGGTCTGGTATTTTATCGTCAGTTGTATTTCCATTCCTTCGTAATATGACTTACTCTTTCAGCGGCATGCACAGGCATTTCTCTGTGTTCTATCCTGCCACATTCAAATACATCACTCATTCGCTTCCAAATCAGCCATCAATTCCTTTACGGAGTTGAAACCTTTACTGAGTCCAACACCATTTTCAACATCTTTCATTGCTTAGATGGTTTCCTTGTTTGGAACTTCCATCGTGACCTTAAACGGAATCCCTTGTTCCCGCACAGCCTGTTTTGCCGCCATAACAACAAACGTGCTCATGTCCAATCCTAAGTTCGCCATTAATTCTGCAAACTGGGATTTCAGCGTAGAATCCATTCTCGTTGTGATGCTTGACATAGCCATATATCAATACCTCCTTTACAGCCCAGCACATTCCTACAAAAATAAAAATATCTTTTTGACTGATAATAGTATAGCGCAAAACCCGACTGTTGTCAATACGTTAGTCATTATTTGTTCGTACATTAGTCAGCGATTCTATATGAGTTACCAAAATTTGCATCACAGCAGAACTGGAATAAAGATTTCATTGCTGTGTTTGCTGTGGCAATGCAGAATCAAAACGACACCGCCAACAGCATCTTAAACTTCTCTTCTCCATACACAGCATGCGGGATATCCTTCGGCATGATTAATGTCTCCCCGGCTTCCAAAATATATTCTACCCCTCCAACCGTGAACCTGCCTTTCCCGTCCAGCACTGTGACCATCGCATCGCCGCCCGCCGCATGAGTGGAAATCTCCTCGCCTTTATCAAAAGAGAAAAGCGTCATGGAGACGAGATCATTCTGGACAAGGGTTTTGCTGACTATTTGGCCTTCCTGATATGCGACCTGGTCAGATAGAATAA
>CAZEMM010000052.1:0-14039 GCA_964513445.1 uncultured Butyricicoccus sp. | reverse complement strand
CGGTACGCACGGTGGTGTGAGAGGTCGGCTAGGTAACTAGCCTCCTACTCGATTTTACAGCAAAGCGCTGGATGATAGAAAAAGTAAAATCTCACTGCGTATTGCGCATGGCACGCTTTTTTGCGCGACGGCATTTTTTAACCCGCATGGCATTTGCAGAACAGGTGTGTTTTGTTTGGAATAAACAGGTGTGACATTTTTGGCCGCACTGGAATATTTTGATTTTTAAAACGATTTTAAACGGAATAATTGGGCATTTCTGACGATTTTTTGCACTTTTTGTTTACAATTGTCAGAAGCCATGGTACAATTATGTTGGTATGAGGTCTATCCCTTTTACAGCTGTGAAAGGGGCGGGATTGCATCTGCATGATGGAGACAGAATGGAGATAGGGGTTGTGTTCTTTTGATCAAGGTTTTACTGGTGGACGACGATTTTCTGGTTCGCACATTTTTATCCGGCCTCATTGACTGGAATAAGCAGGGATATGATCTGGTCGGTACGGCGCAGGACGGCGAGCAGGCGCTGCAGCTGATAGAGGAATATCATCCCGATATTGTGATTGCGGATATCAGCATGCCGGTGATGGACGGTATTACGCTCATCCGCCGCTTAAAGGAAGCGGGAAATGCGGCGAAAATTATTGTGCTCAGCTGTCATGATGATTTTGAATATGTCAAAGAGGCGATGAAGCTGGGCGCGGATGAATACGTGCTGAAAAATCTGCTGACGGCGGAAACGCTGCTGTCCATGCTGCAGGAGCTGGAGAAAACGATCATCCAGCCGCTGCCGCGGCGTGAAACGCCGGAAAAGGAACGGCAGCATATTTTGCAGATGCTGCGCGGCGAGGCGGAACGGGGCCTGGAGGATTTTCAGGTTCGGGCGGTCATGGCGGTGCGTGTGGCGGAGTTTGAAAAGCGCGTCGGCTATCTGCCGTTGGAGCAGCAGGAACGGTTTCAAGTGTCGTTTGTGCAGGTGTGCCAGGAGCTGTCCACCGAATCCTGTACGGTGCGCTGCGCGCATGTGCGGCGTGAGATGTATGCGATTTTGCTGGAGTTCCGTAAGGGAGAGAGCCGCGCACAGCGACAGGATGCGTTGCGGCAGGCAGCCAATACGCTTATGTATAATGCCGATCGCTATCTGGCGGCGAGCCTGCTCATTGGTGTGAGCAATTCACCGGATTTTCAGGCGGATACCGCTGTGTGCTGGCGTGAGGCGCAGGATGCGCTGGAGGCGACGTTTTATCAGCATCAGGCCATCTGTTTTGCGTGGCAGTGCCAGCCGGCCGGCAGAGATATTCCGCAGGCAGCGCGTGATTTTTGCGAGCATATCGGCGTGCTGATGGTACAGCGCGACGGCAACGCCATCCGCAGCGAGTACAACGCTGCGCTGGAGGCATTTGCCGCGGCGCACACACAGTCCCGCCTGGTACAGGAATGGCTGTTGCAGGCCGACCGGATGGCGGGTATCGGCCTGCGTGAAATACCGCAGCATTTTTCCGAATTTGAGGGACAGGAGCAGGCGTATTTGGCCTTTTGCGAGGAGATGCTTCCGGACCTTACGCAGTTCAGCGAGACGATTGCAGACACCGTACGGTTTATCCGCAAAAATTATATGAACAGCATTTCGCTCAATGACGCGGCGGACGAGGTGCATCTCAACGCGGCATATCTGAGCTTTGTCTTTCACAAGGAGACCGGTATTACATTTTCGGAATATCTCACCTCCTGCCGCATCAACCGTGCGAAGGAGCTGCTGACGCAGACGCAGGAGAAGATCGCGGAGATTGCCGCGCGGGCCGGCTACAATGACAAGCGGCATTTTTGCAAGACCTTCAAGCGCATTACAGGCGTGACGCCGCAGGATTACCGCAAGCAGAACACCGTCAAGACATAATCGGGGCACAGCCCTAAAAATTACACACCATATGAATATTTTCTGAATAAACAGGGGCGAAATATCAACGAAAAGCTAGAATTTGCATAACGTGCATTCGGAATTGGTCAAAAAGGAATGCAGGGAGGCCGGATAGTACGAAAACATATCGCGCATTTCAAAAGAACGGCTCACTTTCCAATGCGGGAAAATGTCGTATACTGATAGTGTCAAAAGCCAAACAAAACAGCAGGGTCTGCGGGCGGTATCTTGTATGCCAGTCCCGCAGGCTGCTGGTTTTGCAGGGGATTGATCGCAATCGGACGATCCGGTTTCTCTCATCTTTCTGGAAGTATTGTTCACCCATGCTTCCCTGTGGAGGCTGCGCCTCCGAAATAAACGCCCGTCTCGCTGCATGGGAACAGCGGGACGACAAAATTCCGTATGCGGCATGATGCGAAGACCATCATACGGCGTGCGGAATTTTCAATTTCTACGCGGTATACGAAGAGGGACTGGAAGGACGGCTATGAAATTCGGACTGAAAGAAAAAATTATACTCAGCATTATCCTCATCTCGATGTTGATTTCCATGCTGCTGTCGGTGATGTTTTATATGCGCTCCGTCGAGGCCATCGAGAGCAACTATACCAAGTCGGTCACAAGCAGCCTGACGGTGTGTGCGGGGACATTTGACGATATGATGCGCGACGTCTATCTGACGGCGGTGAACGCATCGCAGAATGACACGCTGGCACAGCTGATGGACACGACAGGCGAGCAGAGTGAAACGCAGATGCTGGAGTATCTGGAGAGCCTGCGTACCGGCAATATTGATTCGATCTACTGCTTTATTCCGGGACGCAATGTGCTGCTGCGCGCGACACAGACCGGCTCAACGCGCGCCGTTTGCAGCGGCGAGCAGCTGAGCTGGCTGCGGCAGGTGACGCAGGCGCAGGACAATCCGCTCAGCCCGCTCTATTCATTGGATGAGACATCGGTTGTGCACAAGCGTGTGCTGCAATACATCCGGCCCGTGATTTCCGAGGAGACACAGCGCACCGTGGGCTATCTGCTGTTCAATGTGGACGAACGCATCGTCTATTTCAACTGCTTACAGGGGCACGGCCATTTTTCCGATGGGCAGAGTCTGCTGCTCACAGAGGATGCGCGCATTGTTTCCAGCTCAAATCTGAATCTGCTGGGGGAGCAGCTGCCGGACACGGCGAAGAACACGCTGCGCATTGAGGTGACCGCACCGTTCAGCCGCTATCAGATGGTAACGCTCGTGGATCGCAGCGTCGTCACGGATGATATCCGGCAGGAGGGATACGAAATCCTGCTGTTCGCGCTCGTGTTAAATCTGCTCGCGTGCATTCCGGTTGTTCGGATTGTGCGCCGTATGATGCGTCCGGTTCAGGAGCTGGAAACGACGATGAAGGAGGTCGGACAGGGCAATCTCAAGGTGCGCGCGAACGTCTATCATGCGGATGAGATCGGCAGGCTGTCCGTGGGCTTCAACGACATGCTGGGACAGATCGAGGAGCTGATCGAGGAGCTGGTCACGCAAAAGCTGCTCAAAAAAGAGGCGGAGATCGAGGCGCTGCAATACCAGATCACACCGCATTTTATGTATAATACGCTCAATTCCATCAAATACGCGGCGGTGCTGCAAAACTGCGACAACATCGCGCAGCTGCTGAACGCCTTTATCGAGCTGCTGCAAATGACTGCGAGCGACCGCGGCTCGTTTATCACGTTGGAGCGCGAGATGCACATGGTGGAAAACTACGCCATGCTGCAGCGGTTCCGCTATGCGGACAGCTTTGTGGTCGCGTTTGATGTGGATGAGGAGGTAAAGCCGTGTTATATCCCGAGTCTGCTCGTCCAGCCGCTGGTGGAAAACGCAATCCTGCACGGCATCGACCTGAAAAAGCCGGGCGGACGCATTGACATCCGCGCGCTCAAAATGGGCGATACGCTTGCCATCAAGGTAGAGGACAACGGAAACGGCATGACGACGGAGGAAATACAGCAGCTGATGAGCGGCGAGAGAAAGAGCAAATTCAGCGGCATCGGCGTGCGCAATATTCGGGAGCGTCTGCGGCTGTATTACGGCACGTGCGGCGCGTTGAAATTTTATTCCGAAAAGGGGCATGGCGCCAGTGCGGTCATCACCGTGCCCGTATCCTATAATCCGGAGGAGTATACGATTTGAAGAAAACAATCAAGCTGTTGACGCTGCTGCTCGCGGCGCTACTGACCGGCTGCGGTGCGGAACCGGAGGAGCAGTCGCAGAGCCGTACCATCTGCGTGGTGGTCAAGGCGATGGATTCCGTTCATTGGATGTCGGTGGAGGATGGGCTCAAGCAGGCCGCCAGCGATTATAACGTACATGTGAATGTGCTGTGGCCCGAGCACGAAAATGATGTGGACGCACAGAACAGCATTTTGGCGGACGTCATCGTTTCAAAGCCGGATGCCATTGCGCTCGCACCGTGCGATTCGGAGCATGTCGAGACGCTGCAGAGCGCCAGAGACGCGGATATCCCGTGCTTTTACATTGACACGCGGGCAGAGACGTGCGACTTTCCGTATATCGGCTCAGACAATTATAAAATCGGGCAACTTGCCGCGCAGAAACTGGCGGAGACGCTGGAGAGCGGTACGGTTGCCGTCATCTCGGGCAGCCAGCAGCAGAGCACGCATACCGAACGCACAAGCGGATTTATGGACTATATCGAGCAGGAAACACAGCTGGCCGTATGCGCGGTCAAGCAAGCGCCCAACAGCAATGAGACGGAGGGCATGCAGTGCATGCAGGAGCTGCTGGAGGAATATCCTGACCTGAAGGGTGTGTTTTGCACCAGCGCGATGATTGTGCTCGGCGCGATGCAGCAGCGCGACAGCATGGCGCGGCAGAGCGTCAGGCTTGTCGGCGTGGACACGCAGAGCGATGCCCTGACCGCCGTGCAGTACGGGCGCATTCTCGCGATGGTCGGACAGAACGGCTATCAGATCGGCTATCGCGCGGTGGAACAGATTGTGCATGCGCTGGAAGGGGAGGACATTCCGCAGGAGACATATGTGACCAACGATCTCATTACACGGGAAAATGTCGAGGAATATCTCGAGGAATATATGACAGAGCGCGGCAGCGGCAGCTGACAGGCGCGGCTGCTTGACAATGGCCGGCATCGTTTGGTATGATGACAACGGAATTTGTGTCGGAGGAGAACGGTCATGGAGGAGTTTGATCAGCAGGTACAGCTATTTTTACAACGGGCGGAGCGGCAGTATCAGCCGCCGTTTGTCCTGAAGCATGACGTGGCGTGCTGCGGGCACCGCTTTGCGATGGCGGCGGGCTATACCAAACGGGATGAGCGGTATTTTATGGGCATCGCAGGGGCGCTGGCACAGGAGGGTCTATGCGGCGAGCAGTGCTTTTTTGACAGCTGTGAGACGATAGACGAGCAGGCGTGGGAGCGGTATACGGTGTTGTTCGGCGCGCTGCAGGACGCGCTGGTGCCGAAGGACGACCCGGCGCATGATTTCACGCTCATCAGCTTTGTGCTGTGTACGCGCGGCGTGGACAGCGGGCTGCGCCGTAAAATCAAGAGGTTCCGCGATTACCGCAACTATAAGGCAAGCAGGCAGGAGTATGGCTGGAGCGCGCTGCGGCTGTGCGTGTTCGATGTTGCGGACGGAACGTATTACTGCAACGATATGGGCAAGGCGGTCGTCGAATGCCTGACGCGCAGCGAATTCCCGACGGAAAAGCGGCGCGGGTTGTTTTCCCGCCCGATTCAATAGCAAAAGCAAGCAGCGGACAGATCTGCATCTGTCCGCTGTTGAGCCTGTCGACAAAGGTCGACAGGCTGTCACCCAAATGCGAGCATTTGGGTGAGGTTATGCAGCCCGGTGCGCGCACTCGCATTCGCTCGCACACTTCCGGGCTGAGAGGTGTCATTTTTGACGCACATGTCGCCAAAAATGACGAAATTGTAATCCGCTGTCCGCTAACGCTGACAGCTCATGACGAAATTTCTGCATCATATGCTATGAGATTTCACTTTTTCTACAGACTGAGCAGCGGACAGATCGGCATCTGTCCGCTGTCTTTTGTTGGTGATTGTCTTTTGTGGACCAGTCGTTTGATATCAGACCGGATCGATGGAGGTTGCCTCGAGTACGTTCTGGCTGTTATCGTTTTTGTCCATATCGGCGGTGATCCGCACCCGGGTGCCGGTCTCGTCGCCGTCGGTGCTGTCGCTTGCGCTGTCTTTGGAGAACGTCATCGTGGCACCGTCATCCGTCTTAATTGTGATGGTGTTCATTGTACCGTCTACGATAACGCCCGTATAGACCGCTTGGCTTGTGGCGCCGGAGTCACTGCCGGAGTCGCTGTCGGAGTCACTGCCGGAACTGCTGCCGGAGTCGCTGTCGGAGTCACTGCCGGAGTCGCTGTCGGAGTCACTGCCGGAACTGCTGCCGGAGTCGCTGCCGGAATTGCTGTCGGAGTCACTGCCGGAACTGCTGCCGGAGTCACTGCCGGAACTGCTGCCGGAGTCGCTGCCGGAACTGCTGTCGGAGTCGCTGCCGGAACTGCTGTCGGAGTCGCTGCCGGAATTGCTGCCGGAGTCACTGCCGGAATTGCTGTCGGAGTCACTGCCGGAATTGTTATCGGAATCATCACTGGAATCCTTGTTGGAATCGGCATCAGTAACCTTGGTGACGATGACGCTGTCCGGATCGGACAGATCGCCGGTGTATGTGATGGTTACTCGATTGCCGGTCTGGATACCATTTGCGTATTCGTGCTCCGCATCCATGATGTTGACGGTGAACTCGCCGTCACTGTTCTCAAAGGACAGCGTATTCATGGATACTTCGGTAACCGTTCCGGATACTGTCTTCGATTTATTTGACGTGGTTTCCGGATCCGGCTTTTTAACCGGCTCAGGCTGCGTGCCCTGCTGTGGTGTTGTCGGTTCGGAGCCGTCGGTTTTTGCTGCCGGCGCGTCTTTTTCAGGCGCTTTTTCACTCAGATAATCGCCGTATACATATGCGTCGGCATTTTGATACAGCACGCGCGACCAGCCGTTTGCGCACACGCCGGTGCGTTTAATGGACTGTCCCTTTTCCAGAGAACCGACAACCTCGGAATCTGTGGTATAGGACGCGCGGACATGGACACCGGCCGTCGCGTATACAGTCTCATCGACTGCCTTCATTTCCATTGCGTCCTGTTCCTTTTTCACCTTATTTTCGTCATTGTCCGTGATTTTCAGCACGGTAACGTTTGTGGTGTCTGTGCCCTGTATTTCACCGATATAGGTGATGACGACCCAGTTTCCCTCACGGATGCCGTTTTTGAATTCGTGCTGGCAGTTGTTGGAGCAGAAGGTAAGCGAAGTGCCGTCATTCTGCTTGATTGTAATGGTGTTTTCGGTGATCTTCGTCAGTGTGCCGACAACGGTTTTTTCCTCCTGATCTTCCGGATTGCCATAATCCTCAACTGAGGTGACTTTGGCGTTGGAAGTATCTGTGCCGGAGATCTCGCCGTCAAAATAAATCATGAGCTCGTCACCGGAGCGCATATATTTCGATTTGATCTCCGCAGAGGATACGTCAAAGGTATAGCTCTGCTTGGCATCCTTTACCTCCAGCGTGCTGCCGGAAAATGAGACCAGTTGTCCCTCCATCTGGCCCTTTTCCTCGACTTTTTCGGAACTTCCTGTTGCTTCTTGCTGGCCACAGCCAACCATCGCTGTAAGCAAAACGGCGGCTGATAAAGCGAGACAAAGAATCTTTTTTGTTTTCATACCTTGCTCTCCTCCCTTATCTGGCGAAGCATTTACATGCCCGCAAATCGTTTATGCCTTTATACTGCGTGCGTCAGGTTGCCAGTTGCATGGTCTTGACGTGCGCCATCATCTCTGTGACGTGCTCCGGCAGTCCCGCGGAATCTGTGTACAGCGTGCCCTGATAGCGGATGAGTTCGCCGTGCTCCAATATGACGAAGCCGTCGCGCTCGCTCTCGCGCAGCGTCTGTTCGTCGGGATACAGCACAAATTTATCCGCATAGGGCGTAAAGCCAAACGGGCAAAGACTGGCACAGTTGCCGCAGTCGTTGCACGGGCCGTCCAGATGAATGACAGTTTTGGTCATGCCGTCGACAAAGTAATTGGCGCGGTTGGGACAGACATCCACACAGGTAGTGCAGCGTCCGCACGCAAACGGCGGCGTCTGACCGGTGACGCTTTTGCGTTCTCTGCGGCGCAGGTGGTCATCGGTTTCCGCGTGCTCCGCCAGCTGCTGTACGCGGGCGGTGTCGACGGCTTGAAAGTCCGGCTTGATGTTCGCGCATTTTTCCACCAGCTTGCGCAGGTTTTTGTAGCCCTGCGGCTTGAGCAGCGCGGTGGCGACGGTGATGGGATAAATGCCGGATGCGTAGATGAGGTCGATGTTTTCCGCGTCCGCGCCGCCCGAGTAGGAGATTGGCAGATTGCCCTCAAACGCCTCGGACAGCATGGCTGCGGTGTGCATGGACAGCGGGAAAAGCGCCTTGCCGGACATGTACATGGCATCGCCCGGCAGCTCGCCGTTTGTGATTTTGACCGGAAACGTATTGGTCAGCTTGACGCCGAAGCGCAATCCCTGCCGCTCTGCGGTATCCAACAGTGCGCCGATCATGCGCACCGCGTCGTCAAACTGCATGTCGTGCTCGAAATGCTCGCGGCCAAACGTCACATCCTGATAGCCCAGACCGTCCAGCAGCGCGCGCGCCTTGTCATACCCGATGAGCGTCGGATTGCATTTCACATAGGTGTGCAGCCCCTTTTCACACAGCATATACTGTGCGATCGCCTGGATTTGTGCGGGCGGGCAGCCATGCATCGTGGAGATGGTCACGTTGTTGCTGATGTGGGGAGAAATGCTGTCGATATACGCTGCGTCCACCACATCATAGTGCAGCGCTTTGGCCTGTTCGATGCACTGGCGCCAGATCGGGGTGTTGGAGGCGTCCTTCATCGTTTCGATAAACCGGTCAACAGCAGGGCTTTGAATGCCCTCCAGATCATAGCCGACCGACATGTTGAAAATAAATGCCTCAGGCTCGCCCAGGTCAAATTCCTTCAGCAGGATTTTGATGGCGATCCATGCCTTGATGTATTCCTCAGCGGCCTGCTCCGGACTAAGCTCGGTGGACCATTCGGTGTTGTATGCCTCGTCGCGGACATAGATGCACGGTCGCTGGATGCCCAGCGCGTCGCCCCACAGCCTTTGTACGGTTTTCAGCTCGAAAAAGCGTCCGCCCGCGACATAGCCCGCGATCAGGTTTTGCGCCAGCTGGGTATGCGGCCCGGCCGCCGGGCCGACGACGCTGTTGAGCACCGTGCCGAACAGCGGCGCGTAATTGCGAAATATCAAGATGGGGGCGGCGGGTACGCCGAACATCGTCTGCTTGGCCTTGTATTCGCGCATCGCCTGCTCCAGCAGCGCGGGAAACGCGATTTGCTTCATTTCAACGCTCATGGTAGTGTACCTCCTTAGGTTCTGTCGCCGCGTCCGAAAAACCACAGTGCCTGCTTGGGACAGCGCGAGACACACATGCCGCAATGCAGACAGTCGGAACGGTTGATGCGCCACTGCTTGCTTGCGCGGTCGACCGTGATGACCTCAGCCGGACAGCCGCGCATACACAGGCCGCAGTAGATGCATTTGTCGGCATCCAGCATGATGTCGTGTTCCTCGCAGGCGGGCGTCTGCTCCGGCTGCTGCTCGCGCACATAGGGCGTGTTCTTCAGCGGCAGCTCCGTGCGGAATTCGCGGTCCAGCGCATAATAAGCGCCCGCAATGGCGGGAGCGGTTGGGATGGATGTGATCTCGCCGCAGCCGACCGCGCCGAGTGCGAGACGTTCCGCGTTGTGCTCGACGATGATCGGCGTGATCTCCGGCGTTTCATGTGCGCGCAGCAGGCGCAGCGAGCCGAATTTGACCTGCGGCACGCCGTTTTTCAGCGGAAAGTGTTCCTGCACGGCATAGCCCATGCCCATCAGCACGCCGCCCTCAATCTGTCCTTCGACATTGAGCGGATTGATGGCGCGCCCGACGTCATGCGCCGCATACATGTGTGAGATTTTACGCGTCTCCGGGTCGATCACGCACAGCTGTGTTGCATAGCCATAGCCGACGTGCGACACGGGATTGGCCTTGATCGCGCCCATTTTGTCGGTTTTGGCGAGATAGGTGCCGATATATTCCTTACCCTCCAGCTGCTCAAGCGGATACCGCTTGAGGTCGCGGTTTAACAGCTCGCAGGCGCGGCGCAGCGCCTCGCCGGTCACCAGCGTCTGGCGTGAGCCGGAGGTGACGCCGGAATCCGGCGCGTAGATGGTCTCCGCCGCTGGGTACTCGATCTGGCTCTCGTCCAGCTTGGTGCACTGAATGGCGATCATCGTCAGCACCGTGCCAAGGCCCTGACCGATGCAGCTTGCTCCCGAACGGATACAGACCTTTCCGTTTTCTATCGTCAGACGGACGCGGCCCCAGTCTGCCAGGCCGACGCCGGTGCCCGCGTTTTTCATACAGCAGGCGATGCCGACATGTCCCTCGTTCGCCTCAAAATACGGCTTGACAGCCAGCAGCGTCTCGACGATCGCGGTGCCCGGAAAGGCGACCTGATTGTTTGGCAGAACCTGACCGGGGCGCACGGCGTTGCGGAAGCGGATGTCCCAGGCCGAAATGCCGACCATCTCCGCCAGCAGGTTGAGGTTGCTTTCCGAGGCAAAGCAGGTCTGCGTGACGCCAAAGCCGCGAAACGCGCCGGCAGGCGGGTTGTTGGTATAGACGGCGATGCCGTCGATGTCGATGTTTTGAAAGTTATATGGTCCTGCGGCATGGGTGCAGGCGCGCTGCAGGACAGGGCCGCCGAGCGAAGCATAGGCGCCAGTGTCCGAGATGACCTTCGCCTTGACCGCAGTGATCTTACCGTTTTTGTCGCAGGCTGTCGTCATGTCGATCTCCATCGCGTGCCGCTTGGGGTGCACCATGAGCGATTCCTGCCGCGACAGCCGCATTTTGACCGGCCTGCCGGTGTGCCATGCCATGATGAGCGCGTAGTGCTGTACCGTCATGTCCTCCTTGCCGCCGAAGCCGCCGCCCACCAGCATATTGACGACATGCAGCTGCTGCGGCTTGATGCCCATGATGTTGCTGCATTCGTGCTGCGTGGCGTAAACGCCCTGATCGGTGGAATAGATCGTACAGTCGCCGGTTTCCCTGTCCGCCACAGCTACGGCGCATTCCGGCTCCAGGAAAGCGTGCTCTGTCCATGGCGTCGAGTAATGCCGCGTGACGACATAGGCCGCGCGTTCGATTTCTTCCTCCACGTCGCCGCGCACGAGATGCTGGTGCGACAGGATGTTGTCTGTCTTGCCCTCGTGCACGATTGGCGCGTCGTCCTTCAGCGCCTCCAGCGGGTCAAAAACGCTGGGCAGCTGCTCCGCCTTGATTTTGACCAGCTTTTTGGCCTTTTCCAGTGTCTCAGCATCGTCTGCTGCAATCAGGCAGACCGCATCGCCAATGGTGTGGCTGATGCCGCCGCGCGGAACGAGCACCGTCCAGTCCGGGACGATATGTCCCGTGATATTGCTGCCCGGTATATCCTCTGCAAAGTAAATGCCGTGTACGCCGGGCAGCTGCTGTGCCTTGGAGACGTCCACGTCAATGATGCGGCAGCGCGCATAGGGGACGCGCACAGCGCCGCCGATGAGCATGCCATCCAGATATAGGTCGTCCGGATACTGCCCGGTACCGACCACCTTTTCGCGCGCGTCGATGCGGTGGGTGCGCTGTCCGATGCCGGTGCACCGCTCTACCTCCGGAATGGGGGCGTTTTCGCGTATGAGCTGTGCGGCCAGCTTGATGGCGGCCTTGATTTTGACATAGCCCGTGCAGCGGCAGAAATTGTCGCGTATGGCATAGGCGATCTGCTCGTCCGTCGGGTCGGGCACGCGGTCGATGAGCGCCTTGCCGCACAGTACCATGCCCGGAATGCAGAAGCCGCATTGTACCGCGCCCGCGTGCGCAAAGGCATAGGAGAACACATCCTGCTCACGCGCGGATAATCCCTCGACGGTAAGGATGCGCTTGCCTGCCAGCCGGGACAGCTTTTGTGTGCACGCCTTGACGGTGTCGCCGTCGATGATGACGGTGCATGCGCCGCACGCACCCTCGCTGCAGCCGTCTTTTGCGGCAGTCAGATGAAGGTCATCGCGCAAAAAGCGCAGCAGCGTTTTATCTGTGTTGGTTTCAAAGTTTTTACCGTTTATCGTTACGGTAAACATGGGATGGCCTCCTTTCCGATGGGATCGCTGGTTCGTCGGTATTCTCCATCAGCTTGGCCCGCCGCTGGCTGCAAATGCCTGCAAAAGCTGCTCCATATGCGGCTCGATCGCAATCGGCTGTCCGGCGGCGGCAATGGCATTTGCCGTGTCCTTCAGGCCGTTTCCGGTGACCACGCTAGTCACTGTTGCGTCGGATGGAATCAGGCCGCATTCGATGGCTTTTTTGACGCCTGCCGTTCCGGCAACGCCCGCAGGCTCGCCGAATACGCCACAGGTGCGTCCGAGCAGCCGCATGGCGGCGAGAATCTCGTCGTCCGATACATTGACGCAGATGCCGTTTGACGCGCGGATGGCGCGCAGTGCCTTGTCCGGATTGCGCGGCACACCCACTGCGATGGAATCCGCAATGGTGTTTTCCTCCATCGGCTGCCAGTCGGTATTGGTCTGTATCGCGCGGTTGAGCGGGCAGCAGCCCTCCGCCTGTACGGAAATCAGACGCGGCAGCTTGTCGATCAGACCAGCTGCGTACAGATCGCAAAAGCCCTTCCACACGCCGGAGATGGTGCAGCCGTCACCGACCGAGATGGCAACATAGTCCGTCATCTGCCAGTTCAGCTGCTCCGCAATTTCCAGCGACACGGTTTTTTTGCCCTCCATCAGATAGGGGTTGATCGCGGCATTGCGGTTGTACCAGCCCCAGCGGTCGATGGCCTCCGCCGACAAGCGGAACGTGTCCTCATAGGAGCCCTTGACCGAGATGACATGCGCGCCGAAGATCATCAGCTGGCTGACCTTGCCCTTCGGGGCGCGCGACGGGACGAAAATATACGTTTCAAATCCGGCTGCCGCGGCGTTTCCGGCGAGGGAAGAGGCGGCGTTTCCGGTTGAGGAGCAGGCGATGGTCGACGCGCCGGCCTCCTCCGCCTTGACCACAGCCATCGCGGAGGCGCGGTCCTTGAGCGACGCGGTGGGGTTGATGCCGTCGTCCTTGACATAGAGCTTGCGGATGCCGAGCTGGTCGGCAAGCCGCTGGCAGTCATACAGCGGGGAGCCTCCGACACGCAGCCGCGGACGCCGGCTTTCGCCGGTGACCGGCAGGAATTCACGGTACCGCCACATCGTGCAGTCGGTGCGGTTTGCCATATCCGCGTGCGACACATGGCGGGCGATCCAGTTGTAGTCGTATTTGATATCCAAAATGCCGCCGCATTTGGGGCAGACGGTCACATCCGGAAGCGCCGGAACCTCATGCCCGCAGCGGATGCAGACGGCGGAAATAACATGCTTCATTTTGCGTCACCTGCCCTTATAACGTCTTGAGCAGGCCAGTGCGCTCGTTAAACTCGTCGATAAGCGCGTCCAGATCTGCCGCCTGCGCGTGTACGGCGTCCCAGGTGTGCTCGGTGTCGTACCACAGCGCGTTCAGCTCCTCTGCGGTGCGGCCCTGCTGCTCGACCCATGTGTAATACTTGAGGTTGTGCACACGCTTGCGGTCGGCATAGGTCAGCTCCATCAGGTTGTCCGTCTTAAGCCCCAGCACATGTAGATTATGATCGAGAATTGCCTGCGTGCGGTTGTAGGCGCCGTACTGTGCATTCAGCTCCTCGATGCGGCTGCCGTACATGACGGCGGAATCGGTCAGCACCGTGCCGACGACATCATGTGCGGTAAACTCGTAATATTTCGCCATCTTGATGCAGCACAGCACGTTCGCGATGCCGGAGATGCCAAGCCACGTCAGCTTTTCGATCAGATCGTCGTCCAGACCAAGCTCTTCCTTCAGGTAGCACTGTCCCTCCGGCGTGTTGAAC
>CAZEMM010000051.1:0-14493 GCA_964513445.1 uncultured Butyricicoccus sp. | reverse complement strand
CATAAGGAACACTTGAAATAGGTGAAGTCCCCAAATCAGCCTTAATGGAAAAAGCGACTCCCAGCGACATGATAAACAGACCTATGCAAAGAAATAGGTATCTTTTTAAATATTCAGTTTTCATATGTAATTCCTTCTCCTTAAAATACGTTTAAAATACGATTATATTGAAGGAATGAAACCATCGCCTTTATTTCTTGGAAGATTAGGTATTTTCCAAATCCACATAATGATATTCTTCATATTATATCCTTAAGCATTCAATCCTTAACATGTATACAAGCATGAGGCGGTAAATCTTTCTTAATGCTTATATAATGCAACGACTCATATCCACAATATAAAACAGTATATCTCAAATTTACAATTATTTCAACTGTTACGGCAGTTCCTCATGCTTTTTGCTCAGGTTGTACAATGATGCGGAACAAAAAGAAAAAAGGATAGCAAAAAGCACTGAAGCATACGGAGGCTGCATTGCTCAGGCAAAGCTGAAAGCAGATGAATTCTATTCGCTATGAACAAGATAAAACCGACAGCCTGCGTTTGCAATTTGCGTTTTGAAAAAAATGTGTTGACAAGTAGAAAATATAAGTGTATGATATTTCCATGAAATAAATATATAAAACCTATATGTTTATAGGTAAAAAAGGAGAGGAAACAGATGAGAACGGGAATATATTGTTGTATCTGTCGATTTTGGATGAAAAACCGAATGCTTTCCCGCTGTTTGCGGATGTGATTGTCTGTATGCTGACTAAAAGGATTAGAGGCACTAACGGTGGTAAATGATCTCCGCCGGGAGCGCCTTTTTCTATTGTAGAAAGCAATGTGTATGCGGAACACCGGGAACAGCGGACAGCAGAAATATTTCCATGCAGCATTTTGTGCGGTATGGATCCAAATATTTGCCATGCGGGTGTTCAACATGCACTTGTAATTTATGATTGCAAAGAAAAGCGCGTCCCCGCGAAGATTATTTCATCCATGCGGGAGCGCGCTTTGTTTTTCGTGGTACATATGATTGATGCGGAAGAAGCGACTCAATCCAGGCGTTTGACCAAATCCTCAGGGATTTTTGCTGTGCCCTGGCCGTAGTATTTAAATACATCGACCATTTGCTGGATCTGCGCGTCGCTCATCTGCTTAGTAACGCCGCCGACGCAGGCTGCGCGAGCTGCCAGGTAGCACTTGGCAGCTTCCTCCAGATAAACGGCGGCATACAGCGCCTGATTCAAATCCTTGCCGGCGGTCATCACGCCGTGCTGGGAGAGGATGACGGCATGGCCATCTCCGATGTATTTGACGGTGTCGATGCCCATATCAATCGAGCCTGCCGCCGAATACGGAGTGATTGGTACATTGCCGCCTGCGGCGTTGGCCAGCGCTGTGATGCATACGCGGAACTCGGTCAGCTCCGGAATGAGCGAGATCGCGGTAGCATAGGGCTGATGGGTGTGAATGACGGCATTGATATCCGGACGTTCACGCAGAATATGCAGAATAGCGGGTGTGTCGGATGAGGGCTTACGCGTACCTTCGATTACATTGCCGTCGATATCCATGACGATCATATCGTCCTCTACCATTTTCTCATACATCATGCCGGAGGGCGTGACAAGAATTTCGCCCGAGGGCATGCGCACGGAAAGATTTCCGCAGGTGAGGGAAACCAGCTCATAACGATCCAGCATGATGCCGGCTTCGATGATTTCTTTTTTCATTTCAGAAAACATAATAATAACCTCTTGCTACAATATATTTATGGTTCGTGCCCTTACAGCCAGTAAGGAATTACTTGACCGAAAAAACAGGGATCAGTTCGCGCGGGTCACTTATCAGGTACAGCGGCCGGTAAGGGGCAAGCATCTCGGCCGGCTGATAGCCCCATGCAGCGGCGGCGGCGGAAACGCCGGTGTTCTGCGCGGTTTCCATGTCCACATCCGTGTCGCCGACGTAAAGCACCTCATCCTGCCGGACGTTCAGCGCCTTGAGAACGCCGTCCATCGAGCGGGGATCGGGCTTGGAAATGCTGTCCGGCGTCTGACCTATGCACGCATCCATCAGGCCACTGAAAAACCGCTCGGTCAGCGCGCAGGCGACTGTATTCGGTTTATTGGTCAGCACCGCGTTTTTTACGCCCTTGTCGTGAAGCGCCTGAAGCGTTTCCACGACGCCGTCATACGGTTCGGTCAGATAGCTAACGTCGGACAAATAGCTTGCGCAGTCATAATCACGGACAGCAGGCTGAAGACGTTCGATCTCCTCCGCAGGGCAGCCGCCGAGGGAGAGCAGCCTGTGGTAAAAGTGTGCGATGGAAAGGCGGCACAGATCGCGGCACGCGTCCACCGAAATTCCACGAAAGCCAAAATGCGCGAGTGTATGGTTGCAGTAATGGTGGATGGTCGGCAGCGTATACAGCAGCGTGCCGTCCAAATCCCATATACAGGCACGGAAAGTCATTTATACCTCCAGAAAATCAACGAATCGGACATCCTCCAGATCCTTCTCCTCAATGCCGAGCTTCTTGCCGGAGAGCTCCTCTACGGCAGCAACCAGATGCATGGCGTCGATGCCGTACTTTTTCATCAGATACATCTTGGACGCACCGTGAGGGTAGCTGGTCAAGCCGATCTTGCGCAGACGCTTGTTCAGGCCGTTCTCTGCGATCACGTCGGCGACAGCGGAGCCGAGGCCGCCGATATCCAGATGGTTTTCGATCGTAACAACGCCATATTTGCTCTTCTGGATGGCCTCAATGATGGTCGGATCGGTGAAGGGCTTGAGCGTGGAAACATGCATGTGCTGAACGGAAACGCCCTTGGATCGGAGCACAGCGGTGGCGCGCATTGCTTCCTCCGTGCAGATAGAGGAGGACAGCAGAACGATGTCGTCCCCTTCAGAGAGCACGCGGGCGCGATTGAACTGCATCGGTTCGTCTGCGGGGAACAGGCGCGGTACTTCCTTGCGGAGCATACGGATGTAAACGGGGCCTTTGAAGTTGTAGGCCAGGTCGAGCACCCCTTCAATCTCGGTCGCGTCGCCGATATCAAAGATAGCCATGTTCGGCACAGTGCGCAGCACGCCGATATCGTTGATGGACTGATGGGTCACGCCGCCGGGGGTGGTGATGCCGGGTACAAAGCCGACGAACACAACTGGCAGGTTCGGGTAAGCCACGCTCATTTCAAGTTGGTCCAAAATACGGCGGTAGAGGAATACGGCGAAGGTATGCAGGAAGGGGCGGTAACCCTCGCGGCACATGCCGGCTGCCCAAGAGCACATGTTTTGCTCCGCGATGCCCATCGTCAGGTAGCGGTCGGGGTAGGTCTGTCGGAATTTTTTAACTTCGCAGGAGGAACCGAGGTCGGCCGACATAACGATGACTTCGGGATGCTCTGCGGCAAAGCGGATCATATTTTTTTCGTGCGTATTGACTTCTATCTTCATTTCGGAGCACCTCTTTCTCACATCTCGTCATAGATTTTCTGAAACGCATCGCGCTCATCCGCGCCGATGCGGACAAAGTGCATCGAACGGGGCTTTTCCAGCGGTTTAATGCCAGTGGCACCACTGGTCCGTGCGATGACGACAAGCGGGCGGTTGTTGTGCGGGGTCTTGCAGGCCTTGCAGAACGCATCGATATCATGGCCGTTACACTCCACGCAGACGGCGCCAAAGGATTCAAAGCGCTGAACCAGCGGTTCTTCGGTCATCTGATCGGCAATCTTGCCTTCCACCTGCTGGTTGTTTGCGTCAATGATGACGATAAAATTGTCCAGCTTATAGTGGCTGGCCGCCTGGATGCATTCCCAGGTCTGGCCCTCCTGCAATTCGCCGTCACCCAGCAGGACAAAGCATTTGCCGCTGTCGCCGCGGCGCTTTCGGGCGTGCGCGGTACCGCCTGCAATTGAGATGGTCTGACCGAGCGAGCCGGCGGTGTTCTCAAATCCGGGCGAATGCTCCGCGCCGATCATTTCCATATTCCACCCGTCTACATTAAATTTGTCCATGCAGTCTGGGCTGATGCGGCCGGTAGCGGCAAGCGCCGAATAAATTACGGAAGCGTAGTGGCAGCAGGATACAAAGAAGCGGTCCTTATCTGGCGCGGGGGCGCCATTGTAGGCTGCGCCGCGCTGGTAATCCATATTGTCGGGGCCGGGAACGCCGGGAAATGGGATCGGTTCCCAATTTCCAACTGAGGGGCCGAGATTCATCACGCTGGTATATAAAGCTGCAACGATTTCAGCTGAGGAGCAGGCCTGTGCCAGATAGCAGCCGCCTGTTTTCAGCGCCACACCGAGGATCTGCTTACGAATGCCTGTTGCTACCTTCTGTATTTCCTCGATGGAGTATTTTTTTTCCGTCATAAATGATTGTCTCCTTTCCTTTTGTGACATTGGGATAGCTTTGAGAGCGAAACTATATGAGATATCGCGGACAATGCGAAAAACGCAATACCTCCAGATGTGAGTATTATTTCATAATAATGAACAAATGTCAATACGCGGATTTAAGAAAAAGTACACAAATTAGTGGTTAATTTTTTGTGCAAATGAGAAAAACGCACAAATTAGCGCAAAAATACTTGATATTTTTACGCTTTATTTATATAATACACTTGATACAACTAAGACACAAACGTAAAATCAATAAAACAAATGCTCAAACGATGAACATTTGTTCCAAAGGAGGATCGTAAAAGATATGAAGGCTGTTGTAAAGACACAAACCGGAGAGGACCATATGGAGTATATGAACCTTCCTGAGCCGGAAGCGACGGGCGATCTGATAAAGATTAAGCTGGCTTATTCCGGCATCTGCGGAACGGATTTGCATGCATTTATGGGGACATACCCGAGCACGAAGCCACCGGTTGTGCTGGGGCACGAGTTTTCCGGTATTGTAGTTGCCGTTGGTCCGGAGGTAAAAAATGTAAAGGTAGGCGACCGCGTTACCAGCGAAACCACCTTTAAGACCTGCGGGAGCTGCCCGATGTGTAAGAGCAAGGATTATAACCTGTGCGGCAGCCGCCTTGGCATCGGTACGCAGATCAACGGCTCGATGGCCGAGTATTTAGTGAGCCGCGAGGAAAGCGTCCATATCCTGCCGGATAACGTCAGTCTGCTTTCCGCCGCGCTGACGGAGCCGCTTGCCTGTGGCGTGCACGCCACGATCGAAAAGGGAAATGTACAGAAGGGCGACGTATGCGTCGTATTCGGTGCGGGCGCCATCGGACAGATGGTCATGCAGGTGGCTAAAAGCCAGGGCGCAACCGTGATCGTCGCCGGCCTGTCCCATGATGCCGAGCGATTTGAAATTGCAAAAAGCGCGGGCGCGGATCGCTGCGTCGATCAGATGACGGAGGATCTCGATGCCATCGTGAAGGAAATGACGGACGGCGTGGGCGCGGATAAATGCTTTGAGTGCTCAGGCGCGGTTCCGGCGGTTAACAAGGCGCTGGAGATTGTCCGCCGCAAGGGCACAGTCGTGCAAATGGGCGTGTTCTCCGAATCGCACGAGAAGATATGGACTGATTTGATCCTGCATAAGGAAATCGTGTATGTCGGCTCCCGCAGTCAAAAGCCGTCCTCTTGGGTTAAGTCACTGGAGCTGCTTGCGGCGGGTACAGTCGTGCCGGAAAAAATCGTCACCTCGATCGACCCGCTGGAAAAATGGCGCGACGGCTTTGAAAAAATGATGCGCGGCGAGGGCGCCAAGGGCGTCATCGTACTGGATGACACGCTGAAGTAGACAAAAAAACACCGGCGGGAAGCGTTTTGCTCCCTGCCGGCGGCAGACCGTAATTTATTCTGTAAAGGGACAGCCCTCCAGCTCCAGCATCCTGCGGGCGAGTGGTTCATCCACAATCAGCGTGTTCAGGTAGCGACCGTGCACGGCGGCAAGCGTACACTCCGCCTTTTCCGCACTGGCGTTGATGCCGATCGACCACGACGGATAACGCATGGATTCCAGCGGGGCGGAGATGACATAGCGTCCGTCAAGCTGAACCTCCTTGCCGTTGATATCGAACATCCGACCCAACAGACTGGAAACAGCGCCGCGGCGCATCAATTCAGCGCGATCCGATTCGCTGTAGCAGCCGGACTGGAAAAGAGAGCTGGCAGGATCGTCCAACGAGCCGATGCCAGTCAGGATAATATCGACGGAGAGCGCCTTTTTCAGCGTCGTTTCGATCTGAGGCTCGGCGATCAGGTAAGAATAAACCAGTTCGCTGTCCACATAAACGGGCGCATAAATGTTGGAGTAGGTGCCGCCCACTTTTTTGGAAAGGCGGAGCGCAAGCTCCAGTCCGTCCACGCGGGGGTTGCCTGTTCCCAGACAGCCAACCATTTGCACCACGTTCACATTATAATATTCGCTTGGCTCCAGCATATTACAAAATGCTTCCAGTGCGCGGCCCCAGGAAATGCCGATGGACATATTGTTTTCCAGCACGGTACTGAGGAAATGTGCGGCACTTTTGGCACAGCGGTTGATCGCCTTGTCAAATTCGTACTTGCCGGCTACGACCACCGCATCCCGCAGGCCAAAGACGGTGCGCAACGCGTAGGACAGCTTGGGGTGCTTGGTGATGGGGCTGTGGACGATGATCTCGACTACGCCGACCTGCTTCGCTTCGTCCAGCAGGCGCGAGATGGTGGGACGGGAGATGTTCATGATCCGGCTGATCTCCTGCTGACTCAGCCCTTGCTGATAGTAAAGCTCGGCAATGCGCACGAGCAGATCGACTCGATTATCCAAATCAAGGCTCCTTTCAGGTAAAAGAATGAATAAATGTTCATCCGATGAACACAGTATACCCGCTTTTGCCGCGATTGTCAAAGCAAACGGTGGGCAGGGGTTTCATGAATATGACACAAATATATAAATCATGGAGGAAGATATTCATGTTTCAGCAGCAATTTACAATCAAAAATCCCACCGGATTGCACGCGAGGCCCGCAGCACGGCTTGTCTCCCTGTGTAAAACCATTCCGGAGGATATCCGCTTAATTACGTCAAAGGGCATTGTGAATCCCAAAAATATCCTTGGAATTCTGACTGCCGGACTGAAAAACGGAACAACGATCACCGTGGAGGTGGAAGGCGAAAATGAGCAGCAGGCGGGCGAAAAGATTATTGCTTTCCTCGACGGACTGACTGAGTAAGGAGGAGCATGATGGAGCAGGCTACATTTCGTGAGCTGATCGTCCGCGATGTGGACGCGAAGGATGCGGAGGACGCCATCCGCCAGGTAGGAGAGTATTTTCTGAAGGCCGGTTTTGTAAAGGATACGTATATTGATGCGGTCGTTGCGCGTGAAAAGGTTTATGCGACCGGTTTGCAGCTTGAGGAAATCGCGGTGGCTATGCCGCATACCGATCCGCAGCATGTCAACCGGCCGGGCGTATGCATTGCGCAGCTCCGGCATCCGGTCACGTTTGAACACATGGGTGATCCTGATACCAAGGTGCAGGCCGAAATGCTGTTTATGATGGCGATCAAGGATCCCGACGAGCAGGTTGAGCTGCTGCAGAAGGTGCTCAGTGTGTTCCAGCGGCCAGAGGTCGTGGCGGCGTTCCGAGCCGCAAAGAACGAAGATGATCTGTTTGCCGCCGCTCAGAAATACATTGGATGAGCGGAGGATGAGCGGACGGTTTTGTTTGGCGTACGAAAGCAGAATGATGCTTTTATTGTTGTTATCGTTGTAATCTATGTAATTCATTTTTGAAGGAGGAAATGACATGAAAACCTGTAACATTCTATGCGTTTGTGGATCCGGCACAGTAAGCTCGGCTATGGTGGCCGGCAAGCTGAAGGATAAGCTGGCCGAAAAAGGCTGGGACGCTTCAATGGTGGAAGCCAGCCCGAACAGCATCGCTTCCACGATTGCAGGCAAAAAATTCGATCTGATCGCCTGCGTAAGCCCCGTACATGAGGATTTCGGCATCCCGAAGGTTAAGGCTGTCGGTATGCTGACCGGTTTGGCCGAGGACAAGGTCTTGAACGACTGTCTTGCGGTTCTGGAAGCGAAGGACTGATTTGCGCTGCTGCGCCGTATCCGAAGGATGCGGATGAAACAATGGCTTCTCTCATACGTCGTCAATACATAGTGGAAAAAAGATTCAACTAAAAATAAGAAAAAAGGGACATTAAAAACTACTCTATAATACAAGGAGGAAATATCCATGGCAAGTTTTTTTCAACTGCTGAGTGATGTTTTTAGCGCTTTTGGCGCTGCAATTTTTGTGCCGATCATACTATTTATCATTGCAAAGGCGATGGGCGTTTCCGGCAGGAAGTCGTTCCAGACCGCGCTGCTCTGTGCGGTAGGCTTAACGGGCTTTAACCTCGTTATCAACAGCTATTCCGCAATCATCGCGCCGATTGTTAACCAGATGGTTACCAATTCGGGTGTTAACCTGCCCGCGCTGGATACCGGCTGGCAGTCCACCTCGGTTATCGCGTATTCGACGACTGTAGGTTTGGTATTCATTGGCGTTGCAATCGTTCTGGAGATCGTGCTGTTCTTCGTAAAATGGACGGACGTGTTCATGGCATCCGATCTGTGGAATAATTATTCCTTCATGGTATGGGGCTCCATGCTCTATGTGCTGACCGGCAGCATGATGCTGGCGATGGCTCTGATGGTGCTTCAGCTTCTGTACATCCTTCTGTTCTCCGAGGCCTGCGCAAAGCGCTGGTCTACCTACTATGAATATGACAACTGCTGCATGACCGCTCCTCATCATCTGGAGAGCCTGCCCTTTGCCATTGTTATGAACTGGATTCTGGGCAAGATCGGCTTTGACAAAATTAAGCTGAATGCGCAGACCCTGCAAAAGAAGCTTGGCATTCTGGGCGAACCCATGTTCATCGGTCTGGTTGTCGGCGCTCTGATCGGCATCATCGGTAACTTTAATATGCTGTTCGGCGAAGGTGCACTGACTGCTTGGGGTACCGTATCCTCCGCAGCCGTTTCCACCGCTGCTATTATGGCGGTATTCCCAAAGGTGGCCGGTATTTTCGCCAGTGCGTTCACCACGCTGACCGACGCTTACAAGTCCAAGGCGATTAAGGCTGGTGAAGGCCGCGAGTGGTACCTTTCCGTTAATGACGCTTGCGGCTACGGCGAGCCGAACACGCTGGTTACCGGCATCATCCTGATCCCAATTATGCTGCTCCTTGCATTTATCCTGCCCGGCAACACCATCCTGCCGATGGCCGACCTGTGTGCGCTGCCGTACATGGTTGAGGTATTTGTTTGCATCTCCAACGGCAACATTGCCAAGTCCACTGTGATGGGCGCGATCTGGTTCTCGTTGGGTCTCATCATGGCCTCTCAGCTTGCTCCGACCTTTACTCAGGTTGCGATAGATGCCGGCTTCCAGCTCCCGCAGGCGGGCGTTTACGTCATGAGCTTTGGCATTATGTGCCATCCGCTGATCTGCGGCATCTTCTATGCGTTCCTGACGCAGAATCCGATAATTATCGCAATTGTTGTGATCCTGTACTTCATTCTGTACTTCCTGTACAAGAAGAACAAGGTGCGCTTGACCGATTATCTGGAAAACAGCGCCGCAAAGTATGTTGCAGCTTGATCAATCCCAAGGAATATTGACGACAATTTGACAGAGAAACAGCCTTGCCGCTGCTGCTTTGATGCAGCGGCGGCAAAGTTTCCCTTTATGAATATTTATTCTTTGAAAAGGAGCAGACCGGATGCTGAAAGAAATTATGAAACAGCCGCAGAGGATTGTTGTGATGGGCGATGTTTTTGTCTCTCCGGATACGATGACGGAAGCCATGCGCGGAAGTGCGGTGTGCTGCGGCGAAATAAAGAAGCTGATGTGGGGAGGCGAGGACAAGAATGCGTTTACCATGCGTCAGCTTCGGCTGGAGCGCGGCGGTCCGGAAGCGGAGCCATGCGCCGAGGGATTGCACGAGGCAATTACAGATGCTGACATTCTTCTGACGCATTTTGGTCCAGTGTCGCGCGCATTGCTGGAAAAGGCGGAAAGACTCAAGCTAATCCTGACCTGCCGCGGCGGTTTAGAGCATATCGATGTGGCTGCGGCAAGCGAACATAACATTCCGGTAATCAATGTCATACGCAACGCCGAACCGGTAGCGGATTTCACGCTGGGCTTGATGCTGTGCCTGACGCGGGATATTGCGCTTTCCGGCATTGGCTTGAAAAAAGGTAAATGGATGAAGCGTTTTTATAACTCCGATTTTCTGATGACGCTGAACAGTCATGTGGTAGGCATAGCGGGTTTGGGCAATGTGGGCAGTGCGCTGGCACGGCGGCTGAAGGCGCTAGGCGTGCCGATGCTTGCATACGACGCCTATTCCACGCCGGAACAGCTTGAGAAGGCTGGGCTTGGCGATATCAGAATGGTTGATTCACTGGAAACGCTGTTCGAGCAGGCGGATATCCTGTCCATGCACCTGCGGCTGACACCAGAGAACGAGCATATGATCGGGATGCGTTATTTTTCTCGCATGAAAAAGACCGCATATTTTATCAACACCGCGCGAGGCGGTCTGATCGATCAAGCTGCATTGACGGAGGCGCTGCAAAAGGGGTATCTTGCGGGCGCGGCGCTGGATGTGTACGACAGCGAGCCGATTGCGCCGGATGACCCGTTGCTGAAGATGGACAACGTGCTGCTCACGCCGCACATTGCGGGCATGACAGTGGACGCAATCCCGAAGGCGCCGTTTATGCTGATGCACGAGGTGGATCGCTTTTTGCAGGATGATGTGACCGATCGCGTAGTTAATCTGGCGAATATTACATTGGCTTGAGTAAGGAGAAAACACTATGCTATTGCAGGAAGAAAGAGAACAGATTGTTGAATACGGCAAGATCATGCTGGAGCGTGGTCTGACTGTGGGAACATTTGGTAATCTGAGCATTTTTAATGAGAAGGAAAAACTGTTCGCTATCAGCCCGAGCGGTGTGAATTATTATAAGACCAATCCATCGGACGTGGCAGTTCTGACGCTGGATGGAGAAAAAGTAGACGGCGAGTGCAAGCCATCCAGCGAGGTGGATATGCACCGGATCTTCTATATGAAACGCCCGGGCATCAAAAGCGTTGTCCACACGCACCCGCGCTACGCCACCACGCTGGCTTGCCTGGGGTGGAGCATCCCGCCGCTGCATTATCTGATTGCCTATTCAGGCCGCGAGGTGCTGTGTACGCCTTATGTGCAGTTCGGAACTTGGGATTTGGCGGAATGCGCCTACCAGACAATGGGAGAGAATTACGCCTGTATTCTGGGCAATCACGGACTGCTATGTGTCGGTAGTAATATATCCTATGCGATGGACGTTGCAGAACAGATTGAATTCTGCGCGCAGCTTTACTACAACATACGTGCGGCGGGTCAGCAGCCCAAGCTCCTGACGGACGAACAGGTGGAAACGGTGCTGGAAGGCTTTCAGCATTACCGGCAGAAATAAGGGAGAGCGATATGGCAAAAAGAAAGAAGCAGTATCGACCGCCTAAGAAGGAGCCGGACAGCATATCGGAAAACTGCGTTTATTGCGGAAAGCCTCTGTGTGCGCAGCCGGTACTGGCAAGAGTGTATACACGATCGTTCGGCGTGTGCAGCGAGGAATGCCGCGCCCGCACGGAGGAGTATGTACAGAAGGATAAGCGGTTTAAGACGGTGCTATACCTGCTGGTGTTTGCAGGCGGCATTGGCTTTGTCATCAGTTCGTTTTTTGGAACGGACAGGCCACTGCATATGCTGGGGGCGTATATCGGTCAACTTGTGGCCGGCGTGGCCTTCATAGCGTTTCCGTATCCGATCAGCTCGTTTGAATCGTTTCACGCGATGAGCATACGCGGCGTTACGAGGCTGACACGTCTGATCGGGCTGGTGCTCAGCCTATCAGCGGCGGCACTGCTGGTCATGACGATCAAGGGGGCGTAGCGGGTGTGTTGGATATGGACGGGCGCACCGGCTGATGCTGCGCAGCCTCCTGACCCCAGCGGTCGTTGCCCAAGAACTGACCCAAGCGTCTTATGCGGTTTTTCTGGGAGCGATTCTTTTCGTGTCGCTCCTTTTTCATACCTGTTTCTGCTGTTCAGAGACCGGTCTGACCGTTCATCAGGAACAATCTGTCCAGGCGTTTTCAGACAGAATACCCTAGCGAAAACAACAGAATGAACCAGCTTTTACACGGCTGGTTTTTTACATATATATGTATACTTTTTTACTTATATGTGATATAGTAAACAGGAAGGGAGGAAGTCATATGATGCAGCTTATCACTCCCGTTTCTGTTTGGCTGATTGTTTTGATCGTTTGCCTGATCGTGGAGAGTGTGACGACGCAGCTGGTGACACTTTGGTTCTCAGCCGGCGCAGCCGGAGCCATGCTCGCTGCCGGCCTGAGAGCGAGCGTGATGGTACAGCTAGTAATTTTTCTGGCGCTGTCGATTGCGCTGCTGCTTGTTTTCCGTCCACTGCTGCACGGCGTGCTACGCACCAAACAGGATAAGACTAATGCGGATCGCATTATAGATCAGCGCGCTGTTGTGACGCAGACGATTGACAATCGAGCGGGAACAGGACAGATTCGCCTGATGGGGCAGGTCTGGACGGCGAGAAGCATACAGGATGAGAATAGCTTTCAACTAGGCGAAACCGTTATTGTGCGCGAGATTTCCGGCGTAAAAGCAATGGTCGAGCCGGTCAGTGAATTTGAGGAGTCTAAACATGTTTAAATTCATTATTCTAATATTGGTATTGATCGTACTGATTTTGATCGTTTCCAACGTCAAGATTGTGCCGCAGTCTAAGGCTTACGTGATTGAGCATCTCGGCTCGTATCACGGTACATGGCAGAACGGCGTGCACCTCAAGATGCCGCTGTTGGAAAAGGTTGTGCGAAAAGTTACACTTAAGGAGCAGGTTGTTGATTTTGAGCCGCAGCCGGTTATCACAAAGGACAATGTCACGATGCAGATTGACACCGTCGTGTATTTTCAGATTACCGATCCAAAGCTGTTCACGTATGGCGTAGAAAATCCGATGGCGGCCATTGAAAACCTGACCGCAACGACGCTGCGAAACATTATCGGTGATCTCGAGCTGGATGAAACGCTGACCTCGCGCGATGTCATCAACACCAAGATGCGCACCATTTTGGACGAGGCGACCGATGCATGGGGCATCAAGGTCAATCGTGTAGAGCTGAAAAATATTATTCCGCCGAAGGCGATTCAGGAATCTATGGAAAAGCAGATGAAGGCGGAGCGTGAGCGCCGGGAGGCAATTCTTGTCGCAGAGGGCCAGAAGCAGTCTGCGATCCTTGTTGCGCAGGGTGAGAAGGAATCCATGGTATTGCGTGCGGACGCAAAGCGCGAGGCGCAGATTAAGGAAGCGCAGGGTCAGGCAGAGGCGCTGATGACGGTACAGAAAGCGTTGGCACAGTCATTGGAGATGCTCAATCAGGCGGCACCAAGCGATCAGGTGCTGCGTTTAAAAGCGTTGGAGGCATTCGGTCAGGCGGCAGATGGAAAAGCTACAAAGATCATCATCCCGTCCGAAGTGCAGGGTTTGGCCGGTCTGGCAACCTCTTTAAAAGAGGTCTGGCAGAGCGATGCATCGAATGAATAAGCTTACGCTGCCGCGCTCCTGCATAAAATTGCCCGAACAGGCATAAGCTTTGCAAAGAGAGAATAGGAGTGGTGCACAATGAGTGGGCAGAAGAAGCTATGGATTGCAGCGGCTGTCGCAGTCACCGCAGCGCTGATCATCGCAGTCGTGCACAACGGAATGCAGCGAGAAATACCGGAGCATACGCCGGGCACGCTTGAGGTGCAGGAGCATGCACAGCCGGATGCGGAGGAGACGGAGAAAGAGGTCATTGTGAGCGAGGATCTCATTCTCTCTGTCGTACAGGACGGATTAGGCAGCCAGTTGGATGTATCTGAGCTGAAGGTTGCATTTGAAGAGAACAACGTCATAACGCTGACCGGAGAGGTTTCCAAGGCGTCGATACAGACAATGCTGGATGCGCAGGAGGACAGCATATCTTCTGCATATCAAAGCATGCTGTTCCTGCTACCGGATGCGCTGCCGTTTGAGATAACGATACAGCTGTCTGTTGAGCAGGGCGCGGTTACGATGCGTCCGACGAAGGTGACAGTTTCCTCAATGGAGCTATCTGACGATATGCTGGGGACGGATTGGATCGCGTCATTTGAACAGGGGCTGAATAGTGAGCTGAGCAAGCAGCTGAAAACTATATCTGGCATGCAATCCGGTTCGGACGGCATTATCGTGAGCGGAACGTGAATAGGAGCCTGTCTCGTCAAAAGGGGAGGCAGGCTCAAAAAAGCTGTAATTTAATTAAAAAGGATAGAAATGTCTTTGCAACATAGTCCGCTGGCCGTATGGCTGGCGGGCTGTTTTTTTTAGGCTCTATGTCAATAGTTGGGGTAGAGATAAAAACCAATAATCGAAA
>CAZEMM010000050.1:3623-14535 GCA_964513445.1 uncultured Butyricicoccus sp. | reverse complement strand
AGGTTTACGTTCTGAAGAAGGAAGAGGGCGGCCGTCATACGCCGTTCTTCAACAACTATCGTCCGCAGTTCTACTTCCGCACCACCGACGTTACCGGCGTTATCTCCCTGCCGGAGGGCGTTGAGATGTGCATGCCGGGCGACAACGTTGATATGGACGTTGCTCTGATCACCCCGATCGCGATCGAGAAGGGCCTGCGTTTCGCTATCCGTGAGGGTGGCCGTACCGTTGGCTCCGGCGTCGTTACCGAGATCTACGAGTAATTTTCCCGAATAACCGCGTTGTACGCGCATTTTGTCCCGTCCGGATGGTTCCGGACGGGACTTTTTGTGTTATAATGGGAAAAGAGTATGAATAGGCACGGAGGACGCAAATGGAGAATGAGCTGCAGAGCATCAGCGGCACAGTGGATGCGGTGATCTATCAAAATGAGGACAATGGCTATGCTGTCATCCGGCTGATCGCGGAGGACGGCGAGGAGGTGACGGCCGTAGGCACCTTGCCGCAGATCTGCCTTGGAGAGGAGCTGTCGCTGACCGGGCATTGGACGACGCATGCGTCCTATGGCGAGCAGTTTTTGACGGAGTATTTTGAACGCCGCATGCCGGCGACCGTCAAGGGCATCGCGGATTATCTGTCCACCGGCATCATCAAGGGCATTGGCCCCAAGCTGGCGAAAAAGATTGCCGAACGGTTCGGTGAGCAGACGTTCGATGTACTGGCAAACGATCCCGGACGACTGTCCGGCATCAGCGGCATCACGGCACGCAGGGCGGATTCCATCGGCGAGCAGTTCCGCCAGCAGACCTCCATGCGCCGCCTGATGGAATTTTTGATGGAAAATCAGCTGCCACCGCAGCTTGCCGCGCTGCTGTACAGACGCTATAAGGACACCGCGATTGACCGCGTGCTGGACAACCCGTATCTGCTGTGCGGAGAGGATTTCGAGGTGGATTTTAAGGCGGCGGATGATCTGGCGCTGTCGCAGGGCATGTCGCAGGAGAGTCCGGAGCGGCTGCGCGCCGGTATTCTGTATACGCTGCAATTTAACCTCGGCAACGGTCACACGTTTATCCCGCGCGACAAGCTGCTGGCAACGGCTGGACGGCTGCTTGCGGATCCGGACGGCTTTGAACCGGATGCGGAGCAGCTGGAGCAGGCATTTTCCCATTTGATAGACTGCAATCTTGTGGTATGCGAGCATATTTGCCGCCGCGACGCGGTGTTTTTAAATCCGATGCATGAGGCCGAGGTGTTTGTCGCGCAGTGCCTTGCCTCCCGCTCGGCGCGCGAATATACCTATGATTTTGACGTTGACGTGCTGCTCGATGAGCTGGAGCGCGGCGGTACGATTACCTATGCGCCGCTTCAGCGCAGGGCGATTGCATGGGCGGCAAAATATGGCCTCGTTATTTTAACCGGCGGCCCGGGCACCGGCAAGACGACGACGGTCAGCGGTATGCTGGAGTTTTTTGACGCGATCGGCCTGGATGTCGTGCTGGCCGCGCCGACCGGTCGCGCCGCCAAGCGGTTGAGCGAGCTGAGCGGCCGCGAGGCAAAGACCATTCATCGCCTGCTGGAGGCAGGCTATCGCGGCGCGGAGGGACGCACGACGTTTGCGCGCGGACGGGATCACCCGCTGGACTGCGATGTCGTGATTTTGGACGAGGTGTCGATGATCGACATCGTGCTCATGCAGGCGCTGCTGGAGGCGATGAAGCCGGAGACACGCCTGATTCTGGTCGGGGACGCAGACCAGCTGCCTCCTGTCGGACCGGGGAATTTCCTGCGCGACTGCATCGGTTCAGGCCGCATTCATACGGTCGAGCTGGATGAGATTTTCCGGCAGGCGCAGCAGAGCGCGATTGTGCGCAACGCGCACGCCATCAATCACGGTGAAATGCCGGTGGGCGGCGGACGCGACGGCGATTTCTTTATCATGAAGCAGCGCGGCGCGGCGGAGGTCATGGCGACCGTCGTCGATCTGTGCCGCCGCAGGCTGCCGGATTATTACGGCTTTGCGCCCGAGCAGATTCAGGTGCTTACGCCGTCGCGCAGACAGGCTGCGGGCACGCAGCAGCTCAATCGCATGCTTCAGGAGGCGCTCAATCCGCCGGAGGCGGCCAAACCGGAGAAGCGCTGTGGTGACACGGTGTTTCGTCTGGGCGACAGGGTCATGCAGGTGCGCAACAATTATGATATCGTGTGGGAAAAGGCGGATGATCCCGAGTCGGTCGGAACCGGCATGTTTAACGGCGACGTCGGGCGCATCATCGGCATTTCGCTGCCGAATGAAAGCATGCTCATTCAATTTGACGATAAGATCGCGCATTATTCGTTTGATATGCTGAGAGAATTGGAGCTTGCGTACGCGATGACCGTGCACAAGTCGCAGGGCAGTGAATTTGACGCGGTGATCGTCGCCCTGCCCAACGGCATCGGCCGCCGGCTGCTGACGCGCAACATCCTGTATACCGCAATCACGCGCGCGAAAAAGCTGCTTGTGCTCGTCGGAGATCCGGCTGTGACCGAGATCATGGTGAACACGAACACGCGCAACCGGCGGTACAGCTCACTGCGCGCGCGGCTCATCCGCAGCATTGATGAATTTGAACAGACGGAGCTGGAGATATGAACGCGTGGAACGCATTGTATCCCGCGCACTGTATGCTGTGCGGCGAACGGGCCGAGCGAGGCATCTGCCCGATCTGTTATGAACGCGCGCGCATGGAAATGCGGTCGATGCGCTGCGTGGCGCCGCCGCAGGTGGATGCGCTTGTGTGCGCGCTGTATTACAGCGGCGGGGCGCGCCGGGCGATCACCGGACTGAAATTTCGCGGACAGCGCAGCTATATCGCGCCGTTTGTGCGCCTGATGGCGGAGGCGTGGTCGGCGCATGATATGCCGATGCCGGATATCATAACCTGCGTACCCATCAGTGCGGCGCGTGCGCATGGGCGCGGATTCAACCAGAGTGAGGCGCTTGCACGCGGTCTGGCCGAGCGGTGGGATCTCCCGTTTGCTGCGACGCTGCGCCGCCGGATCCACTCGCGCAGGCAGTCCGATTTGGCGCATGAACAGCGATGGGATAACGCCCAGCGCGCCTTTGTCTCCGGAAAGGGAATGGAGGCTGTGCGCGGCAGAACGGTTCTGCTTGTCGATGACATCTGTACCACCGGGGCGACGCTCAGCCGCTGTGCCGAGCTGCTGAAGGACGGCGGGGCAAGCCGCGTCTGGTCGCTTGCCGCCTGCTATGCCGGCGCACGTTACATCAAATAAAAACATCTACATCCTGTGCATATCCTCCCATGCAGCGGCATATACTATCATGTAATGCTATGCGGAAAAAGGAGAGCACAGGATGTTTGATTATGGGATGGATTTAGGTACATCGTCGGTACTGCTGTGCCGACAGGGAAAGGGGATTATTCTGCGTGAGCCATCGGTCGTCGCAGTGCGCAGGCGCAGCGGACAGGTTGTCAGCGCAGGAAAAAAGGCGCGCGCCATGCTGGGGCGCACGCCGGAAACGCTGCTTGCTGTGCGGCCGGTGCGCGGGGGCGTCATCACGGACTGCGCGATGACCGGCGCGATGACGAAGGTCTTCTTGCAGCGGGCGGGCTGCGGCGGCTTTTTCCGCCCCAATCTGCTGGTCTGCGTGCCGCCGCTTGTGACCGAGCTGGAGGAGCGCGCTGTGATTGACGCGAGCCTGCAGGCAGGAGCCGCGAAGGTCTATCTGATGGAACAGCCGGTGGCGGCGGCAATCGGGGCGGGCGTCGATCCGTCCAGCCCAAAGGGGACGCTGGTAGTGGATATCGGCGGCGGGACGACCGATCTTGCCGTGGTTTCGATGGGCGCGGTCGTGCGCGCGGCCTCCATCCGTATCGCGGGCGACAGCTTTGACAATGCGGTGCAGAGCTATCTGCGCACCCAGCGCGATCTGCACATTGGGTTGTCTACCGCGGAGTACATCAAACGCCAGATTGGCGGCGTCATGCCGCGCGAGGAGGAGCGGGAGCTTTCGGTGCGCGGGCGCAGCGGAAGCACCGGACTGCCTGCCTGCGTGACGGTTGCCTCAGGCGAACTGATTCCGGCGCTGCGGGAGCAGGCCAAGCAGATTCTGTACGCCATCTGTGGGCTGATCGAGCACACGCCGCCTGAGCTGGTCGGGGACTTGACTGAAACCGGCATCGTGCTGGCGGGCGGCGGCTCCAAGCTGTACGGAATGGATGTCTTTCTGGCGCAGTCGATGGGGCTGGAGGCGCGCGTGTCGGACGATCCCGCAGCCTGTGTCATCCAGGGAACCAGCCGCATGCTGGGCAATTTGAAGCATATGCAGGAGGGCATGCTCAATCTGGCCAGACGGTCGCAGATGTCCATATAGAAAAAACGATCTGGACAGCTGCCAGATCGTTAGGTGGTTTCACGCGCTCCGATTTACATGTCGATGAGCTGATTTAAAAAATCATTGGAGTCGAGAAACATTTTGAGATAGTAATTGAATACGACGGTGTCCTCATTCCCGCAGGGACCGTCCAGAATACGCTGCGTTTCGGTATCGTCACCTGTCAGACCGAGCTTGCTCATGCGATCCAGCATTTCCTGCGACGGGCTGGGCATGGTGTCGATACAGCAGATGCCGATGAGCGCATCGCGCATTTTCCACAGCAGCTGCTGGCAGCCGCGCAGATGTGCGACCTGCGATTTTTTCAGAGAATGATTGAGGCGTTCATCCAGCATTACGTTGATGTTTTTGTCCAGCTCGTTTATGCTGGCGCGCAGCTCACGCAGATCCGGAATGCGTCCGCGCAGCACGCGCTGCTCAAGCAGCGGCAGCATGGCCTGCTGCGCGCGCTTGAGGCTGTCCCTTGTGCGGGTGACGCCGCTGTACGGGCGGATGAGCATGTTGACGATCAGCGCGACCGTCGTGCCGATTGCGGTATCGCGGAAGCGTACAAGGCCATAGAGCAGGTTATCCGTCGTGCCGATGTCGATAAACGTACAGCAAAAGACGACGCAGGCCAGATTGATCGTGGACGGGCGGATCCTGAGCACGTTACAGATGGGGATCATCAACAGCACGCCGAGAAAGCAGCCGAACGCCTTGTGATCATAAAACGCGATGGAAAAGCCGATCGCCAGGATTGCGCCGATCAGATTGCCCAGTGTCAGCTCCAGCGCGCCCCGAAAGGAATCCGTAATGGAGGACTTGATGGCGCCGAGCGCGCCGATGGCGAGGAACGGCGGATAGGGACTGTCGATGAGATAGCCGATCCAGATCGTTATACTGACGGCCAAAGCGGTTTTCAGTGTGCGCATGCCGATGCGCAGCGGGAATTTTTTGACAATAGACTGCATGATTTTTCACCTGAGCTTTTGCAAAACTTCGCTCATTATAGCACAAACATGTGCACAGTCAACCATCTTGTTATCATTTTATTATATTCTTGTTGCAAGTGCTGTGAAAAGCCCTGCCTGCCTTAAGAAAATTAGGAATATTTCATGGAGAGATTGACAGAGTGAAATCGCTTGTGGTAACATATAAATACTATGAACAGGAACCCGTTCAGGACAGCAGGCTCGGCTTGCCTAACCGGCGGCGAGCGTAGCGCGACAAATGATAACCGCATACATGCGGTCAGAGAGGGAGACATTCGCTATGAAAACGAAAATGAATAACAAGAAAAAGCTTGGTCTTGGCGTAGCAGTCGCAGGTGCGGCAGCTGGTGCAGTAGCGGCTGGTGTCGCAGCGTATCGCCGCAGCAGGAGCGAGCAGGTTTATCATGAGGCAGAGCTCAAGGCAATGAGCGAGCTGGATGATATGAACGCGGAGAACGAGGAGGCCTGTGCATCCTGCGACGCTGCGGATGCGTGCGCGGGATGTGAGCAATCTGAGACCGCAGAGCAGATGACGATGGAGGACGCGGCCGCAGAGGAAGAGGTTCAGGCTCCCGCAGATACCGAGGAGTCGGAAGAGGCGTCCGATGAGGAGACGTCGGAGGAAACAGACGAGGAGCAGTCTGACGAATCGGACGAGGTCCAGTCTGACGAATCGGACGCAGAGTAAGCTTGACAGACATATATGCAGGCGGAGCGTGAGAGCGTCGCTCCGCCTGTTTTTAGTGCCTGTAGGCGTCAAAGTAAAGGTATATCATTTGAGGTGATGTTATGCGATATGAGGGCAGGGTATTCCGCCCGCCGAGCGAGGCGTACAGTCTGATCGTACAGGTGACGATCGGATGCAGCCACAACAAGTGTACATTTTGTGATATGTATAAGGAAAAGCAGTTTCATCTGCGCAGGCTGGAGGATGTGCTGGAGGATTTTGATTTGGCGCGGCGCGCGTACAAGCAAATCCCGCGCATCTTTTTAGCGGATGGCGATGCGCTGATGCGGCGAACAGAGGATCTGGTCGTTATTTTGGAGCATATCCGCCGCGTGATTCCGGAGTGCACGCGCGTGACCAGCTATGGCTCTCCGAAGAGTATTTTGACAAAAACGCCGGAGCAGCTCGCGCTGCTGCATTCACTCGGGCTGGAGATGATTTATCTCGGGCTGGAATCCGGCTGCGATGATGTGCTGACGCATATCAACAAGGGCGCAACGGTGGATGAGATTGTGCGCGCGGGTCAGATGGTCAAGGACGCCGGCATGAAGCTGTCCGTTACGGCGATCAGCGGCCTGGGCGGCGCGGACATGTGGCGCGAGCACGCGATCGGTACGGCAGACGCGTTTAGCCGCATGAAGCCGGAGTATATCGGTCTGCTGACGCTGATGTTTGAAGGCGGCACGCCGCTGCAAAAGGAATGGGAGGCGGGAAAATTCCAGCTGCTGACCGCGCCGCAGGTGGCGGAGGAAACGCTACTCCTGCTGCAGCATATCGACAGCGAGGGCAGTATTTTCCGCTCCAATCACGCTTCTAATTACCTCTCGCTCAAGGGCACGCTCAATGCCGACCGCGATACGCTGTGCGCAACGCTGCGCCGCGCGCTGGACGGCGAGCTTGGCTACAAAAGCGAATATTACCGCGCCCTTTGATACAGACGTGTGCAAAAAAGTAACAATTTATCAAAACGCCCTGATTTTCGTGCATCAACATGGAAATCAAGGCGTTTTTGTGATAATTTGATGTATGGTGCGGATGCCTTCACGAAATGTTTACGAATCGGGTGTTTTCATTCTCGCAAATGTGTGATATACTGATTGTAACAAAAGGAAAGAAGGAGTGATGCCGATGGATTCTGTCTCACATACCACGGTGGCGTGTCACTTGCTGGACTATGTGGAGCGAACCGAAGGCGTTTCTTTTGATAGAAAAGCATTTCTGTTTGGCAATCTCAAGCCGGATCTGAAGGGCGAATATTTGACCAAGCGGCATTACCCGTCGCTGATGTTCGAGGAGGTCATGCAGCGCATCCGCACATTTGTGCAGCGCTTTCATATTGGAACAAACAACAATGCGAGTCTCAGTGAGGAGCTGGGTGTAATTTGTCACTATATCACGGATTTCTTTACCTTCCCGCACAACGACGATATCTATGGCCACGGTCTTTTCGCACATTATGTTTATGAAAAACACATGAGCTTGTCGATTTCCAGACGCGTTGACAATGAAAAATTTGAAAACTGGGCACAGCCGGTGCGCGCGGACGTTCCGCAGACGGTGGATGCGCTGATCGAGTGCATCACCACACAGCATCGAGCTTATGTGTCGCAGGGCGAGCACAGCTTGTCTGATGATGTTTTTCATATTTGCAGCGTGTTATCGCTGGTTGTATTGTCAATGGTTCGCATCACCTGCGTCGAAATTGCGGCGATTCCGGTCCGCGTGGTTTCGCATCCGATTGCGCTGCCGGCCTAAAATTGAATAGAACCGTCCTTCCGCTTTGGAGGGACGGTTTTTTTTATGGCATGCTTCGCTGTGCAAAATAGCGTGCGATCTCGGGAATCTCTCCCAGCCCGCGCAGGATGGGCTGTACCGTCAGGCCGTGCGCCTCCAGCCGGCTTTTCCACGAATCCGGCGCGTCGCCCGCCAGGTCGTTGCGCGCATGATCGCCCGCGGCAATGAGGAACGGCATGAGCAGCACGCGGCGGATGCCGGCGGCTTTCAGCCGGGGCAGCAGCTGCGGCAGCGCCGGATAGCCCTCAATCGTGCCGACGAACACATTGGTATGTCCTGCGGTGTGGAACTTGTGCTCCAGCTGGCAGTAGGCGGCGTTGGCAAAATGTGCTGTGCCGTGTCCCGCGAGCACCAGCGCGTCGCGCTGTGCAAGCGGCGGGATGCTGCGCAGGATAGCGTGTACACAGGCATCGTAATCCGCCTCGTACCATAAGAGCGGCTTTCCCATGCGCACAGCGGCAAAGCGCGCTGCGTCCGCACACAGCTGCTCGTATTCAAAGCCCGGAATCACATGGGTGGGCAGGCAGAGAATGTCGTCATAGCCCTGCTGCGTCAGCCGCGCGAACAGCGCGTCCGGCGCGGGGATATCCGTCCCATCGCGCTGGAAAAGCCGTCTGCGCACAATGCGGGACGTAAAGGCGCGCAGAACCGGCGCGCGGGTGCTTGCGGCGACGGCCTGTTCTATGGCCTCGATGGCGGCTAACGCCTGCGGTACTGTGGTGCCAAAGCTGACGACGGCAACTGCCTGCTTCATAAATGGACGCTCCTTTGCTGTTTCTGTCAACAGAATACCCGAAGGCGCACACGATGTCAATTGTTAAATTTGCTTCCGCACCCGCTCCAGGGCGGATTTTTCCAATCGGGATACCTGCGCCTGTGAGATGTGGATTTCCTCCGCGACCTCCATCTGTGTGCGTCCCTCAAAAAAACGCATGGTCAAAATGCGCTGCTCACGCGGCGTCAGGCGGTGGATGGCCTCCTTGAGCGCGATCTGCTCCAGCCACTGCTCATCGGTATTTTTGGTGTCGCCCACCTGATCCATGACGCATACGGTGTCGCCGCTGCTCTCAAAGACCGGCTCATATAGCGAGACCGGATCGAGAATCGCATCCAGTGCGAAAACGATCTCCTCCCGCGGCGCATCCATCGATTTGGACAGCTCCTCAATGGTCGGCTCTCGCTGATGCTCCCGCACAAACGCTTCCTTTGCCTGCAAAGCGCGGTATGCTGTGTCCCGCATGGAACGCGAGACGCGTATGGCGCTGTTATCGCGCAGATAGCGCCGGATTTCACCGATAATCATCGGCACCGCATAGGTTGAAAAGCGTACGTTTAAATCCACGTTGAAATTATCAATGGATTTCATCAGGCCGATACAGCCGACCTGAAACAGGTCGTCCATGCTCTCCCCGCGTCCGGAAAAGCGCTGGATGACGCTGAGAACCAGCCGTAAATTGCCGGAAATCAGCTTCTCCCTCGCGCATTTGTCCCCCTTTGTGCTCAGGCGCAGCAAACGGTCCGTCTCCGCCGCAGACAATACCTCCAGCCGTGCGGTGTTGACGCCGCAGATCTCCACTTTGCCCTGCATTGTTTCGCCTCCCGTGGTTTGTGCTTCTGTAAACCAGTATCTCCGGGGCGCGGGCAAAACATACCGCAGAAAAATGCATCCCTTCGACGGAAAAGACATGCATTTGCAGTGAATTTGTGCGTTGGGCGCAAAAAAGCCGAGAATCCATTGTCAGAAACTCGGCTGTCTTATGTAATGAAAAATGCGGGCTAGATCAATTCTCTGAAGCTGTGAATCTCCTTAAAGGGAAAGTCCGCTTCGGGCGCGAGCGTATGTGTGACATTCAGCCAGAACGGAAGCATTCCGGCGGCATGCGCACCGCAGACATCGCGTTCAAATGAATCGCCGATGAATACCGCCTCATCTGGACGCACATTCAGCTTGCGCAGGCAGCAAAAAAAGATTTTGGGATTGGGCTTTTCCGTGCCGGCCTCCTCGCTGGATACTATGCGGTCGATGTAATTGGTCAGGCCGAGCGCGGCGATCTTGCGGTGCTGGATGTGCGCTGTCATATCGGTACATAGGCCTGTACGGATGCCCTTGCGCTGCAAACGACTCAAAAATTCTACAACACCCTCACGCGGCTTGATTGAGCCGAGCATTGAGCTCCAATAGGTTTCGTACAGCTCCAGCGGCGTGACAATAGACGGCAGATGCATTAGCTCCAGCATGCGCTGGGCAATGAGAATGCGGTTGTGACAGGCCGCGACATTCGGCAGCTCGGCCTTTAGCTGGCGATCTGCCCGGCGGTAAGCCTGCGCAAACTCCTGCGCAGGCACGTCAAAACGCGCCTCGCCGTATTCCGTCATATCGCGCAGCGACTGCTTATGCGCTGTATTAAAATCAAACAATGTGTTGTCTAAATCAAACAGAACCGCCTTTAGACTCATCGTGTTCACCTCTTAAAATCAAAGATATGGTATATTATAGCACAAATGGTCTATAAAATCTGCGCTGCATGAAAAGTTTATGTTTTTTCACATAAAATTCAAAAAACATATTGACATATCCATACAGCATGCTATACTACACATGAACAAACATTCATATGTTCAAATTTGATTTTGATTTAATTATAAGGGGGCATTCACTTGGCGAACAAGGTATATGTGCTGGAACAGCTTGGCTGCGCCAATTGTGCGGCCAAAATTGAACGGGATGTAGCGGCGCTGCCGCAGGTCGAGCAGGCGGTATTGGTCTTTGCGACGGGGCAGCTGCGCGTCCAGACATCCGAACCGGACGGACTGCTGGAGACGATACAAACCATCGCGCGCTCCTATGAACCGGATATCACGGTCGTCGACCGAGACGAGACGCGCGGCGGACATGCGCATCACCATGCGCACCATCACCATGAACATAATGAGGCGTGCGGCTGCGGGCACGACCACGACCACGAGCACGAGCATGCGCATGACCACGCGCACCATCACCATGAACATGACGAG
>CAZEMM010000050.1:0-3523 GCA_964513445.1 uncultured Butyricicoccus sp. | reverse complement strand
ATCACCATGAACATGACGAGGCGTGCGGCTGCGGGCACGACCATGACCACGAGCATCATCATCACCACGAGCATGACGATGATGTAGAGCCGAGACCTGTGCGCAAGCTGGCGGCAGGCGGGGAGATGCGCACGTATGTCATTGAAAACCTCGATTGCGCAAACTGCGGCGCGAAAATCGAACGCCGCATTCAGTCGCTGGAGGGCGTAAACGATGCCGTGCTGACGTTTGCGACTGGGCAGCTGCGTGTGACGGCGTCCAATCATGAAGGATTGGCAGAGCGAATGACCGAGACGGCGCGCGGCATTGAGCCGGATGTCGCGATTTATGCGCAGCAGACGAAGCGGGAGCCTGCGGATGATTCGGATAAAAAGGATATCATAGAGCTGATACTAGGCGCAGTATGCCTGGTGCTCGGCCTTATCGCGATGCGGTTTTCGGTTCCGGCCGCGCTGGTAATCTGTCTCATCGGCTATGTGGTACTGGGACGCGGCGTTGTTTGGACGGCCGTGCGCAATCTGTTCAGCGGCCATGTGTTTGATGAAAACTTCCTGATGTCGGTCGCGACCATCGGCGCGTTGATCATTGGGGAATATCCTGAAGCGGTCGGTGTCATGCTGTTCTTCCGCGTCGGCGAGCTGTTTGAGCACCGCGCGGTGGAAAAGAGCCGCACGCAGATTATGGACGCGGTTGATCTGCGGCCGGAAACCGTACAGTGGGAGCATGACGGCATGACGGAGACGGTTCCGGCGGAGGAAGCGGAGCCGGGCGATATCGTCATCGTGCGTCCGGGCGACCGTGTGCCGCTGGACGGCGAGGTGATTTCGGGCGAGAGCTTTTTGGATACCTCTGCTGTCACAGGCGAGCCGGTTCCGGTTCGTGTTGCCGTCGGTGACGCGCTGGTCAGCGGCTGTGTCAACACCTCCGGCCTGCTGCGCATGCGCGTGACCAAGCCGCTGTCCGAATCCATGGTCACACGGATTCTGGACGCCGTGGAAAACGCGGCGGCAAGCAAGCCGAAGATCGACCGGTTTATCACGCGCTTTGCCCGTGTGTATACGCCGCTCGTCGTCGCGGTCGCGCTGCTGACGGCAATCGTACCGTCCGTTGTGACCGGCGATTGGAATCATTGGGTGTATACCGCGCTGACCTTCCTTGTCATCAGCTGCCCGTGCGCGCTGGTGCTCAGCGTACCGCTGGCATTTTTCTCCGGCATCGGCACGGCATCGCGCAGCGGTATCCTGTTTAAGGGCGGCGCGTCGCTGGAGCGTCTGGCGGAGATCAAGGCCGCCGCGCTGGATAAGACCGGCACGATCACGAAGGGTACATTTACTGTAACGGCGCTGGAGCCGCGCGCGCCGCTGACGGATGACCAGCTGTTACAGCTGGCGGCGGCATGCGAGCTGTCCTCGACCCATCCGATCGGTGTGAGCATCGTCACGGCGGCAAACGAGCGAAAGCTGCCGCTTCCCAAGGCGGAGGAGACGCAGGAGATCGCCGGACAGGGCGTGCGTGTGAGCATGCAGGGCAGCCGCTTCCTGTGCGGCAGCCGCAAGCTGCTGGAAAACAACGGAGTCAAGCTGCCGGAGCTGAAGCAGGCAGGCGGCGCGACGGAGGTCTATGTCGCGTGCAACGGACAGATGATCGGCCGCGTGTGCATTTCCGACAGCGTTAAGGATGACGCGGCGCAGGCGGTTGCGGATCTGCGCGCGCTGGGCATCCGCACCGTCATGCTGACCGGAGACGGGGAGCAGAGCGCACAGGCTGTGGCACAGCAGACCGGCGTGGATGAGGTATATGCGCACCTGCTGCCGGAGGATAAGCTGGACTGCCTGCAATCCGTGCGCGGCGCACAGGGTGCGGTGCTGTTTGTCGGCGACGGCATCAATGACGCGCCGGTGCTGGCGGGCGCGGATGTCGGCGCGGCGATGGGCAGCGGCGCGGATGCGGCGATTGAGGCGGCGGACGTTGTGTTCCTGACCGGCGAGCTGTCTGCGGTCGCGCAGGCCATCCGGCTGGCAAAGCAGACGTCGCGCGTGTCCAGACAGAACATCGTGTTCTCGCTGGTCGTCAAGCTCGCGGTCATGGTGCTCGGACTGTTCGGCATCGCGTCCATGTGGCTGGCTGTATTTGCGGATACCGGCGTCGCGATGCTGTGCGTGCTCAACTCGATTCGGCTGTTGTATCACAAATAAATGTTGCGCGTCTGCGGCTACGATCAAAACGAAACGCTGTAAATATAAAAAAATCCCCTTTTATTGGTGCGCGTGTCGTTGTATAATGGGAGCAGGCAACACCGCATAATTTGGCGGGATTGCCATAGAACAAGGAGCGTGCAGACATATGAAGAAAGGATATCACAGCACACAGAGCAAGGCATTCGGTACGATTCCGCGGTCAGAATATCTGGGCATTGCGCTCGGGTTTGCCATCGGCATGTTTCTCACCGGCCTTCTACGCATGGATGGCTATGTGCTTGAGGCGGTCGGCGCCGCGATCGGCTTTGCGATCGGCTGGTGGGTAGACGGCAAATATTACGCGGAGGCGGATGTTCCGCCCGAGCAGCTGGAGGATCCGGAGGAGCCGACGGAAACACCATAACGGTACACAATATGAAAAGGGCAATTCGATGACGGGAAACCGTCGGTCGGATTGCCCTTTTATTGTGCGGATGCTGCACAATGAAATACAAAAAATCGCCGCCGCACAAACGAAAACGAACCATGCGGTGGGGTTGTGTTTCGATTGATACAAAATAAAGCCTGTTCGCAGAGAAATATAAACAAAATTGACAGCGGCACGTGCAAATAAATTTCGGCAATTATAGAATAAGTCTCCTTTTTGCACGCGTTGTCGCACGGTACAATAACGACAGACAGAGAAAATACTGCATTTGTGTTTTTCACGATTGTGGTCGCGGTAATCTCGTATGTCAAGACAAAGGGCGATGACCGGACTACAGCGGACGGATTTTTTCTCGCGGGACGCAGCCTGACGGGATTTGTCATCGCGGCTTCCCTGCGGCTGGCCAACCAGCCTGCGGAGCAGCTGGTCAGCATGAGCCCGATGGCGTTCGAGGCGCTTGCGGCGACTGCGCCGCCCGGCATCGGCGCGTAACCATCTGCTTACGCCAAAAGTGAATTGCTGAAACGCATCACTTTTTCTTCTTGTCCCCGCGTGTCCGCGGACACGCGGGGATCTCCCATAAGGAAGGAGCACGGTGTCGAAAGGAATAAAAGCAAAAAAAACAACACCTTCCAAAGAAAAACAATGCATTTTGCGCCCGCGTGCGGGCGGCAGACAAAATGTGAGCGGTTTGGGCGTAAACTTCGTGCATTGTGTGCAGATACCTTGCAAATAAACAATCGTCAATCCAAAAAACGCGGCGTTTTTTGTGCGGCTCTGCCACGATATAATACAACCAACAGGAGAGAGGGACATTCCTCTCAGAGAGAAAGGAGAACGACTTATGAAAGTAGGTATCATTGGTGCAGGACGCATCGGCAAGGTACATGCGAAGAAC
>CAZEMM010000049.1:0-14570 GCA_964513445.1 uncultured Butyricicoccus sp. | reverse complement strand
ACATCTCAATTCCTGAGTGTAGGGGGACGCGTCAGCTTAACTTACTGACATTGGCCAATACGGCCCGCTCTTTTATTTGCCCGTCAGCACAAAAACAGCTCGAGGACAAATACCACCGCGCAGGCGGCGACCGCCACCTGAAACAGACTGCCGCCGCACCATGCAAGCACCATGCCAACGACAAGCGCGGCCATGCCCGACCAGATGATTCCCGTCGCCTCCACCATGGCCGGAAACGTCATGACAGCCAGTGTGACATAGGGCACATAATATAAAAATGAGCGAATCGTGCGGTTTTTGATCTCACCGCGGATAAGCGTCAGCGGCAGCACGCGGATAAGATAGGTAACGCCCGCCATCACGGCGATATAGATATACGGATTACGCGTCATATGTATCCTCCTTGACCGGGAACAGGATCGCCGCTGCACCCGCGATTAACACCGTCAGCAAAATCGTGCGCATACCCGCGGATATATCGCAGAGGACCGGCAGCCTGGATGCCGCAAGGCTCGCCGCCATGGACACGATGACCAGACCCGCAACCACCTTATTTTTACGAGAGGGCGGAATGATGATCGCCAGAAACATGCCGTACAGTCCGACGCTCAGCGCGCTGACCGCGCGCAGCGGCATGACGTTGCCCATCGCGATGCCCAAATATGTACCAATCGTCCAGCTCGGGATGGAAATCGCCATCATGCCGTAGTTATACCACGGGTTCAGCGTGTCCGGCACGCACACCGACACGCCGAATATCTCATCCGTCACGCCCCAGCCGACCAGCAGCCGATGCCACAGCGGCAGATCGGGCGCGAGCTTCTGGCTGAGCGAGCAGGACATGAGCATATAGCGCGCGTTGATGACCAGCATCATAACCGCCATCTCCGCATACGTCGCGCCCGCCTCGATGACCGTAAAGCCGGCATATTCTCCCGCGCTGGCAACCGTCGTCACGCTGGCCAGCGCGCCCTGCATTGCCGTCAGCCCCGCGCGCCGCGCCGCAATGCCCAGTGTAAACGCCACGGCAAAATACCCCAGCGCAATGGGAATCCCGTTTTTCATGCCGCGCCGGAACCATGCGGCATTTTCCTTCTTCATTGCATTTCCCTCGTTTCCGTAGAACACTGCTATTTGCTATCATAACAGACCTGTTTCGCGCCGTCAAGCCATGTTTTGGCGCTTTTCGCCCCGTGTGCTGCGATTGCATCGCGCCGGATTTGATAGTATAATAGATAGCACAAACGATCAGACGAAGGAGTACGCTATGAAAGCAATTCGCAAGTATCTCATCCCGCTCATCGTGCTGTGCGGCGCGCTGCTGTTTGGCACACAGCTTGAGATGCCGAATACTGACGCGCCGGCGGCGCAGCCGGCCGCAGCGGACGCGGAGGCGGCCATCCACTTTATCGACGTCGGGCAAGGCGACGCCGCGCTCATCCGCGCGGGCGGCAGCGCGGTGCTCATTGACGGCGGCACGCAGGAGGCGGGAGATACCGTCGTGGACTATCTGGAGCAGCAGGGCATCACCCGACTGGACGCCGTCATTGCCTCCCATCCACATGAGGATCACATCGGCGGACTGGTTGATGTATTTGCGGCCTGTGACGTGGATGCCATCTATATGTCAGACATCGCGATGGACACGCGCATCTATGAAAAGCTGCTGGATGCCATTGACGCGGAGGGCATTGTGCCGCAATGCCCGAGCATCGGGGACACCATCCAGTTGCCGGACACCGACGCCACGCTGACCGTACTCGCGCCGGGGCCGGACAGCGACAAGACCTACGGCAGCGATCCCAACGCATGGTCGCTCGTCGTGCGGCTGGACGCGGGCGGATGCAGCGCGCTGTTTACCGGCGACACGGTGCGCGCCGTTGAGGAGGATATGGTGCAGCGCAGCCCCGCGCTACTCGACTGCGACATTCTCAAGGTGACACATCACGGTTCACGCACCGGCTCCTGTCCGGACTTTATCGATGCGGCCTTGCCGGATTACGCCGTCATCTCCTACGCCGAGGGCAATTCCTACGGCCTGCCGGACGAGGAGATCTTCGACCTGCTGGAACCGCTGGGCACGCAGATTTTTGAAACGGCAAAGGACGGCACAGTCGTGCTGACCATGGACAACGGAAAGGTTGATGTTGCGGCATGAAGGGTATTGTAGACCGCATTGAAAACGGCATTGCCACGGTCGAGACGGACGACGGCATGCGCGACGTGCGCGCGGTGGACGGCCTCGAGTGCGGCGACGTCGTGGAAATCGCGGACGGCACGATCCGTTCGATCGACCGCGCGGCGGCGCAGGCGCGCCGCGCACGCTTACAGCAGCGGCTCGACCGCATGCGCGGAAAATAAAAGACTAGCTTGGCGCGGGCCTGGCATGTGCTGTCGCGGCAGGCGAAGCTGACCGCACAGCTGACGGAGGAAACCGAGGAGGATGAAGTATGAAACACGCACACGTTGCCCTGCTGCTCGTATTGCTGCTGGGACTGACCGCATGCCGCGCGTCCGCGCCGGACGATGCGGCGGCAGATCAAGCGTCGGACGGCTCTGCCGCCGGCGAACAGACTGATGAAACGGTGCAGGACATTCCGGACATCGACGTATGCATTGAAGAGATGGCGGCAAACGGCGCGTATACATCGTATGATTACGATGCAGACGGCAACAGGACGCGCGCCAGCCTGTACGCGAGCGACAACAGCATCGAGCAGATCGAATATGACTATGACAGCGACGGCCGCTGTATCCGCGAGATGCATTCCACCGTCGATACGGACGGCACGGTCACGCAAGACTACACCGTCGACATCGACTATGACAAGGCGGGAAACGTCATCCGGCGCGCCTGCACGAACGCGGACGGCACGGCGGGCAGCTATACCGAATACGATTATGACATCGACGGCAATGTGTTGCGCCAGACCAATTACGACGCGGACGGCGCGGAGCTGGAGCACATCCAGTCGGAATACGGGAACGGCCTGCTGCTCAGCACGACGTTCACCTCCGCCGCCGATTCCTCCGTCTATATGACGGTGTATGAATATGACGGCAGCGGAAACGCCATCCGTTCGATTACGACAGACAAAGCGGGCGAGGTCAGCTCGTCGACCGAGGCGCAGTTTGACGAACAGGGACATCAGATCGAGCTGACACAGTACGACCAGAACGGCACGATCACCAGCCATGAATCGCGCACCTATTCCGGCGACAACCTGATACAGACCGCGCTTCGCGATGCCAACGGACAGACCTATCAGACCATCGACTGCACGTGGATTTCCCTCAAGGATTATCTCAAGCGGCGGTAACGGCAGCGTTGGAAGATACCCGAAGCATAAACATGCAGGCGGCACGTGTTAGGAAGCAGATGGTTAAACAACACACAAAACGAAGCCGTATGGGAGCGCATCTCATACGGCTTCTGTCTTATATCAGCATTATCAGGCAAGCTTCATTCCGCCCCAAATTCCGATCAGACATCCGAAAATACTGAACAAAACATAGGCCGACATATACCCGTACTGCCCGTTCTGCATCAGTGTATATGCCTCTAATGAAAAGGTGGAAAACGTGGTAAAGCCCCCGCACAGACCGGTTTTCAGCAGCAGCAGTGCATTGCCGGAAAGATTCCGCTTGGAGGCCAGCCCCGCTATATATCCAATCAGAAATGCACCGCAGATATTGGTTGCCAGCGTAAGCAGCGGAAACGGTTGTTTATACGGTAAGCAACTGATGGCGTAACGCAGCATAGAGCCGATGGCGCCGCCGATTCCCACATACAAAAATCCCATAACGGTTTTGCCCCCTGTAAATAACGTTCAGCTGACTGCACCCATTATATCATCCAAGACGCCCGCTTTCAATTTATATTTCGACAAAACCACCGCAAGGACAGCTTGCTTGTTCTACAGCTTGTAATTATGCTTTATTTTTTTTTTACAAATTCTCATAAAGTTTTTGAAATGCTTTGTTAATAATGTGGCAAAGAGCTACAGGATGTGGTATAATGTGGTATAATATAACGTAAATGGTATAGCATAACATAAGTGGTATAGTATAACGTAATAAATTATCTGAACAAACAGGAGCCTTTGCATGGAGGGAAAGAATAGATTGCTGGAGGCCTATTGGGACCGCCTGCTTTGGGCGGCCAGGGTCAACCTGCAAACAGGAGAATATGAGCTGATAAAGGCCGACGGATCGTACGGCCTGTTTGCTATGCCTTCGATTGTGCAGTATCAGCAGAGTCTGCTGGAGGCGGGAGAGATCTACGCGGACGATGCGCAGACGTGCGCAACGTTTGTCGACCTGCCGATGCTGCGCGCGTATATTGCATCGGGAGAGCGCATCTATACGGGGCGGTTTCGCAGCAGGCAGGGCGGCCAGTACGTGTGGACGCTGTTTGAGATGACCGTGCCGAACACATATGACGAGCAGCGCGCGCCGTGGGTATCGTTTACCTGGCGACCGATGCACAAGAAGCTGCGCATGGAGCAGGAAGCGATGCATGCGCTGGCGGACGGGTTCTATTTGATCCTGAAAATCAATCTGACGACCGATGCGTTTACAGTCATTACGCTGCCGCACGGCGAGGGCACGAAGGCGGACGGCTATTCCGATCGCATATCCGATTGGTGGCGTGGCTTTGCTGAGACCGGACATGTCCATCCGGACGATTTGCAGCAGTATTTTGCGTTTTTCAATCGGGATGAGCTGAGGAAACGGGTGCGCGAGAATAAGACACATCTGCACTTCCTGTTCCGCAGGCGCATGGAAGCGGACTTCCGCTGGGTCGCCTCCGAGCTGATACGCGCGGAGGATTACACCGATGACAACCAGCTCATGCTTATGTATTCGCGCGATGTTCACGACAGCTATATCGGAAGGATCAAATACCAGCAGCAGCTGGAATTCTACTGCAATAACGACGCGCTGACCGAGCTGCGCAACCGCTTTGCCTACAATGCGCTGTGCGACACCTACGCGAAGGAGATGCAGCCGCACGCGGTCGGCGCGATCTTCGCCGACGTCAACGGCCTGAAATATATGAACGACACCTACGGACACCGCAAGGGCGACGAATATTTGCAGGCGTTTGCGATGCTGCTGACCGACCTGTTTGGTCAGGAGCGCTGCTATCGCATCAGCGGTGACGAGTTCGTGCTGGTATTTGAAAATATAGAGCGCGAGGAATTTGACGCGCAGGTCAAACGGCTGCGCGATCGGCTGGATGCGCAGGAGCGCCCGATGGCTGCGATCGGCAGCGCGTGGGAGCGCGCGCCGAAGCTCCTTGAGGCGGTTGTGCGGCGCGCCGAGGCCGCGATGTATTCGGATAAAAAGCGGTATTATGACGGCTTCTGCAACTCCGCGCGCGCAGAGCGCGCAGAGCGCGCGCCTGTGCTCGGCGCGGAGTCGGTCGTCGCGCATGCGCCCAAGCAGCTGGATAAAAGCCTGCTGGACGACCGCACGTTTGCAGTGTTTTCCGAGGCGATGCCGGACAAATATCTGTTCTTGTGCAACATGAAAAGCAATGTCTCACGCTGGTCCAAAAGCGCGGTGGACTGCTTCGGCCTGCCGGATGAATACATGTATGACGCAGGCGCGATCTGGATGGGTCTGATCCATCCGGATGACCGCGAGATGTACGCAACCAGTATCGACGATGTTTTCAGCGGCAACGCGACGCGCCACGATCTGGAATATCGCGTGCGCAATAAAAGCGGACAGTATGTCATCTGCACCTGCCAGGGCGTGGTGGTGCGTGGCAGGGACGGCGAATCCGATCTGTTCTGCGGAACCATCACCAATCACGGCGTCATCGACGGCGTCGACACGGTAACCAACCTGCGCAACAACCGCGCGTTTTTGAATCAGATTCGTATACTGCGGCACAGCCGGAAGCATGCGCTCGTCATGATGATCGGGCTGGAGATGTTTGGCAACGTCAACCTGCTCTACGGACATGCGGCGGGCGATACCGTGCTGCGGCGCTTCGGTGAGGAGGTACAGCGCCTTCTGGGCGCGCGCGGCGACCTGTTCCGTCTGGAAGGCGCGGTCTTTGGCATCTGCACGTCGGACATGTTGGAGGAGACCGCGTCAAGCCTGTATCAGGATATTCAGCGCATGGCACGGCACGGCATTCAGGTTCGCGATTCGCACATTACGCTGCATACGGCGGGCGGCGCGTTTCTGTTTGCAGGGATGGACAACAATGAAAACGCCATCAACAGCGGCGCGGCGCATGCGCTGGCGCAGTCCAGACAGCAGCAGGGCCAGCTGGTCTTTTTCCACAACCGGATGCTGCGCAGCGACGAGCGCGAGCAGCGGCAGCGCGCGGCCATCTATCGGAGCGTCTTGAACGGCTGCGATGGCTTTTTCCTGTGCTATCAGCCTATCGTGCGGGCGGAGGACGGCGGCATCACCGGCATGGAGGCGCTGGTGCGCTGGAAGGATGCGGACGGCATCGTGTTGCCCGATCGGTTTATCCCGTGGCTGGAGGAGGATTTTTGCATCTTCGAGCTGGGAAGCTGGGTCATCCGGCAGTCGCTTGCGGATGCTGTGCGTGTGCGCGAGCTGATACCGGCGTTTTCGCTGCACATCAATGTGGCGGCGACACAGTTTGAACGCACCGAGTTTCGCGACAGCGTTATGAACGCGCTGCAGGAGACCGGTTTCCCGCCGTCGCAGCTGTGCCTGGAGCTGACGGACAGCTGCTGGAATCTCGCGCCTGATCTGCTGCGGCGTGAGCTGACCTTCTTCCGCTCGCGCGGCATAATGATTGCCATTGATGATTTCAGCTCGGCGGGAGCGGCGCTGGAGATGCTGGCTGATCTGCCGGCGGATATTATGAAGGTAACGCCGTCATTTGTCTCACAGATGCTCTCGCATAAGCGCAGCCACGAGGTGGTCGGCGCGCTGACGCGGTGCGCACACGAGCTGGGCATGCGCGTGTGCATAGAGGGCGTAGAAAACCAGCAGGTGCTGGACTGCCTCAAGCAGTATACAGTTATGTACCATCAGGGCTTTTATTATTCCAAACCGGTTGAAATGGAGGAACTGATTGCGCTGCTCCGGCAGGCAGAGGAGCAGCCATGAAAAGGAAATGGGGCGTGCTGGCGGCGCTGCTGGCGCTGTTGCCCGGTCTCCTTTCCGGCTGCGGCGGCATTTCGCAGACGCTGGACGCGGGCGACGGCACGCAGGCCGCGATCGTACAGACGCAGCAGGATGACGGCCTCGAGGCGCTCAAGGAGAACGGAACGTATACCTCAAAGGAGGATGTTGCGGATTATATTCATGAATACGGCCATTTGCCCGGCAACTACATCACAAAGGAGCAGGCGAAAAAGCTGGGATGGGTCAGCGCAGAGGGCAATCTGGACGAGGTTGCGCCGGGGAAGAGCATTGGCGGCGACCGCTTTGGCAATTACGAGGGTCTGCTGCCCGAAGGCAGGGAGTACTACGAATGCGACGTCAACACGGACGGCGGCGACCGCGGCGCCGAGCGCATCGTCTATTCCACAGATGGGCTGATCTATTACACAGGGGATCACTACGAGACCTTTGATTTGCTATATGGGGAGGAAGACAAGTGAAAATTATTTTGGAGACTGCGCAGATGCAAAAGCGCACACCGGCACATGAATATCTGCGCGAGCAGCTCGGCCTGCCCTCCTATTACGGAGGGAATCTGGACGCGCTGTACGACTGCCTGTCTGTGATGGGCGAGACGGAGCTTGTGCTGCGCGGCGGCTACGATCCGAACAGCTACTGCGGCACGCTGGTGCGCGTCATGCGCTCGGCGGAGCGCGACAATCCGGCGCTGACAGTCACAGTTGAATAAACAGGGCCGCAGCCCGGCCTTTGCCCGCCCGCCTGACGGCACGGAAATTCCTGGCCGAGCACGGCTGCGGGGCGGGATTTCAATGGAAAAAAACGCCAAAAATGTTTTGAAAATTCGATTAAAATTCAAGCAAAACCGCCTTTGACGCATCGCAAACGGAAATGCTATCATATTGATCGAATTGAAAACGGAACGCAAACGACACATGTGGTGCCCTTCGGCACGTAAATCTGATTACGGCACGGTGAATCAGCCAACGGAAATCCGATCTGCGTGGACAGGGATGCAGGTGTCTTTTTTGCGCTTCCAGCGAAAAAAGGAGATTAATTATGCCACAAAATCAATTGCAGCGAATGATTTTCGCGTTTCTGACCGTCGTCATCACCGTACATGCATATGTGTTCTACAGCCTGTACGTGGTTAACGGCGATACGCTGATGCAGATCACCGGCGCGTCCGGCGTGCTGGAGGCCATCCGCATGCAGGGCGGCGTGTATATGTGCGGACACCATGTGCCGATTTGGGCGGTCATTTTGACGGAGTTCTGTCTCGCCTATGTGCTGGAAAATGCCGTGGGCAGTCCGCTCTCGTTCCGCCTGGCGTCCAAGCTGTTTGACCCGCGCAGCAATCATCCCATGATTTTTGAAAGCGCCATTATTTGCGCGACGGTCGGCCTGATGTGCCCCGCGATGAGCTTCATCGCATCGCTGCTGTATTATCGGTATGACATGGGCTTTCATGTGCTCACGCTGCTGGCAAACTGGCTCAAGCTGATGTGCCTGAACTTCCCGTTCGCATATTTTACGCAGATGTTTTTCATTCAGCCGTGTGTGCGGACAATATTCAAATTGTTGTTCTGCCGCAAGCGTGTCGTGCGGCGGGGAAAGCGCCAGATCTGCGAATCTTAACGCAAAATATGCATCACTTTAACGAATCCCGTCGTTTTTTGCATTGAAATGGTGCAAAAAAAGTCGTATAATTGCCGTGTGTAAAAAAACAGACGTGTAGATTATATCGAGTGGATTGCTCAAATCGGGCAGATGGGAGGAATGTTTTTTCTATGGCAGGAGCATTGCGCCTGGGAATAGACGTCGGCTCAACGACGGTAAAGGCAGTTGTGCTGGAGCCGGAGAGCGGGCGTATGTTATATCGCCGGTATACGCGCCATTTCGCGGAACAGGCCGCGACCGCTGCCAAGCTTCTGACGGATATCGCGCAGAAATTTCCGGGGCGGCAGTTTCGCACGGCGGTGTGCGGCTCGGGCGGCAAGCCGATTGCCGATGCGATCGGCGCACATTATATTCAGGAAGTCGTGGCAAATGCCGCGGCGGTGCGCCGCCTATACCCCAATACCCGCACGGCGATCGAGCTGGGCGGACAGGACGCAAAGATCATCTTTTTCTATTATGATGAGACGAAAAAATGTCTGCTGACGTCGGATATGCGTATGAACGGCAGCTGTGCGGGCGGTACGGGCGCGTTTATTGACGAAATAGCGTCGCTGCTGCGCATTCCGGCGGAGGAATTCGAGGCGTGCGCGGCAAAGGGCACGACGGTATATGATATTTCCGGACGCTGCGGCGTCTTTGCAAAGACGGATATCCAGTCCATATTAAACGCCGGCGGACGGCGGGAGGATATTGCCCTGTCCGCGTTCCATGCGATCGTCAAGCAGACCATCGGCGGCCTCGCACAGGGTCTGGAGCTGAAGCCGCCGATTATCTTTGAGGGCGGCCCGCTGACATTTGACCCGACGCTCGTGCGCGTCTTTGCCGAGCGGCTGGGTCTGTCCGAGCAGGACATCATCCGCCCGAAAAATCCGGAGATCATCGTGGCACAGGGCGCGGCGATGGCAATTGACGAGCTGTTCCCGCAGGAAAACGACTGCCTTGCGCCAAAGCGCGCGGTGGACGCGCTGCATGCCTATCTGCATTCGCTGGGTACGGCGCAGGGCGAGGAGACGCCGCGGTATTTCTCCACATCGGAGGAATGCGCCCAGTGGCGCGCCGCACATGCTCCGGCGCCGCTGATGCCGCCGCACATTGAGGACAATACGCTGCGCGTCTATCTCGGTATTGACGCGGGCAGCACGACATCCAAGCTGGTGCTGATGGATGAGAACGAGCGCGTGGTTGACCGGTTTTATTCGGGCAATCAGGGCGAGCCGCTGCGCGTCGTCAAGCGCGGCCTGCTGTCGCTGTATCAGAAATACGCGGATCAGGGCGTCCGGCTGGAAATCATCGGCCTGGGCACGACAGGCTATGGCGAAATGCTGTTTGCAAAGGCGTTCGGCGCGGATTACCATACGGTCGAGACGGTCGCGCATGCGACGGCGGCGCGGAAATATGTGCCGGACGCCAGCTTTGTGCTGGATATCGGCGGGCAGGACATGAAGGCCATCTGGCTGTCCGACGGCATCGTAACGGATATCACGCTCAATGAGGCGTGCTCATCCGGCTGCGGTTCGTTTTTGGAGAATTTTGCCGCGTCGCTGGGCATTCCGGTGACCGACATTGCGGATGCCGCCTTTGCCGCCGCGCATCCCGCCAAGCTGGGCAGCCGCTGCACGGTATTTATGAACAGTACGATTATTACCGAGCAGAAAAACGGCAGGCAGTCGGGCGAGATCATGGCCGGCCTGTGCCGTTCGATTATTGAAAATGTATTTACAAAGGTCGTGCGCATCTCGTCTCCGGCGGCGCTGGGAGACCGCATCGTTGTACAGGGCGGCACGTTCCAAAATGACGCGGTGCTGCGCGCGATGGAGCAGTATGTCGGCAGACCGGTAACCCGCGCGCCGTATCCGGGCGAGATGGGCTGTATCGGCGCGGCGCTGCTCACCAAGCAGCACATGCAGGCCGCGGGCGGGACGCATACGCAGTTCATCGGCTTTGACGCGCTGCGCGATTTTTCCTATACGCAGCGCAGCAACATCCGCTGCGGCGGCTGCGCCAATGACTGTGCGCTCACGCGCGTATCGTTTTCCAGCGGCGTGAGCTATGTCACCGGCAACCGCTGCCCGCGCGGCGAGAGCGAGGGTGGCACACCGGTCAGCTGCGGACAGTCTGCGCCCGATCTGTTCCTGCGGCGCGAGGCCCTGCTGTTTTGCGATTACCCGTTTGAGCGTGTCAGCGCAAAAAAGCATATCACCATCGGCCTGCCGCGCACGCTGGAATTTTGGGACAGCATGCCGTTTTGGACGACCTTTTTTCATGCGCTCGGCTTTGACACCAGGCTGTCGCACGCGAGCACGAAGGCGATGTATGAGCGCGGCATTCCGTTTGTGCCGTCGGACACCGTCTGCTTCCCCGCGAAGCTGGCGCACGGGCACATCCGCGATTTGATTGAGCAGGGTGTAGACCGTATTTTTATGCCGATGGTGATGGAAATGCCGTCGGATAACGTCAATAAGGAAAGCAATTATGTCTGCGCGGTTGTCAAGGGCTACCCGATGATGATTTCACATTCGGAAAATCCGGAGCGTCGGTGGAACGTGCCGTTTGACCATCCGATGTTCCATTGGTACACCGAGCGCGACCGGGAAAAACAGATTATCCGCTACATGAAGGACACCTTTGGCCTGCCTGAGAAGGAGATCAGGCTGGCGATCGCGCAGGGCGCGCAGGCCATTGATGCGTTCCGCGGCCAGCTGAAACGGGAGGGCGCGGCGATTTTGGAGCAAACGCGGCGCGACGGCACATTCGCCGTGGTGCTCGCCGGTCGTCCGTATCACACCGATCCGCTGGTGTGCCACGATTTATCCCGCGTGTTTACAAGGCAGGGCGTCGCCGTGCTTACGGTGGATGCGCTGCCGGATATCGGCAATGTCAGCCTGCGCTATACGCGCGCGGAGATCACAAACAATTTCCACACGCGCATGCTGTCCGGCGCGATGCTGGCGGCGCAGTCGCCCGAGCTGGAATATGTCCAGATTGTCAGCTTCGGCTGCGGGCACGACGCGATTTTGTCGGATGAGATCATCCGCATCATGCGCGAGACGGCAGGCAAATCGCCGCTCATTCTTAAGCTGGATGAGGGCGCGGCGGAAAACGCGCTGGCGATCCGCGTCAAGTCGTTTTTGGAGACGGTCACGGCGCGCCGCGTCAGACAGGGCCTGTATGAATGCAGGCCGCTGGGCGACGCGTATCCGACCAAATACCGCAGGGAGGACTGGCAGGGACGCACGGTGCTTGTCCCGAATGTATCTGCGGCGTTTTGCAAGCTGCTCAGCGCGATTATTTCCAAGGTCGGCCTGCGCGCCGAGCCGCTGTCGCTGGGCGGCATAGAGGAGATTCAGCTTGGCAAGCAATATGTACACAATGACACGTGCTTTCCCGCGCAGATGTGCATCGGCGAGGCGCTGGCCGCACTGAAAAGCGGGCGTTATCCGCGCGACGCGGTCGCCATCGGCATGGCGAAATATACCGGAGACTGCCGCCTGGCACATTACTCCGCACTGCTGCGCCGCGCGCTGGACGAGGCCGGCTATCAGGACATCCCGATCATGTCGACCGACCCCACCGATTCAAAGGAGATGCACCCGGGCTTGCGGCTGGGGAATGTCTTTAACGTGCAGGCGCTGTGGGCCATCACGATGATGGATATGCTGGAGGAGCTGCGGCGCAAGATCCGGCCGTATGAGCTGCATGAGGGCGAGACCGATCGCATATTCGAGCAATCCATTGACGCAATCGCGGCGGGACTGACACACAGCATTGCGGAAGGCCTGGCGGCTTACCGCAAAGCGATCGACCGTTTTTGCGGCATTCCATATGATCGCAGCCAGCCGCGTCCGCGCGTGTTTGTCACGGGCGAATACCTTGTCACGTTCCATCCCGGCTCGAATTTCCGGATCGAACGGTATTTGGAAAAAAACGGCATGGAAGTCATCCTGCCGCGCATGGCGCATGTGTTCCGCAAGGATTACATCGCCCGCCAGAGCGAGATGCGCGAGTTCGGCGTGCACTATCCGCTGGGAACGGCGGCGTTCACCTATGTCGGCGACGAGCTGTTTGATCTGACGCTGCACACCTGTGAGCGCGCTGCGAAAAAGCATCCGCTCTATACGCCGGTCATGCCGTTTCATCAGCTGGCGGATCAGACCGATCCGGTCATCAGCCGCCGGTTTACCTCCGGAGAGGGCTGGCTGATCGCGGCGGAGATTCTGGAATATGCCAGAGACGGCGTCGGTGCGTTTGTCATTTTACAGCCGTTCGGCTGTCTGCCCAATCATGTGTGCGGACGCGGCATTATGAAGCGCATCAAGGAGGACTTTCCGGCAATCCAGCTGCTGCCGATTGATTTGGAGCCGGACACCAGCTTTGCCAATGTGGAAAACCGCCTGCAAATGCTCATTATGAATGAAAAAAGCCGGCATGCGCCGCAGTATACCGCGCAGCCGCAGCCATTCCCGCAGGAGCAGACCGAAAAGGCGGCCGCGCGGGGCGCGTGAAACCACCAGCTGCGGCTCCATCGAGTCGGGGCAAAATCGGATAATTGCCCGATTTCTTCATCTGTGTTATAATTGTTGTATGATAAAGTAACAACGAGAGACCCGGTGGAGAAAGGGGGCGCAATATGGCACAGCACGCGCCGCTGCACGTACAATGCTTCGTAAAAAAGGACTTTCAGTCGATACTGGTCGGAGAGAATGATCCGAAGCTGCTGTATGTCAGCCGCATCAATCCGGATTCCAGCCGGCATCCGCGCGTGATGCACGCGCATGCGGATTTTGTAGAGGTGCTGGTCATTTTCAGCGGCAGCAGCGAATTTCTCATCCATGACAAAAAGCATCTGGTGCAGCCGGGCGATTTGATTGTGTACAATTCCAACGTCGTACACGATGAGATTTCCGGCGAGGGCAACGAGATCGGCTACTACTGTGTGGCCATCGGCGGACTGCATATGCCAGGCCTGCGTGAAAATGCGCTCATCCGCGACGACGCGGGCTATGTGTTCCGTGCAGGAGAGCATTTTGAGGCGATGCGCGGCATTTGTGAGATGATGTTTCACAGCCTGTCCGCGCAGGAGCCGCGCGCAGAGGCGTTTTGCCACAGTCTGATGCATGCGCTCATCGTCAAGGTGCTTGCCGTCGTCGAGGGCAGGGACCGCAGCGAGGCGGAGGTGGAGGAGCCGAACATTTTAGGCTCACGCATCAAGAGCTATATAGACCGGCATTATATGGAGCCGCTCACGCTGCAAAGCATGGGAGAGGCGCTGCATGTCAGCCCATATTATCTGTCGCATGTCTTTAAGGAAATGAGCGGCTATTCGCCCATGCAATATCTGCTGCGCCGCCGCATCGGCGAGGCACAGACGCTGCTCATCACCACCGATCTGCCCATCACGGAGATCGCAGGGCGCGTCGGCTATGATACGCAGAGCTATTTCAACCTGCAGTTTTCCAAGCATGTCGGCATGCCGCCCAATCAGTATCGGAAAAATTATATCGTCCCCTCAGGAGACAGCCAGACGCCCAAGACAAAGAAACGAAAAAAACGCACGTCTAATACAAGCACAAACAATCCATGAAAAAGACCTCCCAAGTGCAATGAACCGCTCCTCGTCAAGTAGACAGTGAAATAATTCAAAGAAAGTTCACAGCGCTGTGGCGCTGTAGCAACCGCAGATTCCGGTTGGATGCTAAGGCATCCGGCTGGAATTTGCGGTTTTGTTCTATGCGGCCATGAAAAGCTCGTGTTTCTCCATAGGCGTGAGA
>CAZEMM010000048.1:0-14673 GCA_964513445.1 uncultured Butyricicoccus sp. | reverse complement strand
TTGAGTTGTTCCTTGTATCTTTTTTTATTTCTCCTACAATTATTTTACACTATGCCGTGTCCCAGCATGCCGCGTTTGCCTTCCACTTGACATTCTCTCTGCCTTCATAAAATAACCGCATTCAACATTCCTGCTGCGGCAGGGTTGAATGCGGTTTTCTACATTCTGGACTGATTTTGTCCATGTGTGATGTTGTTCCAGTTGTTTTGTTGTGTGAATGCGGACGCCATCAATCAGAATGTTGTTTTTTTGTTCGGCACACGCCGAGCAAACGACGTGCGCCAAAAAGTAGAATAGAAAAAATAGAGTGGGCTAAAAATTACAGATTGCTCTTGAGGAATTCCTCAATAGCCTGTGCAGCTTCCGCTTCCTGTGCGCCGTCGATCTCTACGTCAATGGTGTCGCCGCCCTTGATGCCAAGACCCATCAGGCCAAACATCTTACGGGCATCAGCGCGCTTGCCAGCCTTGACGACCTCGATCTTGCAGTCAAACTCCTTGCACTTCTTGACGAACATGCCTGCCGGACGTGCGTGGAAGCCCTCCGGATCGGTGATGGTATAGGTGATGCTCTGCATACTCGTTGACTCCTTTCAAAAAAATGATAAATTATAATTTATGAAGATCTGTCAGATCTTTATTACATCGTCATACGCTTTGACAATCTGTGCCAGCAACGCAGCATCGGCAATGCCGGTGATATTCTTGACCGCCTCGAGCAGGCCTTCATTCTTGAGCTTCTCGTGCATCTCGACGCTCTGTGCATCATTCGGATTATCATAGCGCAGCGCCGCGCCCATACCAAGGATCAGATGATCAACCGGCAGGCCATAGCCATGGGCCGTCATCATCGGCTTGGTCAGGCGGTCGCTTGCACTGAGCTTACGCAGCGGCTCACGGCCGACGCGGGTGACATCGTCCTTGAGGTACGGATTCTTAAATCGACCGATGATCTTGTCGATGTAATGATAATGCGCCTCTTTGTCAAACCCGTGTTTGCGGATCAGGCCGTCGCCGCTCTCTATCATCGCCGCATGGACGATGCTGTAGATGGTCTCATCGGCAATCGCCTCGTCAATGGTGCCATATCCCTTAAGCGTGCCGAGATATGCCGTAATCGCATGTCCTGTGTTCAGGGTAAACAGCTTGCGTTCAATATATGCCATCAGATTGTCTGCCAAATTCATTCCGGCGATCTGCGGGATCTCACCCTTGAACGACGCCTTTTCGACATTCCACTCGTAGTAGTTCTCTACCACAACGTCAATGAAGTTTTCGCTCTTGACCGGCGGTACAATGCGGTCAACCGAGCAGTCCGGGAAACCGACATATTCATCTGCATATGCACGGCCTTCCTCATCCAGCGATTTATAGACCGCTTCCTTGAGCTGCGAGCTTGCGCGGATGGCGTTCTCACATGCGATGATGTTCAGCGGACGAGTGCAGCCCTGTTCCCTGCGCTTTGCAATGCCCTGTGCGATGGTCGGGGCGATGCGCGGCAGAATAATCAGGCCAACCGCCGTTGTAATCAGATCGCTCTCGGTGATGGCGTCAACCATCTCCGGCGAAGCGGAATTGATGCCGCTGATGTTCCTGATCGGGATGTCTTGGCATGATACGTCCATGACATGAACGGTATACATGCCGTCCGCATTGATTTTATCAATAACCGCCATGTTCACGTCTGCAAAGACGACATGGTAGCCAGCCTGCTCGAGCAGGGCGCCGATAAAGCCGCGTCCAATATTGCCCGCGCCAAACTGAATGGCCTTTTTCATAATGCTATCGCTCCTTTATTTCAGCCAAAGGTTTTGAGAACTAGATTGATATCTGTTGTCGTTTTCAGCTGTTCCAGCAGATCCTCATCCTCCAGGGAATTGGAAATCTTTTGGAGCAGATCCATGTGCTGGTCGCCCACGCCGGCGATACCAAAAATCAGCTGCGCCTTTTCATCACCGAAATCGACGCCATCCGGATATTGCAGCATAACGATGCCGGACTTCTTGACCTCACCCTTTGCCTGTGTCGTGCCATGTGGAATAGCAACGCCCAGACCCATATAGGTGGTAATCAGTTTCTCGCGCTCGAGCATCGCGTCAATGTAGCCGTCCTCAACGCAACCAATCTGCTTGAGCAGCGAACCAGCAGCACGAATGGCCTCTTCCTTGGAAACGCTCTTTTGTCCGAGCTTGATGCCCTCGCGCAGCATGACAATCTTCGACGCATCGTCAGCTTCCTCCGGCTCCGCTACTGCGACCGCAGTCGCGACGGCCGGCGCAGAATTTGCGCTTGCAGAAATCGTCTGAAACAGCTGGTCAAGATTCGGGTCGGCAAGGAAGTTTCCAATGGTAATCAGCTGCGCCTGCGGCGCGCTTTTTGCCGCGCGGTCTGCCAAAACCGTCTGTACAACCGCGATGTCACAGTCTGCCGGGATGTTATCGACCGACGTGTTGGTGACAACGATATCCGGGCGGATGCTCTTGATACGGTTGCGGAACTTGGTCGCGCCCATTGCGGACGAACCCATACCTGCGTCACACGCAAAGATAATCTTTTTGACCTCGCCTGCCTGCTTCGCCGGGCCGCCTGCGGCAACAGCCTGACCCTTGGCCTCCGCTTTCATGCTGCTCATCTGGCTCTGTGCTTCCTCCAGATTCTTCGCGCCGGACATCTTAATGATCGGGGATGCAACGACGAACGAAACCACAGTTGCAATGAGCACGCCGACGAGGGAAATAACCGTACCCGTACCCTTCGGAGACATGAGCAGGAACGCGATGATCGAACCCGGGGATGCCGGGCCTACCAGACCGGCGTTGGTCAGCATAAAGAACAGAATCGCGCAGAAGTTACCTGCGATCGGCGCAATAATAACGATCGGGTTCATCAGAACGTACGGGAAGTAAATCTCATGGATACCGCCGAGCAGGTGGATGATGATCGCGCCCGGTGCGGAATCCTTCGTGGCCTTATCCTTGGAGAAAAACATGTACGCGATGAGGACGCCAAGGCCGGGACCTGGATTGGTCTCCAGCATGTACATGATGGATTTACCGGCATGTGCAACCTGCTCCGCGCCTAGCGGGGTGAATACACCGTGGTTGATCGCATTGTTCAGGAACAGAACCTTTGCCGGCTCAAGGAAGATCGCCACGAGCGGCATCAGGCTGTGCGCAACCAGAACCTCTACACCTGCGGACAGGATTGCCAGAATAGCAGACATAATCGGGCCGATTGCGTAATATCCGACAATGGCGACAAGCATGCCCAGAATACCGACGGAGAAGTTGTTTATCAGCATCTCAAAACCGGCTGGCATATGGCCTTCCATTGCCTTGTCAAACTTCTTGATGACCCAGCCGGCGAGCGGTCCCATAACCATCGCGCCCATCAGCATCGGCTGGCCGTCTGTGCCACCAACACCTGCAATACATCCCATGACAGCGATCGCGCCCATCACGCGTCCGCGGTCTCCTCCGATCATCTTGCCGCCCTGGCTCGCAATCAGTACTGGGAGCAAATACGTGAGCATGTACGGCTGAATGGACGCAAGCTTGTCATTTGGAAACCATCCTGCCTCGATAAACAACGCAGTGATGAAGCCCCACGCAATGAATGCGCCAATGTTCGGCATAACCATGCCGGAGAGCGCCTTGCCCATTGCTTGCACTTTGTTTTTCATTTCCCTTCAACTCCTAACCTCTTCTTCAAAATATTTTTATAATACACATTTAAACCTCGCTCAATTGCACTGCGGCTTTGCTCCCAATCGCCGTTGTACAACAGATTTAAAAGTGTCTTATCCTCAATCAGCCGCGCAGAAATCGCGCCGATCAGCTGTTGATGTACTGAATTGCCGTCCGTGTCGCTGTCCGGCGCAAGCATAACGGTCGCACCACGGATGATCTTGCCGTCTTCATACAGCGGCGGCTCCAGCCGCAGATAGCCAAAGCGCGCATGCTGCACCATGTTGGTCTTGCAGTGCAGCAGCAGAATGTTCATCTGCTTAAGGTAGGTATCCGCCAGACGGTCGCGCTCATACAGGCCGCCCTCAATATCCGCCGCCGCACGCGCATCCTGCGCGAACAGGCGCCCAGCTGCCGCAATCAGCTCTTCCCGGCTGCGCACGGCTTTCAGTGTGTCAAACGCCAGGTGTCCAGTCAGATCCATCAGCTCCGCACCCAACTGTGTGATGAGCGCAATGTCGTCCTGCTTAATGCGCTGCTGCTGTAGCTCACGCGCCTGCGGGTCGCTCTTTTGTTGAAGTATCGCGAGCATGGACTCAATACGCCGCTTGTCCTGCGCCTGCAGCACCGGCCGCACGCAGATCCACGGATAGTCCACTGTCAGCTCGACGGTAGAAATAATCAGGTCAATGCCCTGTCGACGCAGCCTTTCCGTGTCAATACGGAACACTGAAATTGCGCCGCGCACAGCGATGTTGGGAAAATCCTTCTCCAGTCCCGCCTCCAGAATACGGCAGGTACCCAAGCCGGTCGGGCAGACGACCACGGCGGAAACGCGCTTCATGCTCTGCATTTTGCGCTCCATCGCCGCGCCAAAGTGCATGGCAAGATAGGCGATCTCGGAATCCGGCACGACCGGCAGCGACAGCTCATCGCACAGCACCTTGCAGGCATTGCGTGTCGCCTGTAAAATCTCAGGGTATTCCTCCTCCAGCGATACAGCCTGCGGGTTTTCCAGTGCAATGCCAAGTGAAAGGCGGCTGAGCGCCGGACTCATATGATTGACCAAATCCTCAAACAGCCGATCGCTGTCATGCAGTATGACGCCAAGCTCTTGCTCGACCTGCTCGATCATTTGGCGCACCAGCTGGCGCAGCCGCATGCTTTCAATGCCGCGAGCCCTGCGGTCATCCGCTGGCCAGATACTCGACGACGACAAGTGCATCGTGATATAGCCAACCTCACTGAGCGGAACGGGGACGCGGAACGTCTCCTTCAGGCGGTCAGAGATCTCCTCCGCCACGGAAAATTCCGGCAGAAGCATAAGCTGCTGTAGCTTCTCTCTCTCCATTTCAATCTTTTCATTGTTGGCAATGCGTGTAAGCGCAAGCGAAATATGGATAATCAGCCCGACAAATGCGCTGTCCGTATAGCGCAGACCCAGCCGCTTGGCGGATTCCTGTAAAATCTCCTCCACCTGGCTGGTGATCGCGCGATCAAGCATGCCAAACACCTTGTTTTGAATCGCAACATTATTTATCTCATTTTGCATCTCGCCATGCAGTACCTGCATGATGCGGTTTTCATCCATGCTTTCATAAACGAGATTGGCGATCGCCTGCCGGTAGCTGCTCTCCTGGCCCTCAAGCAGGATGCCGACGCCCGGCCTGCGAATCAGCCGGATACCATACGTGCGCAGCCAACGCTCAATCTCCTCGAGATCACTGCTTAACGTTCCCTCCGAAACACCCAGTTCCGAGACAAAATAATAGGACTTGAGCGGTTCTTGCGCATACAACAGATCGCCCAAAATACGACGGCGGCGTTCATCCTTGGTATATGACTTACGCACACATTCGATCTCAAGCAGCTCGAGTATCAGCTTTTTGTTTTCCACGCTTTCCTCTAAAATCAGGCCGACGCCCGGCTTGCGGACAAAGTGGAAATCATTTTGCTGCATCCATTGCTCGACATGTGGCAGCTCCCGCAAAATCGTGCGCGAGCTGACGCCCATGGTCTCAGAGATCATCGCAACCGTAACAGGGCGAGATGACGTAAAACGGGTCAAAATCTGAATGATTTCCTTTTGGCGCGACGTCAGCCGCGCTTTGTTTTTATGTGCTGCCATCCAAATCACCTCTGTCTCCCTGCTTATTATTCTGATGTCAGAAAGTGGTTCAAGCAACTGCGAACTACCTCAGTTTTGTCATGAACCATTTGTGACACTCCGTCAAAACTGTCATCTTTTCTCCGGCAATACATCCGTTTTACCGCAATAAAATGTTGCGTGAATGACAGTTTTTAGGCGTATTATACGCATTTTTATGAAATCTATCCATTAGTGACAAATTTTCAAAAACGAAAAAAGCGCGTCACAAAGCTGCCTCTGTGACGCGCCAAATTATACTGCACTTACAATGCTGTTATTTGCAACCGGAGCAGTTCTTGCACGCGTTTCGCTCCGCCCACAGGCGATCAGCTGTCGGCGTCCAGTTATCCGCATACGGAACTGTCTTTTCGCACAGGTGCTCGACGCTCTCCGGCGATTCATAATCCGTACTTACCGCGCCGGTTTCCTTCACAAGCCGCTGGATGCACTCCGGATTTTCCAGCATCGGACACGGACGCATCAGGTTATCATTAAACGGCTGATTGTCGTGATACGCCTGGAACAGCGGACTCTTCAGCGCCTCAAGCAGCGTGCAGTTGTGAATGTTCACGTTGGAATAGTGGATAAAGACGCACGGCTCGACGTCGCCCTTGGCATTGATGTGCAGATAGCATCGGCCGCCGGCAATGCAACCGCCGACATATTCCGCGTCGTTCTGGAAATCCATGCTGAAGATCGCCTTGCTGCCGCGGAACGCACGGATGCGGTGATAGACCTCTTCCCTCTGCTCCGGCGTGGGCAGCAACGCGGGCACGGCGGCATTGCCGACCGGCATATAGTGGAAGAACCAGACGAACAACGCGCCGCTGTCAATCATCAGATCAAAGAATTTTTCACTCGTGATGTCTTTATAGTTGGCACTTGTATAGCAGGTGGAGATGCCAAACGGCAGCTTGTGCTCGCGCAGCAGACGCATGGCGTTCTGCACCTTGCCGTACACACCCTCGCCGCGGCGGCCATCGTTGGCTTCCTCAAATCCCTCCAGACTGATTGCCGGGACAAAGTTCTTGACGCGCAGCATTTCCTGACAAAATTCCTCGTCGATCAGCGTGCCATTGGTAAATGACAGGAACTCACAGTCCGGGTGCATCTCGCACAGCTTGATAATATCACGCTTACGCACCAGCGGCTCGCCGCCGGTATAGATGTACATATACGTGCCAAGCTCCTTGCCCTGCCGCACGATCGAATCGATGGTCTCAAGGCTGAGATTCAGCGTGTGGCCATACTCTGCCGCCCAGCAGCCCGTGCAGTGCAGATTGCACGCCGATGTCGGGTCAAGCAGAATCGCCCACGGGGCGTTGCAGTTGTTTTCCTCCTTGACTTCATTCTGCTTCGCGCTGCCGTTCAAGCAGGCGTTGATAATAAAGTTTTCAATAAATGTTTTGCGCACCTCCGGATCCAGCTGGAATACATGCATGATCAGCTGAAACCAATTGCTGTCCGGATCCTTTACAATCTCACGAAATACCTTCCTCTGGCGCTCATACCATCCCTCCGGGATGATTTTATCCGCCATATCCATTACCTTGGGAAGATTCGCTTCCGGATTCTTTTCTACATATTTCAGCAGCTGCTTGACTGCGAATGCCTGTACAGGTGTTTTGCTCATGGATTTTCCTCGCTTTCTTTAAAACCTACCGCAAGCAGGTATGTTTTACTATTGTTTCCATTGTAGACCCGCGTCCCCACAAATGTCATGGGACAAAATCAGACGTTTTGTCCCAAATTTAGACAGATTTCAAATCTGTCACCATTTTGGACAATCACGCGAAAGTGGCCGTTGCCCGCGTCTGCCGCCGATGCTAAAGTAATAGCATATTGATAAAATATAATGGCGGATAGGAGCGGACGAAATGAGTGAGCAGCTTTCAAGAGTATTGATTGAAACCGTCGTGCGCAATACGTTAAAGGATATTCAGGATGCACCGGAGCGTGGGACGCGAAAGCTCGTGGACATGGCGCTGCATTTTACATCCGGACAGCATCAGACACACTTTTTCGAGATCGCGCACGCCATGCTGGAGGATGAAAACAGCTCGTATTATGCAATCATCCGCGACGCTGTGACCCAGATCGACGAGGAGCATTTGGTGCAATTTGGCTTAAACGTCGGCTACAACAGCTGTATTGCCGGAACAAAAGCCATCCGCGCTGCACAGCAAAAGGAGCACATATATATCCCATGGACTCTCTTTCTGCAAATCGACACCAATGACGCACGCTATGTCGGCAACCGCTATCAATCCATCGTGCATCAGGGACGCGCTCTCGGTATCTATACATGGATGCTTTTTTGCCGCACCAAGCCGAACAAGCTGCTGCCGCTGATCACGGCAAATCCGGAATGCGCATTCGTGGTATTTTGCCGACCGCACGATATTACAGATGAGTTGATCGAGCAATGCTGTGCGCTGCCGCAAATGCTGCTCGCCGTACATCTGACAGACGGCGCGCAGGAGGTCTGTCAGCGGCTGCGCGCAAGCCGCGTCCCCTACGCTGTATTCGGCGCATATTCCGACGGTGCGTCCATCCTCAATGACGTCTGGATTACGCAGGCAGAGGCTCTGCACCCCGTGTTCTCTATCCTTATTCCTATGCTGGACTGTCCAGAAATAGTGCAGCAGCAGGTATATGATTACACGCTGCGAATCCGCAGCGGACAACGCCACCGTACCGTGCTGATAGAAATGTCAGGAGATCTGCGTGCCATCAACCGCATTGTCTCCGGCGACAGCTGTATCACAGGCTTCGACATAGAGGGACATCCATTGTCGACCTGCCCGCTTCCTCAAGACTGTGCGCATGCCTGTATTTTTCAAAGCAATCTGATTGAAATTTTGCGCATGGTGATGCCAAATACCGCGCATATACGTGAAAAAGCCGAATAAAAACAAGGGGCTGTGTAATTGAAATACGGCCTCTTGCTTTTTTGCGTTTTATGTTGTCTTTGCTGCCCTTTTCTCTATGCGCTGCTGCTCACTGCATATGGCATATCTGGCCATGGAGACAACACAGTCATGAACCATCTCGATGAATTGGTCCGGTGGCAGACGATCCTTTTCGGTCAGCCAGCGCACAATGGAAAATACAATGGCGTCCGACACAAAATTGATTTGAAATTTTTTTGCTTCACCGCTCGTCATGGTGTCATCCAGCTGCGCGCTGATTATGGGATACATCATCTCACGAAAATGCTCTATGAAGGAGTTTTGCCCGCGTATTTGCAGTGCTTTGCAGTAAAAGCCAGCGTTTTCGTAAAAATAGCGGCATAGTTCATATAGCAGCTCCCAGTCGTCCTCATACCCGTTGCAGTTTATGACATCGATGAATTCTGTGTCAAAAACCCAGTTCATCAGATCGTATTTATCACGAAAATGATAGTAAAAACTCTTTCGATTCATGTCGCATTTTTCGCAAATCTGACGCACATTGATTTTCTCAAACGGAAGCTCGTGCATCAAGTCTTTGAACGCTGCGGCGAGCGCACGCTTGGTGATATTGGAATCCGCCATCGCTATCCCTCCTTTCCGCCCCATCCGTCATGGCCGCGCCGAACGGCCGCCGCGCAATGACAAATGCAATGGAATCTGCTCATATTATAGCATTTTGTAACGGTATGTACAAATGATTTCGATTATTTTTTAACAATACATAAAACGGAAATTTTATTGTCAAACCGCATTGCTTTATGATATTATCTGTTTATCAACAAATACCCGCAGGAGGAACCCCGATGCCCCTCACCGAGCCGATAAACATTTTAGTCACCTTGAATGAAAACTATATTCCGCAAATGAACGTCATGCTCTACTCACTGCTAACATGTCATCCTGCGCGCCGGTTTGACGTCTATCTGCTGCACAGCTCGATACACGACCAAGCGTTGACAGACACCCGTCGCCTGCTGGAAGGATGCGGCACACTGACACCAATCCGCAGCTGCGATAACCAACTGGCCGACGCACCCACGACCGCTCGCTATCCCCGCGAAATGTATTACCGTATTTTCGCCGCGCAGCATCTGCCCACGCACCTGGACCGCATTCTCTATCTCGACCCTGACATCACGGTCAACGGTGATCTCACCACGTTATATGAACAACCGCTGGGGGACCATCTGTTTGCCGCCGCCTCTCATGTCAGCGGCCTGCTCGAGGCGTTTAACGAACGGCGATTGGATTGCGAGGATGACAGCCTGTACATCAATTCCGGCGTTTTGCTTATGAATCTAACGCAGCTGCGCGCGGAGCAGCAGTCTGCGTGCGTTTACACCTTTATTGAGCAGCACAAGCACACGCTGTTTCTGCCCGATCAGGATATTATCAGTGGTCTGTACGGCCACCGAATTCTGCCACTTAATCCCTATCAATACAATATGACTGAGCCACTGCTGCACAAAGCTCTGCTGACCGGCTCGATCTCAATGGACTGGGTGCGCACGCATGCAAAAATCATCCACTATTGCGGCCGCAACAAGCCGTGGAAGCCGCATTATATCGGCAGGCTGGGCTGCTTTTACAAGCACGCCGCACAGCAGCTATCGGAATTCTTGACATAGAATGAAAGCCGTGGCTTCCGAAGAAATCATCTGATTCCTTATAGTCCCAGCAGAATCCCGGCCGCTGCGCCAGCGACGATAAACACGATTGGGTGCAGCTTGGGCAGCCGGAACACTGCCAAAAGAGCAACGGCGTATACGATAATCGGCACGATACGCAGCAGGTCGATCAGCGAGCCTGTCACGGCAAACGCCTGTGTGTCGAACAGTGAGAGGACAAATACCTCATACATTGCTCCGGCAATCAGTCCGGTCGTGGCAGGCCGAATACCGTAAAAAATGTTGTTGACGAGCGGTGAATCGCGAAATTTTTCCAAAAAGCGCGAAACGATCAGAATAATAAGGTAGGACGGCAGCACCAGTGAGGCGGTCGCCACCAGCGCACCCGCAATACCTGCCGCATGGAAGCCGGCGTACGTCGACATATTGATGCCGATGGGACCCGGCGTGGATTCTGACACAGCGAGCATATCCGTCAGCTCACTGACGGAGAACCAGCCGTACTTCTGCGCGATATCCTTCAAAAACGGCAGCGTCGCCAAGCCGCCGCCTACCGCAAACAAACCGGTCTTGAAAAATTCATAAAACAGTGTCAAATACAGCATCACGCACGTCTCCCTCCGCCGTGCAGCAACGCGCCGATCAGTCCGCATACGAGTACCGCCGCAACCGGCGAGACGCCGATGAGCGCGACTGCGACAAACGTCAGGATCAAAATCAGCGCCGTCGCCGCGTCCTTGACATTCTTTTTGGCCATCGTATAGATGGTCTTGGTCACCAGTGCGCACACTGCGATGCGGATACCGGCAAAGGCATGCTGCACCACTGAATAATCGGCAAAACGCGTCAAAAACGCTGCAATGATACAGATAATGATGAGCGACGGACAGACGACGCCAACTGTCGTGCACAGTGCGCCCAGCGCTCCCTTCTTCTTATTTCCGATATACGTCGCGACATTGACCGCAATGACGCCGGGCGTACACTGGCCGATGGCATACATATCGGTCAACTCGTCGTCCGTGCACCAGCCGTGTCCGTCCACGACCTCCCGCTGCAGCACCGGCAGCATGGCATATCCACCGCCAAACGTAAACAGCCCGACGCGAAAAAATGTCCCAAACATCGACAGATATTCGTTCATGCGCAATCTCCTTCTTTTATATTCCTTCGATATCCATTTTAAGCTGCCTGTCCGCGAGATTAAAGATCGACAAGCCCGCACGCTCAGCACGGGTCACCGTATATTGCGTTCCGCCCGGCTTTCCGTCATAAAAGCAGATACAGCATCCGCTCTGCTCGACCAGAAAACAGTCGCGGGCAGTATAGCAATCCGGTGCATAGCGGTCATATATCGGGAACACGTGGCTGGCGCGCCGCAGCACACGTTCATAGTGCGCCCTCCATCGCGGCTCCCAGCCATCCTGCATGCCGGGAAACGCGATCGCCGCCCACAGGTCAATGGGCAGTCCCTGCTCTGCCAGCTCCAGCACAGCATCCGCCGCCCACAGGTCAAAGCCGCGGCTCATGCCGGAGAGAAAATGACGGCAGCCCTGCGCCGCCGTTTCCCGTATTGCGCGCCGCAGCCGACATTGCATATCAACAAATTCCGCACTTCCCTCATACATATCCGACGGCATTTTTTCCGGACGGTAGCCGGAAAAGCAGCAAACCGTTGCGTTCATTTCATCTCCCCCTTGCAGCATCTGTATTGTAGCACGCCCTGGAGCAAAATACAATGACAGATGCATGACAACAATAGATATGCTATAATATATTCAAACAATGGCTTAGCTAACAGCCGGCATGTTTAGGAGGAATCAACGATGGTCAATATCGGAAACGAATGGGATGCACTGCTAAAATCAGAGTTTGAGAGCGAATGGTACGCGCAGCTGCGCGAATTTCTCAAGCAGGAATACCGCACCGCACACGTTTTTCCGCCCATGAAGGATATGTTCAATGCGCTCAAATACACCACCTTTTCCGATGTAAAAGTCGTCATCCTTGGTCAGGACCCGTACCATGGCGAGGGTCAGGCGCACGGTATGTGCTTTTCTGTCCGTCCAGGCGTACCTATGCCGCCCTCCCTGCAAAATATCTTTGCTGAGCTGCACGACGACATCGGCATGTTTGCGCCGGCCTCCGGCTGTCTGGTGCCGTGGGCACGGGAGGGTGTGCTGCTGCTCAACACCGTGCTTACCGTGCGCGAGGGACAGCCCAATTCTCACAAGGGCAAGGGCTGGGAGCGACTGACCGACCGCATCATCTCATTGCTCGGCGCACGCGAAACCCCTATCGTCTTTTTGCTGTGGGGAGCAAACGCACGAAAAAAGAAAGAGCTGATCTCCTCGCCGCAGCATTTGATTCTGGAATGTGCGCATCCGTCTCCGCTGTCTGCCTACCGCGGCTTTTTTGGCTGCGGCCATTTTTCCAAGGCGAATGAATTTCTGCACGCGAACGGCATCCAGCCGGTGGACTGGAACGCGGTCAACACACGTCCGGAGGGCATCGACTGACAGATTAATCCAAACTATAAAACGACCCCCTCCAACGCGGAAAGGGTCGTTTTTTTTGCCCGCCAGGATAAGCCAGCAGACTGCCATTTAGTCTTCAAAATCCAGCTGATCTGCAAATCGCTCTTTAAAAATCTCATATACGCCGCTGAGGATCTCCTCATCGTCGACCGCGATATAGTTTTCCATATCGCCGTCCACTTCAACCTCCAGAATGACCGCCTCGCAATCGTCCTCTTCTACCGGCAGCAGCACGACGTACTCCGCATTTTCGTAGGCGATGGAATCAATGAATTCATATTCCACTTCTTCTCCATTTTCGTCAATCAGCGTCATAACGCCATCCAACTCTTCCATATTATCTGTCATTCCGATCCGCTCCTCTCCCGTTTTGATAATACAGTAACCCATACCCGCTCGCACTGCGTTGGGCCGCGGCATGTTCTGCTATATTATAAATTATAACGGCAGTTTCGTCCAACTGCAAGAGAAAACCCATCGTTTTGCACAATTGGTCCATCTCGCCAAATGAATCCACGATTTCTGCTTGTATATTTTTTAACCATTTGTAAACTTTTGTCTTTCTGTCGTTCATCTCGTCGAGATTATGATATCATAATATTATCCACTTTAGAGGAGGACGACTGAATGGATATTCGTTGTACACAGAACATTTATCCAAGTGCGGGTGGGGACGCGTCCATCTCTTATTCCATTCTGCGTCCAGTCGGCGTGCAGCTGCGCGGCGTGATTCAAATCTCGCATGGCATGTGCGAATATTTTGCACGCTATACCGCCTTTGCCAAATACCTGTGCTCGCTTGGCTTTATCGTCTGCGGAAATGATCACTTGGGGCATGGCGCATCTGTCGCTCCCTCTGGCACGTATGGCTTTTTCGGGCAGCATAACGGCTGGAATGTTCTTGTTGAGGACGTCGCCAGGCTGACGGAAAAAATGAAACGGCGATGGCCCGATCTGCCGTATTTCCTGCTCGGCCACTCGATGGGTGCAATGATCGCCAGACTGTATCTGGCGACCTATGGCGATTATCTGGACGGCTGCATTTTATGCGGCACACCGTCGCCGCATCCGACCGTACGTGTCGGCATTCAATTCGCCAATTCTGTCATTCGTTCACACGGACCGATGTATCGTAGCTGTATGCTGAGCAATATGGTCTTCAAGCATTATAACGCGCGCATTCCGGACAGCGCCACGCCGTTTGATTGGCTCTCCCGCGACGCTTCCGTCGTATCACTGTATCAGTCAGATGCCAAATGCAATTTTATTTTTACGGCCGCCGGTTTCCGCGACCTGTTTTATCTGGTACAAAACTGCAACAGCATGCGCTGTCTGCGCAACACACCGCGTTCCATACCGCTCCTGTTTCTTGCGGGCGACGCTGATCCGGTCGGCGGCTATGGCGCGGGCGTGAAAAAGATCGCCTCCTCTTACCGTGCCGCCGGCAACCGCGATGTTGATGTGATTTTTTACAAGGGCTGTCGCCACGAACTGCTCAATGAGCTGAACAAAGAGCAGGTCTATGGAGATATCAGCCGTTGGTTGGAGCGTCATCTCGCATCCTACGAACAGCACGACGCCGAACCACAATCAGCAAAGCAGGCAGAATGACAAACTCCCCTGAAGCGCAGGCCATGCGGCTTGGTTTCAGAGGAGCTTTTTATTTGGGCTCTATGTCAATAGTTGGGGTAGAGATAAAAACCAATAATCGAAAGTTGTG
>CAZEMM010000047.1:0-14804 GCA_964513445.1 uncultured Butyricicoccus sp. | reverse complement strand
CCGGGCGGATTCGGGTCTTTCACCCTATAGAACGTGCGCTCACCAGGCGCACGCAGATAAAACCGGCTGGGATGCAGTGCAACCGCGTTCCCTGCCGTTTTTTTGTGCGCCTTAGCGTACGTAACATATGTGGAGCCAGTCGCTGTCGAAAAGAACATCCGGGATGCCGGATTGCTTGACCGGATCGTCCCGGGGCAGCTGTAAATACAGCCATGATAAAGGGGCTGCAGCGAAATAAAAACGCTGCAGCCCCTCAATTTCGTTATTTGCATTGTCTACAGGAGGAGCAACCGCCCTTACTGCTGCACCCCGGACAGCCGCCCCCGCAGTGCCCGCCGCAGGAATGGATGCCCTTTTTCTTATCGGCACGTAGCGTGTGGACGATCGCATACACGATGACCAGCAAAACCAACAGCACGACAAGCGTACCCCAGTTAGCCATCAGCCACGCAATCATGATTTCGTCCTCCTTTGAAATGTACCTCCAATGATGTTATGACGCCGCACCGGTCGATGTCGTCGCACCGGTATGGTTTGTCTGCTCCTTTGCCGGACGCAGCAGCATGTAGAAGAACAGTACAATAACCGCGATTGCAACGATCGTTCCGATGCCAAAGCCGCCGCCGGTAAACAGGCCCGCGAGCTGATAGATGACCAGACCGACAAGATACGCAAAGCCGCACTGGTATGCGAGTGCAAATGCCGTCCACTTGGCGTTGTTCATTTCACGGCGGATTGCGCCCATTGCCGCGAAGCACGGCGCGCACAGCAGGTTAAACGCAAGGAATGCATATCCGCTTGCCAGCGTAAAGCTTGCCGCCATTGTCTGATAGACCGTGCCGGAGCCGGCGCCGTACAGGATACCGAGCGTACCGACGATGTTTTCCTTCGCAATCAGGCCGGTAACCGACGCAACCGTTGCCTGCCAGTTGCCAAAGCCGAGCGGGGCAAAGATCCAGCAAATCGCGTTGCCGATTGTTGCCAGAATCGAGCAATCCATCTGATCCTCAGCCAGCATGCAGAAGCTGCCGTCGACCCAGCCGAAGAACGACAGGAACCAGATCAGAATTGTGGACAACAGAATGATTGTGCCGGCCTTCTTGATAAACGACCAGCCGCGCTCCCACATGCTGCGCAAAACCGTGCCCAATGTCGGCATATGGTAAGACGGCAGCTCCATGACAAACGGTGCGGGATCGCCCACGAATATTTTCGTCTTCTTCAAAATGATACCCGAGCAGATGATCGCCGCGATACCGAGGAAGTATGCGGAGGTTGCCACCCACGCCGCGCCGCCAAAGACCGCGCCCGCGATCATCGCGATAAACGGTGTTTTTGCGCCGCAGGGAATAAAGGTTGTTGTCATGATCGTCATGCGGCGGTCACGCTCATTTTCAATCGTACGCGACGCCATAATGCCCGGAATGCCGCAGCCGGTGCCGATCAGAATCGGGATAAACGACTTGCCGGACAGTCCAAAGCGGCGGAAAATACGGTCCATGATAAACGCGACACGCGCCATGTAGCCGCACGCCTCCAAAAAGGCGAGGAAGATGAACAGTACAAGAATCTGCGGTACAAAGCCCAGTACCGCGCCGACGCCTGCGACGATACCGTCCAGAATCAGGCCGGACAGCCACTCGGCACAATTCAGGCTGCTGAGCGCACGCTCAACAAAGACCGGAATACCCGGAATCCAGATACCGTATGCTGCCGGATCAGGCGCTTCAAAGCCGTACTCGGTCAGCACAGCGATGGAATCCTGAAGATCCGCGCCTGTGGAGGTAACCTCCTCGGTTGCCAGCGTCTCCTCATCCTCTACGAGATAGGAGGCTGTGTCGGTATCGGAATACTGCGCCGCAAACGCGGTCAGCGCGGACTGTGCGGCCGCAGGATCATATTCCTCCGATTCCGCATCCATTGCAGCCTCAACCTCAGTGGTATCGACGCCGTTCTCCGATGCAAACGTGATGAATCCGTTTGCAACCGTTTCCGCATCGGCATATTCCTCTGCGACCTCGCCGTATGCGGATGAGCCGATGCCAAACAGATGCCAGCCGTCACCGAATACGCCGTCATTGGCCCAGTCGGTTGCAATCGAGCCGACCGTGGTGACAGAAACATAATACACGATAAACATGACGACCGCAAAAATCGGCAGCGCCAAAATACGGTTTGTGACGATTTTATCAATTTTATCCGACAGCGAGAGCTGTTCTGCATTTTTCTTCTTGTAGCAGCCCCGGATGATTTCGCCGATGTAAATGTAGCGTTCGTTGGTGATGATGCTTTCCGCGTCATCGTCCAGCTCATCCTCCGCGGCCTTGATATCCGTTTCAATGTGCTGCAGCACCGATTTCGAGATGTTCAGCTGTGTCAGCACCTTTTCATCGCGCTCAAATACCTTGATCGCATACCAGCGCTGCTGCTCCTCCGGCATGTCGTGGACGACAGCCTCCTCGATGTGTGCAATGGCGTGCTCGACCGGGCCGGAGAATGTATGCATCGGCACGGTCTTTGTGCTGTGCGCCGCGTCCACCGCGCATTCCGCCGCTTCCATGACGCCGGTTCCCTTGAGCGCGGAAATCTCCACGACCTTGCAGCCAAGCTGCTTTGAAAGCTGCTTGGTGTTGATCTTGTCGCCGTTCTTATTGACCAGATCCATCATATTGATCGCGACGACAACCGGAATACCAAGCTCCACCAGCTGTGTAGTCAGATATAGATTGCGCTCGAGATTCGTGCCGTCCACGATGTTCAAAATAGCATCCGGACGTTCACCGATCAGGTAATTTCTCGCGACAACCTCCTCCAGGGTATAAGGGGAGAGCGAATAAATACCCGGCAGGTCGGTGATGACGACATCACTGTGCTTTTTCAGCTTGCCTTCCTTCTTTTCCACCGTTACGCCGGGCCAGTTGCCGACGAACTGATTGGAGCCGGTCAACGCATTAAACAACGTGGTTTTTCCGCTGTTCGGATTGCCGGCTAATGCAATTTTCAAACTCATTCTGCTTTCCTTTCTATAGTTATTAGCACCCGCTAACCGTATGTGATAGAAAAAGGCCGACATACGGCGGCCAATTGCTACTGAACCTCGATCAGCTCGGCATCTGCCTTGCGAAGCGACAGCTCATAGCCACGCACCGTAACCTCGATTGGATCGCCGAGCGGCGCGACCTTGCGCACAAAAATCGAAACGCCCTTGGTGATGCCCATGTCCATGATGCGGCGCTTGACCGCACCCCCGCCATGCAGCTTGACGACAGTGACGGTGTCACCGATCTTTGCCTGTTTGAGTGTGTTCATCGTATGCTCCTTTCAATCAATCAAATCATGATTTTCTGTGCCATTTCCTGGCTAATTGCAACGCGCGCCTGCTTGACATTAACGATGACGCTTCCGCCCATGCGCGTGACAATGGTCACGTTGCCGCCGACGACAAAGCCAAGGTTTTCCAAATGCTTTTTAACCGCCGGATTACCGCCAATGCGCCGGATTGTGTTGCTTTCACCGGTCGGCGCAAGTGTCAAAGGCATCATGCTGCATTCCTCCCCTTGCTGAGCAGCGCAAGGATTGCTCAATAGTAATTTTATTGCGCTACAGCTCAATTTATTAGTGTTTGCTAATCCTTTTGTATCGTACCTCTAATTGGCATATTTGTCAATAATTATCGCGAATTTTTGCTGAATCGTTGGCGATTTTGGTGGTTTCGCTCAATTGTTAGCGCGAACTAATTCTTTGTTTTGGTTATAATATACATACCCCTTATCTTTCCGTATATCATCACCATATTCCTGCCATTTGCCCCTCAAATCTGCTGTTGCGCGCCGCGCCGCGTTATGGTATGCTTATATATAATGTATATATAGAACCAAATCAGGAAAGGGAACCTTCTATGCTTGAGGCAATTATTTTCGATGTGGACGGCACGCTCTGGGATGCGCGGCGGCAGTTACTGCACGCGTGGGATATGGCGAAGCACGAGCTGTACGGTGAGCCATTTACCATTGATTTCGATGTATATACCAGTTTGTTTGGCAAGACGATGGATGCTTTTGCAAACTATATCTTTCCCGGCTTGCCGCTGGAGGAAGCAATATCCAAAACCTATGCGGTGCTGGATGAGGAAACCAAATGGCTGATGGAGCGGCCCGGCGTGGTCTATGCCGGTGTGCCGGACATGCTGAAAACACTGTCCAAGCAATATCCGCTGTTCATCGTGTCCAACTGCCAGCTCGGCTACATCGACGTGCTTCTGGAAACCGGCGGACTGTCGCCGTATATCACCGATTCCCTGTGCTACGGGCAGACGCTGACCAGCAAGGGCGAGACCATCCGCACGCTCATGCGCAAGCATGGACTGGAGCACGCCATCTACGTCGGTGATACGCAGGGCGATTACGAGGCGTGCACCGAGGCAGGCGTTCCGTTCCTGTTCGTCGAATACGGCTTCGGCTGTGTCGAGCAGGACGTTCCACGCGCAAAAACCCCTGCGGATATCCCGCGCATCATCGCGCAGCTGGGGTAAATGCAACAACAGACGCCGGTCAGGAGTGCGTGCCCCACGCCGGCGTTTTTTGTATGCCTGCATTCATTTGCTCTATACGACCATGCGCAGCAGCGGCACGCCCTGCCGGAACATGCGCTGATATACCGCGGTGCAGCGGTGAAACAAGGCAAAGGTTTCCTGCGCCGCGTGCGCGTCGCCATAGCACTTCCAATGCCCGCAGCAGCTGTAATTGCGCCCGTTGTTTTCAATAAACCCTATGACGTCGCGTAACGGATAGCCGAGAAAAATACCGATCTCGTGCGGGAAATCCTGCTGGACGCACAGCCGGCGCGCAAGCTGGCACAGCATCCCGTCCGTCCCTCTGCCGACATCGTAGCCCTCCTCGGTGAGAAACGCGCGGGTCGCAGGCTCGCAGAGCACATCCGTCAGCCAGTCCCAACGGCAGACATAGATCAAACAGGCATGCGTGCGGCGGCAGCGCTTGACCACACGGATGCGGATGCCGCTCTGCTGCAGCTGCAGGTTCCATTCATATACCGAACGGAACAGCTCCGCGCTCTCCGCGCAGCGAAATAAATTCGCAGGCTTTACCCCTGCCAGCGTCGGCGCGCACTGGTCAACCAGCATCTGCTCCAATGTTTTTTCCATATACATGCCCTCCGTGCCCATAGATTAGCATATGCTAACTACGTTTACCATATCAGATATTCCGCGCGCTGTCAATGCTTTCGTCATATATTTTCTCACTGACCTCGCGCATTTATTCCATTGTTCATTGCATGTGCGCGCATTTTCGGGTATACTGTAGTTATATTTACAGAAAAGCGAGGAAACGCATGATGAAAAAAGAAAACCTTTCGATGCTGTGCGATTTTTACGAGCTGACCATGAGCAATGGATATTTCCTCAACGGATTTTACCGGCGTATCACATATTTTGATGTATTTTTCCGTTCTGTACCGGATGGCGGCGGCTTTGCCATCGCTGCGGGGCTGGAGCAGATAGTACAATATATTGAGCAGCTGCATTTCGATGAGGACGACATCGCATATCTGCGCGCCAAAAATCTGTTCGACGAGCAGTTTTTGGATTATCTGCGCCATTTCCGATTTACCGGCGACATCTGGGCAATTCCGGAGGGCACGCCTGTATTTCCCAACGAGCCGATTCTGACCGTGCGCGCACCGGCGATCGAGGCGCAGCTGATCGAGACCTATATTTTGCTCGCGGTCAACCATCAGTCGCTTATCGCAACCAAGGCAAAGCGCATCGTGCGCGCCGCGCAGGGGCGCACTGTGCTGGAGTTTGGCTCCCGCCGTGCACAGGGCGCAGACGGCGCGGTTATCGGCGCGCGCGCTGCCTATATCGGCGGCTGCGCCGGTACGGCATGTACGCTGACGGACGCCATCTACGGCGTTCCGGCGGGCGGCACGATGGCGCATTCGTGGGTACAGATGTTTGACACGGAATACGAGGCGTTTGAGACGTATTGTAAGCTGTATCCGCATCACTCTACCCTGCTGGTTGATACCTACAACACATTGAACAGCGGCGTACCCAACGCCATACGCGCATTCAAGGAAATTTTGCTGCCGCAGGGCATTACCGATTTTGCAATCCGTCTGGACTCGGGCGACATCGCCTATCTCTCACGCAAGGCACGCAAAATGTTGGACGATGCGGGTCTGACCACATGTAAAATTACCGCGTCCAACGCGTTGGATGAGCACCTGATCCGTGATCTCATCATGCAGGGCGCGCAGATCGACACGTTTGGCGTAGGTGAACGGCTGATTACCGCGCACAGCGCGCCAGTCTTTGGCGGCGTATATAAGCTGGTGGCGATCGAGCAGGCGGACGGCCGTATCATTCCAAAAATCAAGATTAGTGAAAATACCACCAAAATCACCAACCCGCATTTCAAAAAGGTGTATCGACTGTATGACAACGAGAGCGGCAAGGCGATTGCGGACGAGCTGTGCGTCTATGATGAGGTGATCAATATGCAGGAGCCACACACCATCTTTGACCCACAGGCCACATGGAAAACCAAAACGCTGACCAATTTTACCGTGCGGGAATTGCAGGTTCCCATTTTTCGCGGCGGCAAACGTGTCTATGACCTTCCCGCTATCGGAGACATTCAGAACTACTGCACCCAGCAGGTGGACACGCTATGGGAGGAGGTTCAGCGCTTCGAGAATCCGCATCGATATGCGGTCGATCTGTCGCGCAGGCTGTGGGACATCAAACGCGGTCTGCTGGAGGACTGCAGGTCATAATATCCTCAATGATGGACATGAAAAAGCGGCGCACTGTTTTTTGCAGTGCGCCGCCTCTTTTATGCCTTTATATGCTTTCGGCGCTCCCATTCGTCCCACGCCACCAGCTTATCGCCGCGCACGATCCACGCGGTTGCTGCCAGCCGCGCAAGCGGCGTGTCTGACAGCGAGTCGGAATAAAATGTGTCGATCAGCGTGTCGCCAAAAACTTCGCGAAACCGGCGCACCTTTTCCTCTCCCCAGCAGTTTTCGCCGGTATATTTCCCGGTATGCGCATCGACGCGCGATGCCATCAGGTATCGGATGCCGAGCTGCTCACAGGCGGGCCGGAGCAGAAATTCCGGCGATGCGGAGATGACGACATCATCATCTCGCCGCATGTTGCTGACATACCACGGCTTGACGTTGCGGATATGTGTGCGCCAAAATTCAGTCACGACGCGCTCGGAATCACCCAATGCGGTCAAAAACCGATACATCTGCTGTTTAAACTGTGTCTTAGTCCATTTTCCGGATTTCCACAGCGCAAACGCGCCGACCGTACCCGGCACGCTGCGCAGCATCAACGGCTTGTGCCGCATACAGTAGAAGTAAAAATCTACCGTGCTGTCCCCGTCATAAATCGTTTCGTCAAAATCATATACGTTCATAGAGCCGACCTCCGCACAGCGTCTCAGTTGCCGCGTTTGTCGCCGTAGAAAAACAGCGCGACCGTGCCCGGGCCGGAATGCGCGGCAATTACCGTGTCCAGCATATGGATTTCTACCTCTTTGACGTTCGTGTGCGCCAGGATGTAATCACGCAGATACTCGGCGTCCTCCAGACAGTCGCCATGGCTGATGGTCACCGGATAGTCGCTGGGCAGTATGTGCTTCTGCATCTGCTCACACAGAATCTCCAGCGATTTGCGCCGTCCGCGCGCCTTTTTGTCCGGAATCAGTCTTCCGTCGTCCGATACATACAAAATCGGCTTGATGCCAACAAGTGAGCCCATGACAGCGGAGGTCTTGGATACGCGGCCGCCGCGGTGCAGATAAAACAGATCGTCGACGGTAAACCAATGAATGACATGCGGACGGAAATCCTCCAGCCACTGCACCAGCTCTGCCGCGCTCATGCCTTCCTCCTTGCGCTTGACCGCCTCGCGGACAAGCAGCGTATGACCGCCTGCCGCTGCAAACGAATCCACGCAATAGATGCGCCCGGAATATTTCTTGCTCAGATCCTTGCGCACCATGCAGCTGGCCTGGTAGCTGCCGCTCAGCGCGGAGGAAAAGCCAATGTATACGATGTCCTTGCCTGACTGTAAAATATCCTCAAATATCTCGGTGTATTCTCCGACCGTACCCTGCGAGGTAGTCACATTGGTTCCCGCGCGAAGCTCGTGATAAAACGTGTCATATGGCACAGTCCTGCCAAAATCATCCACTGCTGTCGGAAACCCATCCAGCGTAAAGCCAAAGTGGATGATGCGAACACCATGCTCAATCAAATACGATTCCTCAATATCCAAAACGGAATCGGAAACAATTACATAATCCATATTTCTTCAGTCCTTTTCCGGAATAATCTCAATCCAATAGTTGTCCGGATCAGCGATAAAATAAATGCCCATCGCGGGGTTTTCAAAGCAAATGCAACCCATTTCCGCGTGCTTAGCATGCGCCGCCGCAAAATCATCCGTGCGCAGCGCGAGATGAAATTCATTCTCGCCCAGATCATACGCCTGCGGATGTGCCTTGAGCGCTGTCAGCTCGAGCAGATGCGGCGTGACACCGTCGCCCAAAAAAACAATGGTAAACGATCCGTCCGACGCGTTGATGCGGCGCGTCTCAGTCAGTCCCAGCGCCTCGTGATAAAAAGCGAGCGATGCATCCAAATTGGTCACATTCAAATTGTTATGTGCAAATGTAAATGCCATTTTCATTCCTCCTGTCTAACTCAGCTTACGCTGATACATCAATATTATACGAAACATTTGCACATTCCGCAACTAATTTCCCAATTTTATCCGGAAATTTCACGCAAACGCACTGCCCGCACACGATATTTTCACAATCTCATCTTGCAATTTCCCGGAGGTGTGCTATAATGAGAACAGAATTTCATAGGACTGGGGAGCCTGTACCAACGGGCTGAGAGTAAGCTGGATTGCTTTGACCCATCAAACCTGATTTGGATAATGCCAACGTAGGGAGTCACACCTTTGACCGCGTATGCATGGTAGTCCATGTGTCGCGGCTTTTTTATTATGCTAATCCGCCGAACGGCTGATTGGAGCGGTCAATTGGGGGCACCACCTTTGATCGCTATAAAAAATCAAATGCTGTGCAGAAAGGAAGGAATCAAAATGTACACAGCACTGACAATCGCAGGAAGCGATTCCTGCGGAGGCGCCGGCATTCAAGCGGACATCAAGACCATGACCGCCCATGGCGTATATGCCATGAGCGCAATCACCGCTCTGACCGCCCAGAACACGACCGGCGTAACCGGAATCATGGAAGTGACTCCGGAATTTCTGGAGGAGCAGCTGACCGATGTCATTGAGGACATCCGTCCGGATGCCGTCAAAATCGGCATGGTCTCCTCCGAGGCGCTCATCGGCGTCATCGCCCGCACGCTCAGGACCTATGCGCTGCAAAATATCGTTGTCGACCCGGTCATGGTCGCGACAAGCGGCGCAAAGCTCATCTGTGATTCGGCGGTTGACGCGCTCAAGCGTGAGCTGCTGCCGCTTGCGGCGGTCATCACCCCGAACATACCGGAAACAGAGGTGTTGGCCGGTATGCCCGTCAAAACCCCCGAGGATATGATTACCGCGGCGGAGGCAATCAACAGGCAGTTTGGATGCGCCGTTCTGTGCAAAGGCGGCCATCAGCTCAACGATGCCAACGATCTGCTGTACGCGGGCGGAACCGCGCGCTGGTTTAACGGCAAGCGCATCGACAATCCGAACACGCACGGCACAGGTTGCACGCTCTCCAGCGCGATTGCCTCCAATTTGGCAAAGGGCGCGCCGCTGGAGCAGGCGGTGGAGCAGGCCAAGCGCTATATCTCCGGCGCGCTCGCGGCGATGCTGGATCTGGGACGCGGCAGCGGCCCGATGAACCACGCTTTTGCCATCGCGGGCACGTATTGAACAAGGGGGAATAGAATCATGGACACAAGATCCAATGGATGGAAATTAAAGGACATCCTGATGGTCTGCATCGTCGGCGTCCTGTTTTCGCTGCTGTTTTTGGCGGCAAATTATCTCGGCACAGCGCTGACTGCGGCGCTCACGCCGTTTGGCCTGGGCGCGCTCGGCTATGAGCCGATCTATGGCATTTATTTTATGGCGGCCTCATTTGCGCTGTATGTCATCCAGAAAAAGGGCGTCGGCATCGTCGCAGAGGTACTCGCCGCCGCGATTGAGATGCTGCTCGGCAGCATGTTCGGCCCTATGGTTTTTGTCACCGGCCTGATTCAGGGCGTCGGCATCGAGCTGGGCTTTATTCTGACCGGCTATAAGCGCTTCGGCTGGTCCTCTCTGCTGCTCGGCTCGGTCATCGTTTCGATATGCAGCATAACCTGGGAGTATTTCTCCTACGGCTACAGCGGGTACAGCATCGGCATTCTGGCTACGATGCTGATCATTCGTACGATCAGCTCGATTGTATTCAATACGGTGTTTACCAAGCTGTTGGCAGATGGACTTGCAAAGGCCGGCGTTCTTCGCAGTTATGCATTGGGGATGAGGCAGGACGCACCGGAGGAACTGTAAGCGATGGGCGTTCCCGCAATACAATGTAATCATGTAACCTTTCGATATTTTGAAGCCGCAAAGCGTCCGATTCTGGACGATGTCTCGCTGTCCATACCGTCTGGGGAAATAACGGTGCTCATGGGCAGCAGCGGCTGCGGCAAAAGCACTTTGGCGGCTGTTCTGTGCGGCCTGCTGCCGGAAAACGGCGGATTTTTGCAGGCAGACGACATCACGTTGTTCGGCCAGCCGCTTGCTTCGTATACACCACAGCAGCGGGCGGAGCGCATTTCAATGATGTTCCAAAATCCCGACCTGCAATTTTGCATGCAGACACCGCGGCAGGAGCTGTATTTCTGCCTGGAAAACCTGTTGTGCCCGCCGGAGGATATGCCCGCGCGGGCAGAGGCCTCCGCCGCATGGGTCGGCGTGACGCATCTGCTGGATCAGCCGATCCATACGCTCTCCGGCGGCGAAAAGCAGCTCTGTGTGCTCGCCTGCATCCATTTGCTCGACGCCAAATGCATCGTATTGGACGAGCCGTTTTCCAATCTCGACCCCGATTCGGTGCGCACGCTCATCACAGTACTGGGGAAACTGTGCCGTGAGCAGGGCAAGACCATCGTGGCCATCGACCACATGTCTGATCACTGGATGAACATCGCTGACCGCTTTGTGCTGCTCGGCGAGGGCGGACGGCCGCTGTGTACTGTCACCTCACGCGAGGAAATGGCGGCGTACAAGACGCTCTTTCGCGAACAGGGCGTCGCCTATCCCGGCGTCTGGCAGGACAGCGCGATCAAACCGGAACCGCTTCCGGCGACACACAGCTGCATCACGCTGACCGGGGTCACGCTGCCGATTGTTCCGCCGAAAAACCGACGCTGGCGACGCCGTTCGTCCGCGCCGGTTACGCGGCAGGACAGCCTGCTGTATCAGACGGACGCGCAGTTTCAATCCGGCGCGATCACGGCAATCCTGGGGCCGAGCGGCTGCGGAAAGACCTCTCTGCTGCTCACGCTGCTCGGGCAGCGTCCTTATGACGGCAGCATCCGACTGACCGGTGACACCGATAAGCCGATGGAGCTGCGCGATATCCGTTCGGCGGAGCTGTTCGGACGTGTTGGCTGTGCCTTTCAAAACCCGGAGAATCAGTTTGTGACGCAGAATGTCGCCGAAGAGCTTTCCGCCGGACAACAAAATGCGCCGGTGGATGCGCTGCTGGACAGTGCAGGACTGAAAAAATACCGCAATTTTTCACCGTATATGCTCAGTCAGGGACAGCAGCGGCGGCTGGCCGTGCTCGCCGTGTTATCCGGCGGACAGCAGTTGCTGTTGCTGGACGAGCCGACCTATGGGCAGGACTATCGCTCCGCCCGCGCGCTGATGGAGCTGGTTCGCGCGCGCGTGCGTGCGTGCGGCCTGACTGTGCTAATGACAACGCATGACCGCAGACTGGCGCAGGCGTATGCACAGTGCGTCTATACGGTGCGTGACCGCCGGCTGGTAAAGGAGGCTACGCTTTGAGAACCGCATTTTTAGAACGCATCAATCCGCTTGTCAAGGCGGTCACTGTGCTTCTGTGCTGCTTTGTGCTGATGCTCTCACGTTCATGGACGCTCAATATCGCCACGCTGCTCGTCTGTGTGTGCGCGCTCATCGTGCTGTCCCGATGCAGCTGGTGGGCAATGGCGGTCGTACTGCTGCCGTCGCTGCTGCTCGCGGCGGCTCTGGCAAGCACCGGTCTGTTCTTTGGCAGCCACGCCGGAGCGGCGGGTGCAAGCGAGCTCAACTCTATGGCCTCCGCCATCCAGCTTGCGACACGTGTGCTCGCACTCGTTGCGCTGGGCACGCTGTTCGCGCTGTCCACAAACGGCGAGCAGCTGGTCACCTCGCTCATGATGCAGGCGCATCTCAAGCCGAAATTTGCCTACGGCGTGCTGGCGGCCTATCACCTGCTGCCCACCATTTCACGCGAATGGGAGCAGGCGAGACTGGCCTATCAGGTGCGCGGCTATCGCGTCCATTTGTTTTCGTTCGCACCGCTGTTTAACGCGCTGGTCAACTGTGTGCGCTGGTCGGAGACCGTCGCCATGGCCATGGAATCCAAGGGCTTTGACGGCGATGCCGCCCGCACGTTTACCCAACCGATTGTTATTCAAAAACGGGACATCCTGTTTTGTGTGATCACCCTCGCCGCCATGCTGGCAGGCGCGGCGTGCACGTTTATTTTTTAAAAGGAAAGGACTGTATCTATAATGAAAGTAAGCGACCGCCTGTATGCAAGTGTCAAAAGCATTTGGGATCAATACTATACACATCCGTTTGTCAAGGGCATTTCCGACGGCACTCTGCCGATCGAAAACTTCCAGTTCTATATGATTCAGGATCACAAATATCTGATGCAGTACGCCAAGGTCTTTGCGCTGGGCGTTGTCAAGGCCACTGAGGAGTCGGACATGCGTCTGTTCTCCAATCTGATCGTTGCGACGCTGGACACCGAAAACGCCGTGCATCAGAGCTATCTCAAGCGTCTGGGCATCTCAAAGGAGATGATCGAGCAGACGCCGCCGAGCATCGTCACCGATTCCTACACCAACTACATGATCTCCATCGCCAGCAAGCAGGGATTGGCGGAACTGATGACTGCGGTTCTGGCGTGCTCGTGGACCTACAAGCTGATCGGTGACTTTATGGAAACAGTTCCGGGCGCAAAGGAGCATGCATTCTACGGCACCTGGGTCAGCATGTACATGTCGGACGAATACCGCGCCTCCAACGATCTGATGATCGAAATGGTGGATCGCTATACTGAGAACTACACCGAGGAGCAGCTGAAAAATCTGGAGCACATCATCAATGTGTGCAGCCAGTATGAGTACATGTTCTGGGATATGGCGTGGGAAAAGAAATTGATTGAGGTGGAATAAGCATTCTTCCTGTGCAGCGTGACCTCGTATCACGCCCGTACTGAAGGGCTGTAGCGAAATAAAAACGCTACAGCCCTTTATCATGCAGGAAACACAATAACAGCATAAATCCTTTAAAAAACACGTGCCTTTACTGTGAAACCTTTCTGCCAAAGGCGGCGAAAAGGGTAACCTCTACCTCTAAACACATGGAAAATGACACGTCAGATGCTGAGAGGCATACGTGTCAAATCAAAGGAAGCGCTTGCAGACCGAATCCATATAATGCAAAACCTGCCAAGATATGATATAATAAAAAGCAGTCGAAAATCCTTATAGCGCGTCAGATACACATCAACTCGGATGACGAACGGATTGTTGCGAAAAAGCAATAAATTTTTACAGTAAAAAACCTGCACCTGAGAGACTGCATTTCAAAATTTCTGACTGTAGAAAAAGTGAAATTTCATCGCATATGATGCAGGGATTTCGTCATGAGCTGTCAGCGTCAGCGAACAAAGGGAGTGTGAATATGGAACAATTTATCTCACAGTATTCAGTACAAATGATGCAGGCCATTCGTCTATTGCTTAGCTGCGCCTGCGGTTTTGCGATTGGCTTTGAGCGACAGTACCATATCCGCGCGGAGCACCGCAAGAGCGCCGGTCTGCGCACTCATATGATGGTGTGCCTGGCGTCAGCCACTATGATGCTGGTTTCTAAATATGGATTCTTTGATGTGCTTTCCTATGGAGATAATGTGCGCGTGGATGTATCACGTGTCGCAGCAGCGATTGTGTCCGGCGTAGGCTTTTTGGGCGCAGGTATTATTTATGTACGCAAGGAGAGCATCAAGGGACTTACTACAGCGGCCGGATTATGGGCGACGTCTGCGGTTGGCATGGCAATCGGTTGCGGCATGTATTTTGCCGGCATTGTGTTGACAATTTTTGTACTATGCATTCAAAAAATTTCCGCTATTCGCTTTTATAAGAGCATCAAGGAATCAGTGGAAACGGTTGTGGTGGAAACGGTAGACGCTCCCGACGTTTTGGAGCAGATCGTTTCGTGGATGAAACAGCAGGGGATTTCGGTGTACGGGATATCTGGCTCAAAGTCGAGCAAGCATGGCAGAAAACTCACGATTCAGGTGGATTTAAAGGGCGTGGATAAGACGCGCCTGCTATCCATGCTGGATGAACTGGAAAGTGTTGAGCAAATTGACTTATAGGAGGATGTTTTCTATAGAAACAGGGATTTCATTTGGGTAATGCAGTACAGGAGGAATGCCAATGACTACGAAAGAAAGCAATAAATGGTTTACGATTGATCAGATTGATGAAGATACATATATT
>CAZEMM010000046.1:0-15447 GCA_964513445.1 uncultured Butyricicoccus sp. | reverse complement strand
TCTATTCACAACATTTTTTGAGTTTATCGCTTGACTTTTAATAGTTAGTCTTTATTATGCCATAATCACTGCGGCGATTGCGTCCGCATTGCATGCGACCTCCGTCGTCTCGCCGCTCTCCATATTTTTCACGCGGACAACGCCGGATTCCAGCTCGCCGTCACCGATGACCGCGGAAAACCGCGCGCCAATGCGGTCGGCATGCTTCATCTGGGCGCGCAGGCCGCGGCCGACCAAATCACGCTCCGCCGCAACGCCCAGCTGACGCAGGTCATATACCAGCTTGGATACCGGCCGGTCTGCCGCGTCGCCCAACGGCGCGAGGTAGATATCCGGTGTCGGCGGCTGCGGGAACGGCGCGCCCACCGCTTCCATCACCATAATCAAACGCTCCAGGCCGCAGCCAAAGCCCATGCCCGGCGTCTGCTGACCGCCCAGCTGGGAGATCAGTCCGTCATACCGGCCGCCGCCGCAGATCGTGCCCTGCGCGCCGATATTATTGGATACAAATTCAAATACCGTCTTGGTGTAATAATCCAGTCCGCGGACAATATTGGTGTCAATCTCATATTTGATGCCCATATCATCCAAATACTGCTTGACCTTTTCAAAGTGCCCGCGGCAGTCGTCGCACAGATAATCCAGCGCGATCGGCGCGTCCGCCGCGACCTTTTTGCATGACGCGTTTTTACAGTCGAGAATACGCATCGGGTTGCGGTCCAGACGGTCGAGACAATCCTCGCACAGCTCGCCCTTGCGCGCCTCCAGATAGGCCTTCAGCGCGGAATAATACGTCGGGCGGCAATTGGGACAGCCGATGGAATTGATGTGCGCCTTGACCTCATGGATGCCCAACCGCTTGAGCGCGGTATCTGCCAGCGAGATGATCTCCGCATCCGTCGCCGGGGTCGGCGCGCCGAATACCTCTACGCCAAACTGATGGTGCTCGCGCAGGCGGCCCTTCTGCACGTTTTCATAGCGGTAATTCGGGACAATATAATAGCCCTTAAACGGCAGGCCCTTCGCATACAGCGAGTTTTCCAGATAGGCGCGCACGGTAGATGCGGTGCCCTCCGGACGCAGCGTGACCGAACGGCCGCCCTTATCGGTAAACGTATACATTTCCTTCTGCACGACGTCGGTCGTATCACCGATGCCGCGATTAAACAGCTCCGTGTGCTCGAAATTCGGAAAACGGATCTCCTCAAAGCCATACTGCATTGCAATCGTGCGCAGCACGCCCTCTACATAATGCCATTTATACACCTCGGATGGCACGATGTCCTTTGTGCCCTTCGGGGCCTTTATCAATTCTGCCATAAATTGAATCCTTTCGTAGTCAATTCACGAAAAACAGGCGGTTTTACAAAAACCGCCTATCTCGTTTCGAAATCAAAGTTTATCGCTTGGATTTCGGGTTGACGATATCACGCCAATCCAAATCGCCGCGATCCAGACCGAGGATCAGCATCTCTGCCGTCGCCACATTGGTCGCAATCGGGATGTTGTGCATATCGCACAGCCGCACCAGCGAATGCAGATCAGGCTCATATTCGCTGTTGGAATTCGGGTCGCGGAAAAACAACACCATATCAATCTCATTATACGAAACGCGCGCGCTGATCTGCTGCTCGCCTCCCTGCATGCCGGCCAGATACTTTTCTATGGTCAAGCCTGTCGCGTCCGCCACCAGCTTGCCTGTCGTTCCGGTTGCACACAGATTATGCTTTGTCAAAATACCGCAGTATGCCATGCAAAACTGCACCATCAGCTCTTTTTTCTTATCATGCGCAATTAAAGCAATATTCAAAGCTCAAACACCCTCCTTCGATGACAATTCCCATATGGTTTCAATCCGGTTTACTCTCTCAGATTGGTACGTTCCAAATCATCACAGTCGCATCAGCGGCCTTTCGTCGCCGTCCAGCCGGGCGGCAATGTTGGCATATGCCTCCGCCGCGCTGCGCATGCGGTCGGACGCGATCAGCTTGCCCTGTTCCGCATAAATTGAGACATCCTCATCCTCCGGCACAATGCCCAGCAGGCACAGTCCGGTCGCGTCCATCGCGTCGTCCACCGTACCAACCGCGCCAAGGCGAATGAGACGGCGGCGAATCCGGTTGACCACCAGCCGAACCTGCTGCACGCCGGCATCCTCCAGCACGCGCGCCATGCGTTCCGCGCCGCGCAGCGAGCCGCTACCGCCATAGGTAATGATGATCGCCTGCTCCGCGACCGCGGCAAACACCGTATATTCCGGCGCCAGCCCCGCGGGGCCATCTACCAAAACAAAATCAAAGTCCGCATCCTGCGCCTGTCGGTACAGCGCACGGACACCATCCTGCGTGAACGCGCCCGCTTCCAATGGCTCCGCTGGTGCGGTCAGCACATACAGCGTCTCGCGCTTCGGATGCTGCGCGGCGGCCTCCTCCAGCGAAATCATGCCGGCTGCGACATCCGCAAAGCTGAATACCACGCGGTCGCTCATGCCGAGCACAATGTCCAGATTGCGCAGGCCGGAATCCGCGTCGATCACCAGCACCTTGTGCCCGCGCGCCGCCAGCGCCGCGGAAACACCCGCCGCCAGAGACGTTTTTCCAGTCCCGCCCTTACCGGACGCGATGAGTATTACTTTCGTCATATAGCCTCCCGCCAGTCAAGAAAATTATATACCAATTAAAACTTTTGCACAAGGGGGTTCGGTCATCTTTTTTCACATTTGTTGCAAAAGTGACAACAGCGGGCGTAATAATTAAAATTCGTGCCCCCTCTGCCGCTCATGCAATGATGTCAAAGCTGCCGTTGTCTTCCTCCTCGCTATCCTCTGTCTGCGTATCGTCCGAGAAGAAATACGCGTCGTAAATATCCCGAATGACCGGCGCGACATTATTGCCCGAATCGCCGCCTTCAATGACGACGCACACCGCGATCTGCGGGTCGTCCTGCGGCGCATAGGAGATAAACAGGCCGTCGTCGATCTCTGTGCCGGAAATCTGCGCCGTACCGGATTTACCCGCCACGTCAATCGCGTAGTTTTCAAACACACTGGCCGCCGTGCCATCCTCCGTCGTGACCTTTGCCATGCCCTCCTGCACCAGATCCCACGTCTCATCCGACGCGCTGATCTGATTGAGCACCTCGGTCTCTCTGGTGTAAATGGTGCTGGAATAGTCATATGCCTTGACCGAGCGCAGCAGATGGGCGGAATACAGTGTGCCGCGCGTCGCAATCGCCGCGCAGTAATTCGCCAGCTGCAGCGGCGTAAACGCGTTGTCACCCTGACCGATGGCTGCCTGCAGCACGTCGCCGGCTGACCATGCGCGCACCGTCGGATCGTTTTCCTGCATCGCTGCGCGCGCTGTCGGCCCCGCAACCGTACCCTTCTGTTCGCCGGAAAGCTCCAGACCGGTATACTCGCCAAAGCCAAACTGCTTGCCATAGCGCTCCAGCGTCTCGCCTCCAATCAGGCGTCCGGTCTCATAAAAGAAATAGTTGCACGAATCCTGAATCGCGCCGGTGACATCCTCCCAGCCGTGGCCTTTGCCGCTCGAGGTGTAAATCCAGCAGCGCGGCTTGTAATCGTCATAATAGTCGTACACGCCGGTATCGTTGATGCGCGTGTCCGCGTCGATCACGCCGCTCTCCAGGCCGGCGACCGCCGTACAGATTTTATACGTCGAGCCGGGCGCATAGGTGCCTGCGATCGAGCGGTTGAGCAGCGGGTTGCGTTCGTCCTCACGCAGCTCGTTGTAATCCTGATTAAATGTTTCCAGCTGATAGGTCGGATAATTGGCCAGCACGAGAATTTCGCCATTCTTGACATTGATGACGACCGCCGCGCCGCCGTTCGCCGTTTCGATGCTTTCACACCGCTCCGCAAGCGATTTCTCCGCGACCTCCTGCAAACCGATATCCAGCGTCAGCACGACGTTGTTGCCAGACTGCGCTTCCACCGTATCGCTCTCGCTGACGACATTGCCGCGTGAGTCGGTCTCGATCGTGCGCTCGCCGTCCGTGCCGCGCAGATATTCCTCAAAGGCCTGCTCCGCGCCCGTCTTTCCGACCCTCGCGTTCATCGAGTAACCCTCAGCCTGATATTTTTCCCAGTCCTCCGCAAAGATCGGGCCGGTATAGCCCAAAATATTCGCGGCATATCCGGTGCGCACCTCGCGCTCCGAGCGCGTCTCCACCTCGATGCCGGGGAAATCATCCTGCTGCTCACTGAATTGGACAACCAGCTCCATCGAAATGCCGCTTGCCAGATTGAATGAATTGTACTGAGAAAACTGTTCCTGCTCCATCTGATAGCGGATGCCGACGATTTTGCGCGCGTCAGTATCCGACGCCTCCGACCCGACCGCGTACTTTTCGCGCAGCCGCGCCATGATGTCGGCCGCGCTCAGATCAGCGCCCCAGCCCTCTCCCTCGCAAAAGCTGCGCAGGCTGGACAGATCCGCGCTGTCCTCATCCTTGGTGAACGAAAAGCCGTCCGCGCCGTCCGAGATGGGCAGCGTGTCGTTGATCGTGGCGTCCTCGTCCTGCCGGATGATATCCACAACGCGCAAAATTGTATCATTTTGATTTTCCCTGTCCCAGAACGCATACATAACGCGAAGGCCATACTGCGTGGTATTGGTCACCAGCGTCTCGCCGTTTCGGTCGAGCATATCGCCGCGTGAGGCGGAGGTCGTGCTGGTATACGTCAGCACATGATCCGCCTGCTGCGCGTATTCCTCGCCATGGATCACCTGGAGGGAAAACAGATTGGCAACGCAAATGAGCACAAAAACAAGCATTACCGCCATAACAAACACCAGACGGTGCAGCAGCTGTTTCCGATTCACGCTCCATCCTCCCCTCTGTCATCGGGCGGCGCGGATGGCTCGTCCATCGGCGCGTCCTCCGCCGGTACGTCCTCCGCAGCGGCCAAAACGCCGCGTCTGGCCCGGCGCGGACGCCACGCGCACAGCCTGCCGAGCAGCCGCACGATGCCTATCGCGACCGGACACAGCAGCATACACACGGCCATGCGCCGCGCGATATCCAGCGCAAAGACGGTGATGCCGGTCTGCGTCACAAATTGATAATAAAACAGATAGCGAATCGCGGGGAGCACGCTGGCCGTACACGCCACGCACAGCAGCGCCATGCGTATGCGGGCGCGCGGATGATGCTCGGACAGATAGCCGCTCAAAATGCCGCACAGCATAAAATACAGCGGATAGACGCCCTCGATGCCCGCGCCGGACACATCATGCAGCAGGCCTGCCAGCAAGCCGCACACCATGCCCGCGCCCGAGCCGAGCACACAGCCCGCCGCCACAACAAGCGGCGGCAGCAGGTCAATGACCGCAAAGGCGTCGGCGCGCAGGCGCAGGCTGACCTGCACGATATAAGCCAGCAGCACCAGGGCGGCGGTCAATCCGGTGTGCAGCATCGGTGTCAGCCGCCTCATTGCTCGTCCTCCGTATCGTCCTCTGTATCGTCCTTCGACGTATCTGAAGCGGCGTCTTCATCGTCATATGACGCTTGCTCCTCATCCTCCGCATTGCCGGACGCGTCATCCTCTTCGTCATATGTATCGTCCGACGTGTCCTCCTCGCCGCTGTCGTCCGACGCAGCGGCCACCGCATACGGATCCTGATAATCCTCGCTTGTCACGTCGATATCCGTGATGACATAGACACGCGTGAGCGAAGCGATGTCCACTGCCGGCTCGATCACCGCGTATTTGGACATGCCGTCGCTCTCGGTCTGGATATCCTCCACTACGCCGATGGTCAGCCCATACGGGAAAATCCCGCCCGTGCCGCTGGTGACAACAGTATCGCCCACGACGACGTCAGCCTCCTTATCCAGATAGCTCAGCTCGAGCCTGCTGTCCTGCATCCGCTGATAATCGCCCTGCGCGACAGCCAGCTCGCCAGAGCGCAGCACGCGCGCGCCCGCGGCCATATTGCTGTCAATAGTCGTCGTGACCTGGCAGGAATGCTCGGAAACCTTTGTGATATAGCCAACCATGCCCTCTGCCGTGACGACACAGTCGCCCTTTTCCAATCCCTCGGCGCTCCCCGCGTCCAGCTCAAGCACGCTCGACCACTCGTCCAGCGTACGTCCGATAACCTCTGCCGAGGCATAGGTAAACTGCGTATTGCGCTCGGCAACGCCCAGCATGGCGCGCAGCTGCGCGTTTTCCTGCGTGTCCGCCTTTGCATCCTCCAGCTGACTTTTCAGCTCCGCGACCTGCGCCCGCAGCGACTCGTTTTCCTCTTCCATCTGGTCGTAGCGGAACAGCTGATTGTAGACATGCGCGACATCCACCGCCAGACGCGTCACGCCGCGCTTTGCGGGCATGAGCGCACGGTCCAGCGCGCGGGAAACCGCGCTGTCATTGCCGCTCACGCCGGTATAGATCGCAAGTGCAACGCAAACAGCAGCGGCAAGCAGCGAGACCGGAAACCATTTTTTGTGCACGACGTTCTTCAAAAACCTCCGCAAGTCACATCCACCTTTCTGGCCGGAGCATTTCGCTCAGCATACAGATGGGCAGCCCCATCACGCCGTAATAATCGCCGTCTATGCGCGAGACGAACAGGCCGCCCGCGCCCTGAATGCCATATGCGCCCGCCTTGTCCATCGGCTCGCCCGAGGCGACGTAGCGCGCCGCCTCTCCTGCGTGCAGCGCGCGAAATGTCACATCTGTCACAGATACGCGCGTGTCCTCGTGCGCCGCAGTGCGCACACACACGGCCGTCATGACCTGATGGGTGCGTCCGGACAGCAGCTGCAGCATGCGCAGCGCGTCCGCCTCGTCGTTCGGCTTGCCCAATATGACATCGTCGCACACGACGATGGTGTCCGCCGCGATGACGAGCGCGCTCTGCTGCGCGCCCGCAAATACGGCGCGCGCCTTGCGCCTTGCCAACTCCGCAACCGCCTCGCGCGGCGCGGCATCCGCCGCCAGCGTCTCATCGACATCCGCCGGCTGCACACAAAATTCCGGCGTCACCCGCGCGAGCAGCTCCCGCCGGCGCGGCGACTGCGACGCCAATATGATTGGATGATACGATTGTATCATAATGAATTCTCCTAAACAGTTATCGTCCGGTCGAGCCGAAGCCGCCCGCCCCGCGCCCGGTGTCGGACAGCGTCTGCGCCTCCTCCGGCTCAAACTGCGCGACCGGCAAAATGACGAGCTGTGCAATGCGCTCGTCCGGCTGGATGGTATACGGCGCGTCGGACAGGTTGACCAGTCCGACACAGATCTCGCCGCGATAATCGCTGTCGATCACACCGACGCCATTGGACAGCGCAAGGCCGTGCTTGACGGCAAGACCGCTGCGCGCAAACAAAAACGCACCGTACTGCGCGCTCGGCAGCTCGACTGCAAGTCCGGTCGGCACCAGCACACGTCCCATCGGCGGCACCGTCAGCGGTGCGTCCAGATTGGCGCGCAGATCTGCGCCCGCAGCGCCCGCCGTCGCCGGTCTGGGCAGCTCCTGCATGCGCCCGCCCGCAGACGCGATGCGTTGAAATCGAATCGTCATTTATTCCACTCCTCTTCGGTATAGTCCGCGCGTCGCCGGCACGCCGAATTCCGGCGTTTTGCCGTCCAGCAGCGCACGCGCAATGCGCGCCGCCTCGCGCGGACGCTCATCGGTCAGCAGCAGACGCGCAAACGTCACGCCGATCTGCCGATATTCCTGCGGTTCTAAAAACAACGGCTGTGAATTATACAGGCTGTTGCGGCAGTGCTCCTCACGGAACACCGGAAATTTTGCGCCGCGCCGGTCAGTCAGGTAATAGGCGCCACGCGCGCATACGCCGCTGCCGTCGCGCCTGCAGCCGCCGTCCGCGCCCACCATCATACAGTTTTCCGTCAGCATGAGCGGCAGACGTCCCGCCACGATCAGCTCGGTCGCCATCGGCGCGCGCATATCGCGAATCTGCGGCAGACGCAGCTCAAACGATATCGTCTGCCGCCGCACGCCCATATCATACAGCGTCTCCAGCGCGCCCGTGTTAAACACATTCAGTCCAAAATCGCCAAACGCATCCAGCCCCAGCGCACGCACCGGCGCAATCTGCGCGAGGTTGCCGCACAGCGCGGCTGTGCAGCCGATAGCCTGACAGACACGCAGCTGCTCCAGCACGCCCTCGCGCTCCCTGTCCCAAATAATGCGCGGCAGCACGGGAACCAGCGTGCAGCCCCGCTCAAACCACGCTCGCGCGCGCGCCGGCTGCTCCGCAAGCACGCGCAGCGGGACATAATACGTCTCAAACGGCAGCTGCATCAGCGGCTCGGTCATCTGCTCCGCCGTGCGCACCTGCACGGTATAGCCGCGAAATATCCGGTCAAACGCGGGCGGCCGTGCGGCATCCTCCTCCCGCTCCGTGACTTCTGGCACAGCGAGCCGCTCGCGCGTCATGCGCGCCAACGTCTCCCGCCGCAGCGCATTGAGCGTGCGCGCCGGAATGCGCAGGCCGTCGTCCAGCTGCACCGTAAGCGCGCGCACGGTGTATACCGTGCCGCCCGTCTTGTGCAGCGCGGCCTGCATATCATCCGCCGTCGTCCCGCGCTTTTGCGCAGGCTCGGGCGGCTCGGCCGTACAGACGACGCGGTGCGCGCCGTCAGAGGCCGTCAGCACAAGCGGCTGACCGCGCTTCGCCGTCATCTGCATGTCCAGCGGCGTGAGCACACGCTCTTCCCCCTCGGAAAAGGTGCGCGCCGCCGCGTCATACAGCGGCTTCAATATACGCGCCGGCGTCTCCGACCGCGTGCCAAACATCGCCGGACCGCATTTGTCATCCGGATAACCCTGCGTAAAGCCGTCGCGCGAGAACACCCGCGCCAGCGTCTCCATCTCCTCGCGTGTCGGTGCTCGGTTTTCCCGCAGCACCGCCGCGTAAATCTTCGTCACAATCGCGACATATTCCGGACGCTTCATCCGACCCTCTATTTTGAGCGACGAGACGCCCGCCTCGCACAGCGCCCGCAGGCGCGGCAGCAGACACAGGTCCTTGAGGCTCATCGGATAGCGGCTGGCCCCGCCATACGGCAGGCGGCACGGCTGTGCGCACAGGCCGCGGTTGCCGCTGCGCCGCCCGATGACGGCGGACAGCGCACACTGGCCGGAATAGCACATGCACAGCGCGCCATGCACAAAGACCTCCGTCTCCACACCCGCATGGCGCGTGATATGGCGAATTTCCTCCAGCGGCAGCTCGCGCGAAAGCACGACGCGGGAAAAGCCCAGCGCCTTTGCCGCGCGCGCCCCCGCCAGCGAGTGCACCGTCAGCTGCGTGGAGGCATGCAGCACGGCATCCGGAAAGCGCGCCCGGATCGCGCGCGCCGCACCCAAATCCTGCACAATGAGCGCATCCGCGCCTGCCTCCAGCAGCAGCCGCACGTCCGCGAGCAGACGGGGCAGCTCCCGGTCGGACACCAGCGTGTTGACCGTCACATTGGTCTTGACCCCGCGCAGGCGGCAATAGGCCAAAGCCTGCCGCATCTCTTCCGCCGTAAAATTCTTCGCGCCGCGCCGTGCGTTGAACGCGCCAAAGCCCAGATAGACAGCCGTCGCGCCGTTTTGTACGGCGGCACGCACTGCCTCCATCGAGCCTGCCGGCGCAAGCAGCTCCGGCATTACTTGAGCAGCCGCGACAGACGCGCGCTCGTTTCATGCAGCTGACGCTGCGTCGATGCCAGCTCACGCTCCAGCTCTTCAATGCGCTGCCGCATTGCCTCGCTGTCCACCGCCTTCTGGCGCAGCTCCCGCATTTCCCGACTCAGGCGCTCGGCCTGTGCCAGATCATTTTCATGCCGCTTGTCCGCATCTGCCAGCTGATGCTCCAGCTCGGTGACGCGGCGCGTGCGCGCCTCCGCCTCGTTCTGCGCGTTCTGCATGCGCTTCTGCGTCTCGCCCAACTTGGTCTCCAGCTCTGCCACGCGCTGCTTTGTGCGCTCGCCCGTCTGTACCTGACTCTCAAGCTCCGCAATGCGGTCCTTGAAGCGGTTGACCTCCGCCATCTCCTGCGCGCGCTGCGCCGCGTTCTTTTCCAGCTCGCTGATTTCCTCACGCGCCTCGGCCAGCTCCTTGTTCAGGCTGTTGTTTTCCGCCAGATAGCCGGAGATCTCATTGCGCAGGTTTTCCGCGCTGTGCACCGCCTGTACATAGCTGTCCGCCATGTCGCATGCCGCCAGCGTCATCGCACGCTGGGTGTTGACACCGTTCGCCTTGATTCTGCCGACGCAGTCGTCGACCAGGCCGGCGATCTTTTTCATATATTCTTCATCCTGCTCACCGATCATCACCAACGTCGCGCCGGCGATCACAACCTCAACTCTGTTTTTCATGAATCCCTGCCTCCAGTTGTCCGCTCTCACGGCGCGGCCGCGGGCGAATTTCTTCATACATAGTTTATTATATCACAATTCACCTTGCTTTGTTAACTGTTTGTTGCGTGTTCGACAGTTTTTTCGCACCCAACTAGCCACATTTGACCGTGCGAACATCCTGCTGTGCAATTTGCACAGAAAAAAGGCCGTTTGGCAAATTGTATCCGACGCTGTTTCATGATAAAATGAAGATATAACATGATTTTATATTAGAAGGAGAACCTCCCGCTATGATGAATTCCAGCCAGGTGCGCCGCATCGTCGTCAAGGTCGGCACCTCGACATTAACCTACCCCACCGGACGGCTGAACATCCGCGGCATCGAACGGCTGGTGCGCTGCATCGCCGATCTGTATAACCGCGGCTATGACATGATCCTGGTGTCCTCCGGCGCAATCGGTGTCGGCGCGGCAAAAATGCACATGCGCACCCGTCCGGACACGCTGCGCATGAAGCAGGCCGCCGCCGCGGTCGGTCAATGCGAGCTGATGCATATCTATGACAAGATTTTTGCGGAATACGGCATCAGCACCGCGCAGATCCTGCTGACGACAGAGGACACAGAGGATGCCAGCCGCAGGCTGAATGTACACAACACGTTTGACGCGCTGCTGGAAATGCACGCGCTGCCCATCGTCAATGAGAACGATACGGTCGCCGTCGAGGAGATCGAATTCGGTGATAACGACTGTCTTGCCGCGACCGTCGCGCATGTGGCGCACGCGGATCTCGTCGTCATCTTTACCGATATGGACGGCCTGTATGACGACAACCCACGTGAAAATCCGGAGGCACGGCTGATTCCGGTCGTGCATGAGATCACCGATGATCTGCGCGAAATCGCGGGCGGCGCAGGCTCGGAAAACGGCACGGGCGGCATGGCCGCCAAGCTTGGCGCGGCGGAGCTGTGCATGCAGCGCGGCATTCCAATGTTTATCATCAACGGCGCCAAGCCGGAAACATTATATGAGCTGGCGGACGGCAGACTGGCGGGTACGCTGTTCCTGCCGCCTGAACACGGAGAAAGGATCCTACCATGACCACGGTACTAGAGACCTGCCGCCGCGCATCCGAAGCACGGCATGAGATCGGCGCACTCGGCACGAACGACAAAAACTGCGCCCTGCTTGCGATCGCGGACGCTCTGCTTGCCCATCGGGCGGACATTAAGGCGGCGAACGCGGCGGACATTGAAGCGGGACGCAAAAACGGCCTGAACGACGGCCTGATCGACCGGCTGACGCTGACCGACGCGCGCATTGACGGCGTGGCGGACGGCTGCCGTCAGATCGCAGCACTGCCCGACCCGGTCGGCGAGGTGACGGAGATGAAGGTCACGCCGAACGGCCTCAAAATCGGCAAAAAGCGCGTGCCGATGGGCGTCATCGGCATCATCTATGAATCGCGTCCCAACGTCACCGTCGATGCGGCGGCGCTGTGCTTCAAGGCCGGCTCGGCCTGCGTGCTGCGCGGCGGCAAGGAGGCGTTTCGCTCCAATCAGTGCCTGATGGCCATCATGCGCGAGGCGCTCGTTTCCTGCGGCCTGTCGCCGGATATCCTCAATCTGGTGGAGGACACGACACACGCGGGCGCAAACGAAATGATGCAGGCAAACGGGCTGCTCGACGTGCTCATCCCGCGCGGCAGCGGACGGCTGATCCAGGCGGTCGTACAGAATGCGACCGTTCCGGTCATCGAGACCGGCGTGGGCAACTGCCATTTGTATGTCGACGCGTCCGCAGACCTCGATATGGCGCTGGACATCCTGGAAAACGGCAAATGCCAGCGCGTCTCGGTGTGCAACGCGCTCGAGAGCCTGCTGGTGCACCGCGACATCGCCGCAGACTTCCTGCCGCGCGCCAAGGCGCGTCTGGACGCGCATCATGTCGTCTGGCACGGCTGTCCGGAGACCTGCGCGATTTTGCCGGACATCACACCCGCAAGCGAAGCGGATTACAGCACGGAATATCTGGACTATGAAATTTCCTGCAAGGTTGTCTCGGACACGGATGGAGCGATCCGCCACATCAACCGCTACAACTCCGGCCACTCGGAGTGCATCGTGACGCATGATTATTTTAACGCCCAGAAATTCCTCGACCGTGTGGATGCCGCGGCGGTCTATGTCAACGCCTCCACCCGCTTTACCGACGGCGGCGAATTCGGCTTCGGCGCGGAAATCGGCATCTCGACGCAAAAGCTGCACGCACGCGGGCCGATGGGTCTGAAAGAGCTGACCTCCAGCAAATATATCATCTATGGAGACGGGCAGATTCGTTAACTGCCAAAAAAGGAGTCCTTATTTATGGAACGCGAATACAAATGGTCCATTGCAAGCGAGGCTCAATTTCATACCATTGTCTCGAGCGACACGGTCGCACCGCTGGTGCAGTCACATGAGACCATCTCGATGGAAGCGACGTACTATGATACATTCGACAAGCAGATCGAAAAGGCGCATGGCGGCCTGCGCCTGCGCCGGGAAAACAATGAGAGCATCGCCTGCCTGAAGCTGGCTCCCAAGCTGGAATATAACGGCGCGCTCAAATCGCGCGAGGAATACGAGTGCTACGCGCCGGATATCCGCAGCGGTATCCTCAATCTGCCGTCATTCGGCGCGCCGCAGGATTTTTGCGACGCCATTCTCAAGGCCGATTTAATGGAGCTGGGCCGCACGGACTTTCTGCGCGAGGCATATACCATCCGTTACGCAGGTTGCACCTGTGAGCTGGCGTTTGACACCGGCCACATTTCGCGCCGCGGCAGAAGCGCACCGATCTGCGAGATCGAGCTGGAGCACAAGGACGGCAGCACGAAGGACTTCCACGCGCTGGCGCAGCTGCTGCAGTCTACCTTTGCGCTCGAGCCGGAATGCCGTTCCAAGCTGATGCGCATGCTGCATCTGTAAACGCACTTCCCGCAATAAAAACCGGCCCTCCTGCCGCACGCGCGGTCGGGAGGCGCCGGTTTTTTACGTCGTCCGCTCAGCTCTTATCCTCCGGCTGGAAGATAAGCGCGGTGAGCAGGCCGAAAAACACTGCCGCCGCGATGCCGCCTGCCGCCGCCGTCGCCCCGCCGGTAAATGCACCGAGCAGGCCGTCCTTCGCCACAGCGGTCTGCACACCCTCCGCGAGCGTATAGCCAAAGCCGAGCAGCGGTACGGTCGCGCCCGCACCCGCCCACTTTGCAAACGGCTTATAAATGCCGACAGCAGTCAGGATGACGCCCAGCACGACATACGACGTCAAAATGCGCGCGGGGGTCAATCTGGTCTTGTCAATTAAAATCTGACTGAGCGCACAGATAATACCACCTGTAATAAATGCCCATATATATTGCATATTGTCACCTCTTCCCGCCGGATTCCAGCACGACTGCATGACAAACCGCCGGGATGCTCTCACCCTGCTGGACGCTGGTTGGACTCATCAGCGCGCCGGTCGCCGCCAAAATAATGCGATGCAGCTGACCTCTGGCAAGGCGCGGCAGCAGATGCGCGCACAACACGCTCGCCGCACAGCCGCAGCCGGAGCCGCCCGCGTGTACATCCTGCCTGCGATCAAACAGCAGCTTGCCGCAGTCGTCATGCACGCCGCGCAGGTCGATGCCGTCGCGGTCAAACAGCTCGCACAGCAGACGGGAGCCGACCTGTCCCAAATCACCGGTAAAGATGCCGTCATAATCGTTTGGATGCGTGCCGGTATCGCTGAGCAGCGTGCGCAGCGTGTCATGCGCCGCAGGCGCCATCGCCGCACCCATATTATTCGCGTCCGTAACGCCCCAATCGCACACCTTGCCCAGACAGGCATGGGTGATGCGCACGCCTTGCTTCTGTTCGTCCCGCGTGACGATGCATGCGCCGGAGGCGGTCGCCGTCCACTGTGCGGTCGGCGTGCGCTGGCCGCCATAGGCCAGCGGAAACCGATACTGCCGCTCCGCCGTGCAGAAATGCGACGAGGCCACCGCGCCCACGCGCTGCGCATAGCCGCCGTCTACCATGCAGGCCGCGAGCGCGAGCGTCTCCGCCATCGTCGAGCAGGCGCCGTATACGCCGGCAAACGGCACGCCGATCGAACGCGCCGCATAGCCGGACGCGATGCACTGTCCCAGCAGGTCGCCGGAAAGCAGCAAATTCAACGCCTGTATCGGCAGCGGCAGCTTATTGGCGGCCAGACTGAGCGCAGTCTTTTGCAGATGCATCTCTGCCTGCTCCCATGTCTTCTGTCCGCACATCGTATCGTCAAACAGCCTGTCAAACTGCGCGCCCAGCGGGCCTTTCTTTTCCTTTTTGCCGCCGACGGCAGCCCACGCCTGAATGCGCGGCGGCTGTGCAAACCGCAGCGTCGCCACGCCCATTCGCTTTGTCATGTCCGTTTTCCTCCCTTCAACCGCCAAACAGCACGAGCAGAAAGCCGTACACGATGGACGCGCCCAGCCCATAGACCAGCACCGGACCTGCGATGATGAACATCTTCGCGGCGGTACCAAGTATCAGGCCTTCCGTCTTAAATTCCAGCGCCGGGGCGGCGACGGAATTGCTGAAGCCGGTGATCGGCACCAGTGTGCCCGCGCCGGCATGCTTTGCAAGCTTATCATACACATGCAGGCCGGTCAGCAGCGCGGCCAGACCGATGAGCGTAATCGAGGTGGCGGTCGCCGCCTGCTTCTCTTCCAAACCCGTACTCTTCCAGAAATTTAAAATAGCCTGTCCCAATGTACAGATCGCGCCGCCGACCACAAAGGCCCACAGCATATCCTTGCCCAATGGGGAACGCCGGCTTGCCTTTTGCACCAGCTTTTGATATTCTTTCGGTTGCATTGCTCGGTTCCTCCGATTGTTTTTACATATAGCTTGCGCATTTGTTTGCATTTGTATGCACGATAGGCGCGGGTCGCGGCCTGCCGGTGGCAGGGGCGAAAGCGAGGCTCCGTCCTAGATGTACTTGGGAGCAATTTCTTTTCTTTGTAAAATCATGCAGGGAGAGGGCGCAAGGCGCCCGCCCTCTCCCTGCACCCACTCCGGCGCGCGTTATCGTGCGGGCTGCTTG